>JBIKVK010000199.1:0-6385 GCA_044356835.1 Burkholderiaceae bacterium
AATCTCCTGCTGCCATACGGAGTGGTCGTCCGGGACTCCCGTGAGTAGCGCGGGAGCGAGGTAGAACCCCCCAGCTGGAGCCTCAGGCACGATCTTGCCGCGGGCCAGTGTCGCGATGCCGCTCGCGCGAGCCTGATCAAGAAACCCCTGGACCAGATGGCGCTGACGATCCGAGATCAAGGGGCCCAGGTCGAGATCGGCGCTCGAGGGTCCGGCGCGCAGCGACTCAAAGGCAGACGCGAGCCGTGCAAGGAGGTCGTTCTCGATGCGTTGCTCGACCAGAACCCGGCTCCCTGCCGAGCAGGTCTGGCCGGCATTCTGAATGATCGCGTTCACGATCACTGGAACGGCCACATCAAGATCGGCATCGGCAAATACGATCTGCGGCGATTTGCCCCCCAGCTCCAGGGTCACCGGACTGTGTCGTCGCGCCGCCGCCTCAGCCACCCGGGCCCCGGTGGCTGTCGATCCCGTAAACGAGATATGGTCGATGCCCGGGTGATCGGCGAGCGACTGACCCGCCTCGCTGCCCAGGCCGGTGACGATATTGAGCGCACCGGGCGGGAATCCCACCCCGGCCGCCAACTCGGCCGTGCGCAGGAGCGATCTGCAGGCGAGTTCTGCGGGCTTGACGACGCAGGCATTTCCAGTGGCCAGCGCCGCACCCACCGATCGCCCGAAAATCTGCATCGGGTAATTCCACGGAACGATGTGGCCGGTGACCCCGTGCGGTTCGCGGATTGTGAGCACTGTATGGCCGATCGCTGATGGAATCGTCTCGCCGTGCAGCTTGTCGGCCGCGCCGGCATAAAACTCAAAGTAGCGCGCAAGGGCGATCGCATCGGCGCGAGCCTGCCGGAGGGGTTTCCCGGTGTCCTGGGCCTCGAGGCGGGCCAGGGCGTCCTGTTCTGACAGCACGGCGTCGGCCAAACGCCGCAGCGCGCGTCCCCGTTCCAGGGCGGAGAACGTCCCCCAGTCCCCCTCGAAGGCCGCACGGGCGCTCGCGACAGCTCGATCGATGTCGGCGGCCGAGCCGCGGGCGATGGTTGAACTCACCTCGCCAGACGACGGATCGAGCATATCCAGTGTTCGACCATCGAGCGCAGGTTCGTTTCGATGAGCAATGAAGTGGGTATGTGCGGTGATGGGCGATCGCATTGGATTAGAGTGCCGTCCGGACAAGACCTGCATTATCACCCGATTGGAGAGGGGTATGGAGCGGATCGCGGTAGTGGGGGCCGGCGCCGTAGGCAGCTATTACGGAGGGCTGCTGGCCCTGGCCGGTTGGCCGGTCACCTTGATCGGACGCGAGGCGCATGTCCGCGCCGTTCGCGAGCGGGGCTTGCGGATCCGTCGGACCGACGGCGAGACGGTCGTTCAAGTCGAAGCCAGCACCGAGATTACGGCCGTCTGCGAATCGACGATCGTGCTCTTTTGCGTCAAGTCGCGTGATTCGGCCGGGACGGCCCGAGCCTTGAAGCCCCTGCTGGCGCGTGACAGCGTGGTCCTCAGTCTGCAAAACGGCGTGGCCAACCCGGCAGTCATTGCCGCTGAACTCGAGCAGGCTGTGGTGCCCACCGTGGTTTATGTGGCCACCGATCTGGTGGCGCCCGGCGAACTGATCCACAAGGGTGGAGGGGCCTTGCGGATGGGCCCCTGGCCTGAGCGGCCGATTGCCCCAGCACGTCTGCGCGGGATCGTCGAGGCCTTCCGGGCAGCGTCTATTCCCGTTGAGCTGTCCGATCGCATTGTGGATGCGATGTGGGCCAAACTCCTGGCCAACTGTTGCTATAACGCCCTGTCGGCGATCACGCAGTTGGATTACGCGACCCTCAGCGGTTCAAGCGAAATGATCGATCTGATGCGGACCGTGGCGGCTGAAGTTGTTTCAGTGGGCACCGCTCAGGGGGTTCGTTTTCATGAGGACTCTGAGGCGGCGATTGCCCGGATCGCGCAGACCATGCCGACACAGCGCTCGTCGACCGCTCAGGATCTTGCGCGCGGGCGACCCAGTGAAATCGACTGGATCAACGGTCAGGTGGTCAAGGACGGGCGAGCGCTGGGCGTCGCGACTCCGGCGAACCAGGCCCTCTGGGCCCTGGTTCGCATCATGGAGTCCCAGGGCTGCGTTGTCAGCCGACAGCGCGACGTACCTGGTCCAGCGGCGTCCGCTTGAGGCGAGGCCCTGCGCGCATCACTTGGCCGGGCAGCGTACGGCCGATCACCGCCTCGACCTGACGCGCCACCTCGCACAGCTTGTCGAGATCGATGCCGGTCTCGTAGCCGCTCTCATGCAGCAGATACACCAGATCTTCGGTGCAGATGTTGCCCGTGGCTCCAGGGGCAAAGGGGCAACCGCCCAGTCCGCCAATGGCGGCTTCATATTCACGGATACCCAACTGCAGGCCGGTCATCACGCAGGCCAGGCCCACGCCGCGGGTGTTGTGAAAGTGGAGCGCGATCCGAAGCCGCGGGAAACGGTCGAGGAGCGCAGTCACGGCCCGCTCCACCACCGGAGGCGTGGCCATGCCGGTGGTGTCCCCCAGCGTCAGTTCGTCGATGCCGTGGGCCTGGTAAAACTCCGCGATCCGCAGCAGGGCGTCCGGCTCCACCTCGCCTTCGAAGGGGCAGCCAAAGGCCGTCGCGATGGCCCCCCGGACCGTGATGCCGAACTGCCGGGCAATCGGAAGGAATTCTGCGACGTCGTTGAGGGCGGCCGAAATCGGCTTGTTGAGGTTCGCCTGGCAGTGACTCTCGCTCGCCGAAACGAAACAGATCATGGCGTCGATCTTGGCCGCGGCGGCGCGCTCCGCACCCCGTGCGTTGGGGACCAGTGCAGTCAGCCGAACCCCGGACCGCCGGTCGACCTGGCCGAGCACGTCGGCCGCATCCGCCAGCTGCGGGATCGCGCGCGGTGAAACGAAGGATGTAGCCTCGATCGATCGGACGCCGGCATCGATCAGGGCATTGATGACGGCAATCTTGGTTTCAGTCGGGATGAAGTTGCGCTCAGCCTGAAAGCCGTCTCTCGTACCCGACTCGGTGACGAGGACGAAACGCTCCGATTGCTGGTCCAGGGGATGCATGCCGGGCTCCGGTGTAGGACGCATTGAGATTCAAATGATACGGTCCCGCCGAAGCGCGGCGATCGCTTCGGGCGAGTAACCCAGGGAGCTCAGAACGGCATCGTTGTCGCCGCCGAGCTCCGGCGGAAGCCGATGGATGCGGCACGGCTCATCCGAAAACTTGATGGGGAATCCAAGCACATCGATCGGGCCATGGACGGGATGTTCGATCCTGACCCGCATGCGCTGGTGCTGCACCTGCGGATCATCGAAGACCTGCCGCAGATCGAGTACTCGACCACAAGGGACTCCCGCGGCGTTCAGGACCTGCATCCAGTGCCCGATGGGACGCGTGCGGGTGACCTGGTTGATCCTCTCGTTGATCGCCGGCCGGCGTGCAAATCGGTCGGCGGGGGAGCGGAAATCAGGATGTTCCCTCAGCTCCGGGATGCCCAGGGCGTCCAGCAGCTTGAAGTAGACCGCGTCATTGCTGGGGGCGATCGCCACCTGACCATCGCTCGCCTCGAACAATCCATAGGGTGCAACCAGCCCGTGGTCGTTCCCGGTTCGCTCGGGGATCTGACCGGTCGCAAAAAAGTTGCTGGCCATGAAGGCGAGCATGCTGATCATGCCGTCGGTCAATGCCGTGCTGAGTTCTTCGCCTTGGCCCGTGCGGTGTCTACGCACAAGGGCCCCAAGAATGCCCATGGCCGCGTACGCCCCGGCGACCAGATCTGATACGGGCGGACCGGCCCGCATGGGCGGGCCGTCTGCTTCGCCCGTCACGCTCATGAATCCGCTCATAGCCTGGGCGATAAAGTCGAAGGCAGGTCGATCCGCGTACGGGCCATCTGGACCGAAGCCCGTCACATGAGCGATGATCAGGTCGGGCTTGATCGACTGGAGGACAGGCCGTCCGAAGCCCATTCGGTCCAGCACGCCTGGCCGATAGTTATCGACCAGCACATCCGCGTTTGCGATGAGTTTGTGAAGTACTGCCCGACCGCCTTCGCTGCGCAGATCAAGCGTGACCGAGCGCTTGTTTCGGTTGAAACTCGCGAAGTACAGCGAATAACCGTCGGGCGTTGTTCCACCCTGGTGTCGAATCGGATCGCCTCCGTCCGGGTCCTCGATCTTGATGACCTCAGCACCCATGTCGGCGAGGAACATCGAACAGAACGGACCGGACAGGATCCGGGTCAGGTCGATGACCCGGATCCCATCGAGCTGCACGGTGAATGCCCTGTTTAGTCCAGCTTCACTCCGGACTTGCGCACGATGTCGCCCCAACGCTCATAGTCGGTCTTGACGAACGCAGCGAACTCGCCCGGAGAGCCCCCGCCCATCGAAACGCCCGCCGACGTGATCTTGCCAACCACCTCGGTATCCTTGAGTACCTTGTTGACTGCCTCGTTGAGTCGTTTGACGATGGGCTCGGGGGTACCCGCCGGGGCAAACAGCCCGAGCCACACATTGACGTCGATTTGAGACAGGCCACCTTCGGCCATCGTCTTGACCTCGGGCATCACGGGGGATCGCTTGGCCGACGTGACGGCCACGGCCTGGACTTTGCCCGATCGCACATGGGGACTGACCGACCCGATCGACAGGATGGCCACATCGACCGAACCTCCGATCAGATCCGTGATGGCGGGCGCCGCGCCTTTGTAGGGCACCTGAGTCAGTCGAATGCCGGCGACGTCCTTGAACTGCTCGCCGAACAGATGCCCAAGTGTGCCGTTACCGGCCTGCGCCCAAAGGAGGCCCTGGGCCGTTTTGCCCTTGGCAATCATCGACACCGGGTCCGTGATCGATGAACCCACCTTGCTGACAATCACCAGAGGAGCAACCGAGACTGCAGCGATCGGTGCGAAGCTCTTGACCGAATCGTAGGTGAGGTTGGTGTACAGATACGGGCCCATCATCATATTGTCAGACTGGCCCATCACGATCGTGTATCCGTCAGCCGGGGCCTTCGAAACCGATTCGATCGCGATGTTACCCCCCGCGCCCGGACGGTTTTCCAGAACGACATTCCAGCCCGTCATCTCTCCGAGCCTCGTACCGACAATGCGGGAAACGAAGTCGGTGCCGCCGCCCGGGGGGAACGGGATCACCAGACGGATGGGCTTGGACGGAAATTCCTGGGCCACTGCGATCCCGGCCGAACCCATCAGCACGGCTGCGGCGAGCCCCTTGATCAATGCACGTTTGGACATCACTGGTCTCCTTGATTGACTCATTCCTCGATTCGAATCGCTGCCGCAGGGCACACCGCGACCGCCTCCCGCACGAAGTCGTGAAGTTCCGGCGGGGGCTCCGCCTGGAGCAGGATCACGATCCCGTCGCTCTCGCGCTGGTCGAACACCTGAGGGGCAACCCAGACACACTGGCCAGCGCCCACGCACTTGGCCTCATCGACGATCACTTTCAAGTTCATCCCCCGCTGGCACCGCGATTGAACAGGGCGAAGTGTACCGCCCCTTGGCGGGATCACCCGGCAGGAACCGGGCCATTCACCAAGTCACGGGCAAATTGTGGACTCCGTAGATCTGCATATCGTCCTTGAAGCGAATGTCCTCGATGGGCACCGCGCACCGCAACCCGGGCAGCCGGGCCAGAAGGACCGAAAAAACGACCTGCAGCTCGACCCGGGCCAGAACTTGACCCAGGCATTGATGAATGCCGAAACCGAAGGTCAGGTGGCGTGAATGGTCCCGATCGATGTCGATCCGGTCTGGCTCTGAAAAGGCACGCTCATCCCGATTCGCCGAAGGAAGCGATATGAAAAGCCCTTCACCGGCGCGGATTTTGACCCCGGCCAGCTCCATATCGACCCGAGCAACCCGGCGCGGGGAAAACTGGACCGGGCTGACGTAACGCAGGAATTCCTCCACGGCGGGGCGAATATCGGCCGGCCGCTCGATGAGCCTTTGGCGCAGAGCATCGTCTCGCATGAGGAGCAGCGTGCCCATGCTGATCATATTGGTGGTCGTGTCATGCCCCGCGCGAAGAATCATGGCGCCGATCTCGGCAAATTCGTCGCGACTGAGGTGTCCAGGGCGAACATGCTCGGCGATGATTCGCGAGAGCATGTCGTCGCGCGGTTCAGCCATGCGGGCGTCGATCAGCCGACCCACATATTCGGCGAGTTCGCGCGCGCGCCGCTCGGCCTCTTCAACGGATTGGGTCAGGCCATGCCGGGCGGCGGCGCAGGCGATGATGAATTCGTGATCTTCGTAGGGCGAGCCGAACAAGAGCGACATTACAAGCGAGGGGAAGCGCACCGACAACATGGGGACCAGGTCCTGTGGGGGACC
>JBIKVK010000200.1:0-6354 GCA_044356835.1 Burkholderiaceae bacterium
GCTCAGGATCGGGGTGTTGAACAGGGTCCAGGGGGCAGGTTGAAAGAGGGGTGCGGAGGGCATCGGTGAGCTCGGGCGATCCAGGAACGGGAATACGAAATCATCGCTCAAAGGGGGCGAAGCGTCTTACAATTTTGACCCCATGAAAACCCACCCCATCGAGAGCCCGGCCGACGTGACGGTGGACTGGATCTTTGCGTACGGCTCCCTGATCTGGAATCCCGATTTCGATTTTGAGCTGAGCGAGCCGGCGCGGCTATCCGGGTTTCACCGATCGTTCTGCATTTTGTCCACGCGATATCGCGGTACGCCCGAGCAGCCTGGCGTGGTGCTTGGGCTGGACCGGGGTGGCACCTGTGTCGGTCTGGCCTATCGTTTGAGGACGGCGACCCGGTCCCAATCGCTTCACCGGATCTTCGATCGCGAGATGCCCACCCTGCATGACCGGGTCTATGTGCCGCGCGTGTTGCAGATCGGTCTCGCCAGTGGCGCACGCGCTTCGGCGCTGGCCTTTGTGGCCGATCGCAGCAGTCCGCGCTATGAGAGGCTCAGCGACGATGAGGTGCTGCGCAAGCTCACCTGTTGCGAGGGCGTGCGCGGTCCAAACCGAGAATATGCGATCAATACCTGGCGCGCTCTGGAGGACTACGGCTTCATCGATTCGCGATTGCGGCGATTTGCCAAGGCCCTGGCGCGAGATCGGCCGTCGACTTGAGTCAGCCGTCGGGCGCCTGGACCGCCCGTGCCCGCTCTTCCTCCCGCAGACGCAGCAGCCGGCGCTGAACCTTGCCCGTGGTGGTCATGGGCAGACTGCCGATGAACTCGATCTCTTTGGGATACTCATAGGGCGCGAGCCGACCTCGAACGTGATCCTGAAGATCGGCGACCAGAGCGTTGGTGCCCTTGAATCCCTGCGCAAGCACCACGTACGCCTTGACGACGGCCCCGCGCTCGGGATCGGGTTTGGGCACCACGGCCGCATTGGCCACTGCGGGATGTCGAACCAGGCAGTTCTCGATCTCGCTGGGCCCGATCCGGTAGCCGGCTGCCTTGAACATATCGTCACTGCGCCCCTGGTACCAGAGATAACCATCTGCATCCATGACCGCCATGTCGCCGGTACGGCACCAGCTGTCGTCGGGCGAACCAGTGAACTTGGCGCGGGTGGCCTCGTCGTTTTTCCAGTAGCCAAGGAAGAACACCGGATCCGGATGGCCGTGAATGTCTCGCCGGTGAACCGCGATTTCTCCCGGGGTGCCCCGAGGGCACTCGATGCCGGCTTCATCGATGACTGCAACGCGATGGCCTGGGTAGGCCCGCCCCATGCTTCCCGCGCGAGCCGGCCAGCCGGGCGCGCTGCGGCCCAAGCCGTCAAAGAGCACCGTACAGTTGCCGACAATGTAGTTGACCTCGGTCTGGCCAAACATTTCGTTGACCGTGACATCAAGAGCGTCTCGGCACCAGGCAAAAACGGTATCGCCCACCGCCTCGCCCGCGCTCATGATGGCCTGCAAATTCAGCGCGTACCGCGTCCTAGGTTCCGGCACCGCCTTCATCATGGCCTTGAGTGCGGTCGGGAACAGAAAGCTGTGGGTCACCTGATACCGCTGCAAGAGTTCGAAGGCCCGTTCCGGAGTGAACCGTCCCTGAAAAGCGACGATTTCGCGACCGAAGTAGAGCGTGGGCAGGAGCGCATCCATCAGGCCACCTGTCCAGGCCCAGTCGGCGGGCGACCAGAGGACCGCCGAAGAGCTCCACCCGCTGGATTCTGGACCCGGTGCCCCGGGGCGTTCCCTTGCGCTGGGGGCCCATGCGGCCGAGTGCTCGGCCCCGTCGATACCGTCCTGAGCATCGGAGCGGTCCGGGTCGGGTGAGCTGAAACCGAAGCCGTTCTGACTGCAGATGAAACCGCTCAGATTGCCGATCAGAGCGCGGTGCGGAATGAGTGCACCTTTCGGGGGGCCGGTGGTGCCGCTGGTGTAGATCAGCACGGCCGGGTCATCGGCTGCGGTCCGCACGCAGTTGAAGGGTTCGTCCTCGCAGTCGAGCAGACGATCCCAGTCCAGATCGCCCCGTCCCTGCGCCGCTCCGACTGCAATGATGCGGCTGAGGCGCGGGCAATCGGACCGAGCGCGGAGCACGGCATCAATCGCACTCTCATCGACCAGTGCCAGCGTGGTTTCACTGTGTTCGAATCGGTAGGCGAGTGCCTCGGGTCCGAACAGCATCGAAAGGGGCATGGCCACGGCGCCCAGCTGGTAAATCGCGATGTGGGCAACCGCTGTCTCGAAGCGCTGGGGCATGACCACTGCGACCCGGTCTCCGCGGCCGATCCCCAGCCTGGACAGCGCGTGCGATAGCCGGTCAGCGGCTCGCTGGAGGTCGCGGTAACTGAAAGCCCGCCGGCGTCCGTCCTCATGCTCCCAGCGGATTGCGACCGCATGAGGCTGCTCGCGAGCCCACCGAATCGAGCACACCTCGGCGATATTGAACTGCTGCGTTACCGCCCATCGAAAATCTCGATGGATCGCCGGGTATCGGTCGCCGGTCGGATCTCGTCCCGAATCGGACCGTGAGTGAAGGGTCAAACCGCAATCTCCCGCGAGTCGCGCACTCCCCAGTTGCCGAACGTCGGGATTCACCGTACCGGATGGCCCGCGCGAAAGCCTTGCCCCAGACGACCTTCGCGCGAGTCTCGACATCCCCTCCGGAAATGTCAAGCACGTTCACGCTCACTGCGACTGAATGGCGCTGTTCAAGGTGGACCAGAGCGGTTCGGTCCACGGCACCATGTCTTCCCGGAAATACCACCAGAAATGCCCGCCAATATAGTTGGGCTGATCGATTTTCATCGTGTAGTAGCGGGTCAGGAGTTCCGCCTTGCGATCAGGGTCACTGCTGCCGATTTCGCCAAAGCCGATCCGCGAGTTCGGAAACATCGCCGCGAGTTTGGCAAATACGGTCGGCCAATCCGGGCGCAGATCATTGCAATCCTCCTCGTAATAGCTCACCAGGACATAGTCGAGGCCCTGCTTCATGCGGGTGGGGATATTGGCCTGCGTCCAGGTGAACATTTCGTTCGCGCGACGTGACCAGCAATCCTCGTTGTAGTAGAGGGTCAGAGCGGTGGTCTTCCCACGGGCCTTGACCAGGTCATAGGCGCCGCTGATTTTTGCGACCACATCGGCCGTCTTGCCCAGCCACTCGCCGTTCGCCTCGTTGCCGACTTCCCAGATGTGGATCACCTCGCCCATTGAATCCAGATAGCGTGTCGTGCGGTTCAGATATCCCCTGACGCTGATTTTCCTGACGTAGGCCGAGTCCAGGATCTCGCCCATCAGATAGCTCACCGCGGAGAGTTCGATGGCCGGGTTGCGGTAGTAAGCGGGCCCCACGGTTTCGTCGAACACGATCCGGGCGGTCGGTTTTCGGGCCAGACGTCTCAGGGCTTCGATGATGGACGGCAGCCCGCTGATGTCGTCGATCGTGACCCCATAGAGCGGTACCGGCAATGCGCTCGCCAGTGTGGCACTCGCAAGCTGCGAATCGCGCTGGGCGATCGGGCCGGGCACCCCGTTCTGAGCCGCGGCGGTCGTTGCGGTGCTGTTCGAAGTGCTGTTGCTGTTGTTGTTGTGATTCCGGCTGCCCCCGCAGTCGCTGACGAACAAGGCCGTCGCGACCGCGATGGTTGCGACCGAGACCGTGAGCCATGCGCTTCGCAGCCGAGGCCCACCTGCGGTCGGGTGTTTTGAGTCCATCGCGTTGCTCCTCGCGTGCATGAATACGAGAGGCGAGCATGCGCGCGCGTTGAGGCGCGAGACTTGACCGCGGTGCATTGCAGCACCGCCCACTGCGACGGGCGGTGTCCAAGCTTGACGGATGGAAGAGCGCTGTCGCGCTTTACGACGTGCGCTGGAGCCGGGCGATGGCGATTCCGTGTTCGCCCTGGACTGCGTAGAGCAGCCACACCTGATCCCCTTCGACATGGATCGCAGGGTCACGCAACTGGTTCACGGGGGGCTCGATCGCGGATCGCCAGGAGCGCTCAAGGGGCAAATCCGCGCCCTCCCACGGGGTTTCGGGACGCATCAATTCCGCGGGGGGCTCAGCCCGCCATTGCTGCCATGGGCCGGACAGATCGACCCGCGATACGTAGATCCGCTCGGGCGCATCGGCCACCCGGGTCCAGAACACCCACAGGGTGTCGCCTTGGACGAGCACCGCGCTGTGCCGTTGTCTGGATTCGGAAAACAAATCCGGGCCACGTTCGAAGCCGTCCAGGCCGTCTTCGGACCGGTACAGTACCCCCGGCATCACCAGCGCGTAGTGGGCACCACCATGCCTGAACACTCGGAAGTAGGAAGGCCCGAGCAGCGGGGCTTGTGGACGGAAATGGAGGCCGTTCTTTGAAAGGGCCACTCGGGTGCGCTGCTCGGCAAAGCCCGCCAGGCCATGGAAATACATCCTGATCTCGCGCCGGTCGTCGTCGATGAGGACGTCGGGCGATGCAATGTGCGGGATGGTCGCATCTTCGAGGCGGCTGGGAATGCCGGGTGTGCCCTCGGGGGCCCAGTCGGCCCGGGGCGCCAGAACGGTATCCGGCGCCGGTGGACCGAGGGTTTGGGTCGGATAAAGGGATTCCGCAAGCGACAACGCCCCGGGCGCATAAATGCGCCACGGACCTTCGAGGGCGTCCGAGTAGGCGAGGCGGATGTGGTCCCCCTTGTGATCGGCGAAATACAGGTAGTAGCGCCCCAGGGGGCTGCAGACCCAATCGGGCACTCGGATCAAGCTGGGCCCCTGGATATTGGCCCCGATCCTGGGGTGCAGGCCCGGCGTGATGATGGGGTTTCCGGGCAGCCTGACGGCTGACCAGCGCGTCAAGGCGTTATCGCCCATCAGCTTCGCAGGCCCAGTTCGTTGACAACGACACCGAAGCGCCGATGCTCGTTCCGGATGCGCTTGGCAACCGCCTCGCGATCGAGGGGCAGCGCTTCTGTGCCCGGGGGCATGCGGCGCGCATAGTCGGCAGAGGAGACGATTTCGAGCACATCGCGCGCAATACGGTCGGCGATCGCCGAGGGCAGCCCTTTGGGCCCGTGGATGGACTGCCAGGCGCTCGGCAGCTCGACCCCCGCGTTGAGTTCGGCCAGGGTGGGGACTCCGGGCAGTGCGGCCAGTCGTTGCGGGTTGGGGGTAAAAATGGCCCTGACCTTGCCGGAATCGATCGCCGCGCGCTGTACCGAAAGATTGTCCAGCGCCATGTCGACTTCGCCCGACATCAGATCGGTCGTGCCCGCGGCGGCGGTGCGATATGGCACGTGAGTCGCCGGAAAATCGAGGGCCTTGCGCAAGATTTCCATATTGAGATGGGGAATCGTGCCGTTGCCCGGCGAGTAATAGAGCAGCGGCTTGTCGACTCGGCTGCGGGCCAGCCGGACCAGCTCGTCCAGACGTGTGACACCCAAACCGGCATGCACCACGAACACGCTCCCGCTCGCAACGCTGGCGCCCGCCAGAGGCATCAAGTCGACGAGCGGGTCGTAGGGCGCCTTCTGCATATGCGGCGTGATCGCGAGCGCAGCGATTGCAGCGATGCCGATCGTGTAGCCGTCAGGCGCTGCGCGGGCAATTTGGCCGACCCCGATCGCGCCGCCTGCACCTGCGACGTTTTCAACCACGACGGGCTGACCCCAGGATTTGGAGAGGCTGTCCGCGAGCACCCGGGCCACCTGATCCGCCTGATTGCCTGCGCCGTACGGGACGATCATCCGGACGGGTTTACTCGGCCAGCTTTGGGCATGCGCATCGCCCGAGCGCGCCAGACCGGCAATCGAACAGAGCGCCGCAGCGATCGAAGCGGAGGCGGCTCTTCGTCCCATCGAGGGGGCATTCTCGCTCGGCTTGTTCCAGTCGGAGTCCATTCGAATGCTCCTGTCGGCCTTTACTCGGCCGGGTTCATCAGCGGGTGTCGTTTGAGTTTGTTCATCGGGTGATTGGGCCCGGCGTCATCGCTGTAGCGCTCGAATTTTTTGACGCCGTTCTCCACTCGTTGCGTCTCGTATTCGAGCGAGGTCTTGATGCACAGAATCGCAAAATCTTCGACTCCGCCATCGGCAAACTTGAGCCGCGCCTTCATGTTGTCGAGGATACCCTCCTCATATTCACCCTTCTCGTTTCTTATCCTCAGCAGGGCCTCGCCCCGCATCCCCGCGGTGTAGATATTTTTTTGTTGCGGTTGCCCGTTGATCAAGGTGATTCTGTCTGCTTCGCCATCATGACCCTTGGCCCGAAGCGCCGCCTCGAGCATGACCATGCCCGCCGAGAACAGGTCGCGGCCCAGGGTCGGCGTAT
>JBIKVK010000201.1:0-6331 GCA_044356835.1 Burkholderiaceae bacterium
CAGACTGGGCTACAGTGCGCGGGTCCATTCGGTCATCGACGGGGATGTCCTGCAGCCCCCGCTGTTGCTGCTTTCGGGTCTGGGCGAGGTCAGTCGAATCGGTGAGGTCATCCTTAACCCTTACCTCGGGCCGCGATTGAAGTCGGGCACGGTCACCACCGATCTGCCAATGCTCGCCGACCGGCCGATCGATTTCGGGCTTCAGCGATTCTGCGAAGGCTGTAACAAGTGCGCGCGCGAATGCCCCTCCGGCGCCATTACTGCAGGCCCCAAGCTGATGTACAACGGCTATGAGATCTGGAAATCGGACGCGGAGAAATGCGCTCGCTACCGGGTGACCAATCAGGCGGGCGGGATGTGCGGCCGTTGCATGAAGACCTGCCCCTGGAACCTCGAGGGGCTGTTCGCTGAGGCCGGCTTTCGGTGGATTGCGATGCACATGCCGGGGGCTGCGCCTCTGCTGGCAAGGCTGGACGACAGCCTGGGGCGAGGCAGTATCAACCCGGTCAAGAAATGGTGGTGGGACCTCGAACTGGATCGCAAGAGCGGTCGCTATGTCAAGGCGCGTCAGGTGAACGCGCGCGGACTGAGTCGATCATTGAAAGTGCGCTACGAGGACCAGACACTGGCGGTCTACCCGGCCGATATGATGCCCGCGCCTTACCCGATCGCATCGCCGCTCGATCGAGAGGCGGGTATTCGCCGCTATCGCGAGTTACTGACGCCCAAAGTCTACCGTGAGCGACTGCAACGGGGGGAAACCGACGGATTGGTTCCGCAGTTCCGGATGCCCGAAGGACCGGCGCCGGTCTTTCCGGTCGTGCTCCGGCGACGCGCAGAGATGACGCAGGAGATTGCACGCTACGAATTCGAACGCGAAGATGGTGCGCCGCTGCCTGCGTTTGAGGCGGGCTCTCATATCGACGTCGTCATCGCCCCGGAGTATCGACGGTCTTACAGTCTTGCGGGTGATCCTGCGGATCGAAGCCGCTATGTCCTAGGAGTGTTGCGCGAAACCCAGGGGAGGGGAGGGTCTACCCTGATGCACCGAGCCTTTCGGGCGGGGCGTCGCGTCTTTGTGACACCCCCGGTCAATCACTTCCCTGTGGTTCGGGGAGCCCGGCGTTCGTTGCTGCTCGCAGGCGGCATCGGCGTCACGCCAATGATCGCAATGGGGCACGAACTCCATGCCGCGGGCGCCGAATTTATCTTGCACTACAGTGCGCGCTCGCGCCACCAAGCCGCGTTTGTCGAAGATCTTGAGAAGGTGCCCTGGGCGAACCGGGTGCATTTCCATTTCAGCGCGGAAGGCGGACGGATCGATCTTGGCGAAGTCATCGGAGTCTGGTCCGAGGGTCAACACTTGTATGTGTGTGGCTCGTCGACCTACATGGAGGCCGTGTTTGATACGGCTCGCTCCAGGGGCTGGCCGGACGACCATCTGCACCGCGAGTATTTTGCCGCCCCTGCGGCACCCGAGCGCATCGATCATCCTTTCGCGCTTCGATTGGCGCGTGCCGGTGCAAGTGTGACGGTCCGCGCGGATCAGTCAGCTGCGCAGGCTCTGATCGAGGCGGGCAGGCCCGTTGATATCAAATGCTCGGACGGTATCTGCGGAGTGTGCGCGGTGCCCTTGATTCAGGGTGATGTCGAGCACCGTGACTATGTCCTCAGTGCTGCCCAACGTCAGTCAACGATGCTGCTCTGCTGCTCGCGGGCGCGCGCTCCAGACGCTGCGATCGTGATCGATCTATGAAATGACGCGGCGATTCGCTCACCGCGCTCGGAAACCGACTGCGGCGTGGGGCGCTACTCCGCCTTGAAGCCGCTCGCCTTGACGGCGGGCCCCCACAATGCTGTGTCACGAGCCATCCGGTCCCGCAGTTCCTCGGGCGTTCCGGGCGATGCGGTCAACCCTAGAGAACCCAGGCGTTCGACGACGCCGGGATTGCGTAGGGCCTGACCCAATGCCGCGCTGAGTTTCGCGGCGAGTTCAGGCCGCATCCCAGCGGGGGCGAACACTCCGAACCAGGCGCTTGCATCAATGTCCAGCCCCTGCTCGCGCAGCGTTTGAACCTCTGGGAATTGAGCGGATCGAGTGGTCGCGGTGGTCGCGATCACCCGAACCTTTCCGGCCCGATGGTTCTCGGCAAATTCCGCAGGCGTGTCGATCCCGATCCCGATCTGTTGACCGATCAGGTTCACCAGTAGCGGCGCGCCTCCCTGGAACGGAACATGGGTGAGATCAACGCCCAGTTTCTGGGCCAGAATGCCACCGAAGAAATGCGGCAGGGATCCCGCGCCGGGCGTTCCAAAGTTTGCCTTGTCCGGGTTTGCGCGAAGCCACTGGGCGAGTGATTTCAGATCCCGCGAAGGGTTGGCGGAGCTGACGGAAATCGCGAGCGGGAATGTGACTGCCGTGGACAGAGGGGTGAAGTCGCGCACCGTGTCGTACTTCAGACCGCTAAAGACCATGGGCTGAATGACCATGACTGCGACGGGCACGACCATCATCGTGCCGCCATCCGGCTCGGATTCCTTGACATGCTGCGCCGCGACCCGACCGCCGGCTCCGGCGCGATTCTCGACCCGCACCGGAATGCTCAGGCTGTCCTTCAGCTGGTCCGCGATCAATCGGGCGGTGATATCGGCCGAACCTCCCGGCGGGAAGCCGACGACAATCCTCGCCTGTTGCGGCTGAGCGATCGCAGTCGCTGACGCCATCAGAGCGGTCACGGCAGCAATGCATGCCGTTTTTCGCAGGCAACTATGCATTCTCTTCATTAGCGGTCTCCTCGGCTGTAACTGAGCTTTTGTGACGGCGCCACCTTAGCAGACTTGAGGCGAGCGGGGCTCGGTCGGGACTGGGCCCAATGCGGCTCGCCGGCCTGAGGCATTCAACCTCACGAACCCAAGGGGTGTGTACCGATATAAGTACACGGCAAGTGTAATCTTTTGATGACTAATGAAATGAGGCTTCCCGTGAATACCTACATCGCCGTCTTTTTGCTGATGGGTGCGTGCTTTGGTTTGGGATCGTTTTCCAGGCGCCACCTCTTCAGCGAGGGGCCCACGCGCGCCCATGAGCGCGACGCGTCGGCCGCTTCGCTCGGACCCCGACTGTTCTGGGTGATGGTGTGCACCTTTTTATGGCCTGTCATGGTGCTGGCTGGATTGAACTCAGCATGGATCCTCGCGCGCCGCAGGCGCAGGGAGATCGCATCGCAGCGTTGACCGGGCGGCGTCGGTACAACGGGGCAGGGCTTCGGGCCGGGCCGCGGCCCCAGCCAAGGCCCAGGGCCGAGGATCGGCTCGCTCCAGGGGAGCCCGCCGCGTCAAAGGACGCTCAGGCTGCGCATCCCGGGCGATCTGAGCTGGGCTGCACCCGATCAATCGTTGGTGGAGCAGCCAATGTGCACCACTGCGTCGATCTCCACCTTGATCTCTGGTTTTGCGAGCCGGCTGATTTCAACGAGCGTACTGGTCGGGAAGTCGCCCTGGAAGAACTCTTTCCGGGCCCGCCAAACCTCGGTATTTTTCGAGATGTCCGTAACAAAGATGTTCATCTTGACCATGTCGTCCATGCGTCCGCCGGCCGCTTCGATCAGGTGTTTCATCTTGGTGAAGATGGTCCGGGTCTGCTCATACTCGCCGACGCCTGCGATCGTCTGGCCATCAAGTCCGCGCGCGGTCGTCCCCGAGATGTAGAGAATGTCGCCCACCTGCATTGCGTTGGACCAGAGCCCAGGGGCCGCCTCTGCGACCAGAGGGCTCGAAATTCTCTGCTTGCGTTCCATGTTGATGCTTCCTTCTGAGTGTGGTCTCGCGCCGGTCTGACCATTCAGCGCGAAATTGGCGGCCTGCAAAACTCACCCAAGGCGCGGCCCACCGGAGCGCCGTCGCGGGCGATTTCGATCCCTCGCAGGATCACGCTCACCGGATATCCCTGCACGCGCAAGCCGGCGAAAGGCGTCTGCGCAGCTTTGCTGAGCTGGTCCTGGTCACGGACGGTATGAGGCCGCTTCAGATCCAGCAACACAATGTCGGCGTCGAAGCCTGGAGCGATCCTACCCTTCCTTGACAACCGAAAAATCTCGGCAGGTCGTTGACAGCAACAACGGACCAGGTCTTGAAGCGTCCACTCGCCCAGATCAACGAGATGCAGCATCGCCGCAAGAAAGGTCTGGAGGCCCGGCAGCCCACCGGGTGCTTTCCAGATGTCTTGATCCCCCGCTGCCTTTTCGGTCGGTAGATGCGGCGCATGGTCAGTGGCGATGATATCGATCGCTTTCCGCCTCAGAGCCTTTCTCATTGCATGCACATCGGCGGCCGGTCGTAAGGGTGGAGCGACTTTTGCGATCGGGCCGCGCTCGATCAGCAGCTGCGCATCCAGAAGAAGATTGTGCGGCGTGATCTCAGCTGTGATCCTCGCCAAAGGCCGCAGGGCCTCAAAGGCTTCCAGGCCCTGGGCACAGCTCAACTGACGCAGGTGGATGCGAGCCCCTGTCTCTCGTGCCGCGATACAGGCGCGCGCCACTCCGAGTGCTTCGGAGATGGGCGGCCGCGTAGGCGGGAAGTCCTCGCGGGCTCCAGAGGAGCGGGCCCTAATCGCAGCCGTGCGGGCCGCAACCACCGAATGGTCACCCGGGGTGATCCCTGCGATGGCTCCATGGGCATTGACGACCTCAAGCACGGACAGCAGGGACTGTGCGTCGCTCAACAAAAAAGTCTCTGGGACGTCGGCGAGAAAGATTTCCAGCGATACGGCACCCTTGGAGATAAGTTCTGAGATGTGGCGAGGATCCGGGCCGACGCAGGCCTGCAGCGCATAGTCGACATGGCACTGACCCTGAGCCAGGCGCAGCTTGTCTTCGAAATGTTCGGGGGTCATCGTCACCGGGTCATCGGTAGGCATGACCATTACCGTCGTGACCCCTCCGGCTGCGGCAGCCAGAGTACCGCTCTGGAACCCTTCTTTGTGAACGAGCCCCGGCTCGCGCAGATGCACATGTGCGTCGACGAGTCCGGGAATCGCGGTCAATCCTTCGGCATCGCGGTTGACTTTTGCCGGACCCAGCGAACCCGGAGAGCCTAGCGCTTCAATGCGGCCCGCGGAGATGCCGATATCGCAGCTTCGTTCCTCCTCGGAGCCGATCAAGCGAACCTTTCGCAACACTAGATCGAACACGCGGCCTCCGCATCATCGTTGAAAAGACTGGCTTGCGAAGAAGGCTGTTCTTATAATCGCTCGCAATCCTCAGCGAATTTTGCCCGATGCTGCTGCTTTCCGAAAGACAGATTGATCAGGCGTTGCCGGTCCAGGTCGCGATCGATGCGGCGGCAGAAGCATTCAAGGTGTTGTCATCCGGTGACGCGGTGATCCCGCTACGCAGCGAGATCCACCGTTCGACTCCGAAAGGGACGGTGTTGGTGATGCCGGGTCTGATCGGGGATCAGATCCTCGGGGTCAAGCTGGTGGGCAGTGTTTTCTCGACGGTCGATCCGAAGCACAAGCACACGACCTGCATGATGATGATCTGGGACGCGATGACTCTGAGGGTCAGGGGACTGCTCGCGGCAGATCGCCTCAACGAACATCGGACTGCGGCCGGGTTCGCGGCAGGTACCGATCGTCTGGCCCGTCGCGATGCTCGTACCCATCTGATTATGGGTGCCGGAAAGCTCGCTTACACCTCAGCGCTTTATGTCAACCATGTTCGGCCCACAGATCGGCTGATTCTGGTCTCGCGGTCCAAAGACAAGGTGCTTGGACTCGCCGCTCGGGTCCGTTCGGACCCGAGGCTTGACTCATGCGAGATCGTGACCGAGATCGCGCTGGACGAGGCGGTTGCGCATGCCGACATCATCACGACCGTAACGACCTCCGAACAGCCCGTCTTTGACGGTCGGTATGTCAAGGCGGGGACTCACATCAATCTGGGTGGGGCCGGGCGTCCGCATGAGCGTGAAATGGACGATGCGGTGGCATCCCGTGCGAGCTTCTGGCTCGATTCATCCGAGTCCTGCCGCGCGCGGACGGGCGACATCATGGTTCCGTTGGCTTCAGGCGTCCTGACCGAAGGTCGGATCGTCGGTGAGCTGGGTGAGACTTTGCTTGGGCTCAAGCGTGGTCGGGCTTCTGATGACGAAATCACGGTCTTCAAATCGCTCGGCGTTGCGACCCAGGATCTCGTGCTTGGCGCCCGGCTTCTGGATCTGGCTGAACAGCAGGGCTTTGGTCTTGAATTCGATGAAAAAAACGCCTGAAATGAACGCACACGGACCACAGACAACCGAACTGTAAGGAGACTGATTCATGGCTGCCTCATTC
>JBIKVK010000202.1:0-6302 GCA_044356835.1 Burkholderiaceae bacterium
TGCTGGCACTGCAGCCGGACGAATCGAAGGCGGTGGCGCAAGCCCTTGCCGACCGGGTTGCCCAGGAACTGCCCGCCCTTGAAAGCGGTGAAGGCTTCTGCGCCGAGCTTCGCCGGATCGACCCTGTGCAAACGATCGAGCTGGACGTCAGTTTCAGCGACATCGGCGTGAATATCCCCCAAACCCTCGAGGACATGGACGCTTACCTGGATCGATTCGAGGCCGACTATCCCGGGACGGCCCTGGCGCGCCGAGCCGAAAAGCTGCAAGAAGATATTGGGGAAGTCCTCGACCCTGATGACCCTGAAGACCAACGGGGTTTGAGGCGGCAGTTGAACGATATAAAAAGGGAAGTCATCAAATTTGTCCAGCTTGAGCCCAAGCTTCGAGGCTATATCGACGAGATTGCGCGCCAGGCGAGGGAGCACAACGCAGTTCAGATCCATATTCCTAAACATGAATACAGTCATGAAATTTCGGAGGTGGCGGACCGAACCGCCGATCTCTGCGGTGCCCGCATCGAGGGCTCCTCCGGAACAGCTGTCAGTAAAGCCACCCTATCTTCGTTCACAAGCATTACGAACGGGGGCATGAAAGGCGCCCAGTGGGTGGGATGTGTGTTCAACGGAGTGCTCGATAAAGTTTCTTTTCAAGGGGCTGATCTTTCTGGCTCGGATTTCACGGTGACGGTGCTGGACAACATTAATGCCGGGATGCAGGCGGTCAATTTCGCAGGGGCGAAACTCGATGACGCGAGCATCAGGATCGTCTATGACGGCCTGAGAGAGGAGCTCGACCTCAAAAGCTCGCCCGGCGCTCGTCAGGCAGCCTTGGTCCGGATAATGAATCACCTCGATCGTACTGTGCATCAGGACAAAGGCAGCCCGCTCACGACGATTGCCTCGATCGATGACCGGTATGCCGAGCTCAAGGTCGGTCTAATGCGAGATGCCCTTCGTTTCATCGTGCAGGAAAACTGCCTCGTTGCGCTTGCTCGCCCCCTGGAGGATGTCCTGGCGCGCAGCCCGCTGTTTCTGGCGGATCCTGAAATCCGTCGGCTGACGGCTCCGCCGCTTTCCGGCCGGTGAGAGGTATCGAACCGGGCTCAGAATGAGCGCCTTGTCCCCATCGTCCTGGCCGTGATGCAGACCGCCCCCGAGAGCACGCAACGAGGTGGGAGAGCGGTTAGCCGAAGCTGACCTCCGTTCCACCAAATACAAAAGGCCACCATCGGAGTGGCCTTTCATATGTGGGGATCAGGGTTCGGAGTCCCGACCGGGAGGGTCGATCCTGCGTATTCCGGCTGATTGTGACCGGTCGATCCGGCAACGTGACCGGTCGGTCCGGGATCGTGACCGGAGCTGTTCTGGAGGGTTTAAAGGGTTGCGTATGAACCAACCGCGTGGCCGTAGGCTGCTGGCTTTTTGCCGGGCGCCGATGCCGCCCGCAAACGGCAATCCCCGCACGCGCTCGGACTGGTGCGCAGGCGAGTGCGCAGCCCCTTGCGCGACACCTCGCCCGTGACCACCTTCGGCCGCATCTTGCCCAGGGCGGGCGGGTAGTACAGGTTGATCTGTGCGGCGGTGATGATCCAACGCTCGGCGAGCGGTCCGGGAAACTTCTCAGCCACAAGCCAGGTGCCACAGCGGTGGTCGACCGAGGCCATGGCCGTACAGTCGAGCGAGGTCCCGACATCGATTTTAGTTTGGACTCAATCTATGAGTCACGCGGCCATCGGCTCGACGACCGCGTCGATCTTCCGTTGCGAGACTCGCCTGGCCTGACGTAGCTCGTAGTCCTTTTGCAGGTTCAGCCAAAAATCAGCCGTGGTTCCGAAATAGCGAGCCAGGCGCAGGGCCGTATCGGCCGTGATCCCACGCTGGCCCTTGAGAATCGCGGTGATCCGATTGGCGGGAACATGCAGCGCATTCGCAAGAGTGTTGGCGTTAAGTTGATGAGGCTCCATGAACTCGCCCAGCAAAAACTGCCCTGGATGCTTGATCACCAACTGTCTGCGCGGGCGCGCGAGCACATCTGAAAGATCAGCCTTGGCTAGTGCCTTAAATTGAATCGCCATCCTTCTCTCCTAGTGGTAGTCCACCACCTCGACATCGAGCGCGTTGCCAGCGTCGAACTGAAAGCAAACTCGCCATGGGTCGTTGATGCGAATGCTCCACCGTCCCCTGCGATCACCCGAAAGCTTCTCAAGCCGGTTGGCAGGGGGTACACGCAGGTCGTCCAGCACCGCCGCTGCATGCAGCAATCGCAGCTTATCAAACGCTCGCCGCTGAATGGTCGGAGGCAGGCCCTTGACGGACTGCCCCAGGAATAGCGCTGCGGTGCGTTTGTCGCGGAAGCTTTCAATCACCTTCGTAATGTATTACGAAATACGTAAAGCATTAAGATTTTTGTACCTGGGTAATATGCGTAGATAAAGCAGCCGTAGATAGATCGTCATTGGCGCCTGCAGCCAGAGGAGGATTTTTCCCTGATTCGACTTGGCTCCGGAGAGTTGCGGGTTGGTAGGAAATGAGCGTCGCCGGGAATCATTCTGCTCACCCCTCCCTGTAAGACCGCCCGCGAGAGCGCGCAACGCGGTACGAGCATGGTTAGCCGGGGCGCGCCTGCGCTCCACCAATACCAAACGCCTGACCGCTCTCGGTTGGGCGTTGTCGTTTCTGCAAGCCCCGCGCCACGCGGGCCTGCCGCCGATTCTGCGTGTTTCGCGCAATTTCAGTGGCGGCTGCGAAGGTTGAAACCGCCTTGACCTGCACGACCTTGAAGCCATCGACCACCGGACCCGGGCCAGCCCGTGGGACAATCACTGCATATGACACCCTCATCCTTTGCCGAACTCGGCCTGCCCCCCACTCTGCTTCAGGCCATCGCGCAAGTTGGCTATGAGGCCCCCTCACCGATTCAGGCCATGGCCATCCCGCCCCTGTTGCAGGGAAAGGACCTCCTGGGCCAAGCCCAGACCGGCACCGGCAAGACCGCAGCCTTTGCGCTGCCCATCCTGGCTCAGCTGGAACCCAGCGCGGGCGCGCCGCAGGCTCTGGTACTGACGCCCACACGTGAACTGGCCATTCAGGTGGCCGAAGCCTTTCAGCGCTATGCGCATGCGATCCCGGGCTTTCACGTGCTGCCCATCTATGGTGGCCAGGGCTATGGCACACAGCTGTCGGCCCTACGCAGGGGCCTGCATGTGATCGTGGGCACACCTGGGCGAATCATCGATCACCTCGACAGGGGCTCCCTCGATCTCTCGGCCCTCCGCACGCTGGTGCTCGATGAGGCCGACGAAATGCTGCGTATGGGCTTCGTGGAGGAAGTCGAGCGCATCCTGAGCGCCACGCCCAAGGGGCGCCAGACGGCGTTGTTTTCGGCCACCCTGCCCCCCGAGATTCGCCGCATCGCCCGGACCCATCTGCGCGAGCCCGCCGAGATCACGATTGCAGCCAAGACCGCCACCGCAACCAACATCCGGCAACGGCAGTGGCTGGTGAGCGGCATGCACAAGCTCGATGCACTCACCCGTATCCTGGAGGCGGAGTCTTTCGAGGCCATGATCGTCTTCACGCGTACCAAGCTCGGCACCGAAGAACTGGCCGAAAAGCTTCAGGCCCGGGGTTTCCCTGCAGCCGCTATCAATGGCGACATGGTGCAGCAGCAACGGGAACGTACGATCGCCCAACTGCGCGAAGGCGAGATCGACATTCTGGTGGCCACCGATGTAGCCGCCCGTGGGCTCGATGTGGAGCGCATCAGCCATGTCATCAACTACGACATGCCCAGCGACGCCGAAACCTATACCCATCGCATTGGCCGTACCGGCCGGGCCGGTCGCAGTGGTGAGGCGATCCTGTTTGTCACCCCGCGTGAGCGCGGACTGCTCAAGGCGATCGAACGCTCCACGCGCCAGCCGATCGACGCTCTCGAGCTGCCCACCATTCGGGCTGTCAACGCGGTGCGGATCGCCCGCTTCAAAAACCGGATCACCGAAACACTGGATGCGGGCGGCCTGGAGGCCTTTGCCAGCATCGTGAGCGAGTACGAGCAGGAGCATGGAGTGGCTGCCATCGATATCGCAGCCGCCCTGGCGCGCATGTCGCGCGGAGGGCTGCCGCTGTTGCTGGTCAAGGGTCAGGACGCTGCTGAGGGCCATGCTGGCGCCCTGGATCGGCCATCGAATCCACCCTCGAATCGTTCGGGCGATCGATCCTCTGACCACGGTTCGGACCGTTCTGCCGAACGGACGGCTCGTCGCAGCGTCGCGCTGCACGACTCAAACCCGGCAATGCCCTGGGGTACCGAGCCTGGGGGTGACACCCGCGAGGGCTCGGCCAAGCCTGCTCGATCGCGTCCCGGCTCGACCGGCTTTCAGACCTTCCGCGTGCAAGTGGGTGAAGCTCATGGCGCCAAGCCCGGCCACCTGATGGGGGCCATTGCCAATGAGGCGGGCCTGGAGGCCCGTCAAATCGGGCGCATCCGGGTGTTCGAGCAGCACAGTCTGGTGGAGCTACCCGAGGCCCTGCCTGCTCGTGTCATCAAGCACCTGAGCAAAGTGCGGGTGGCGGGACAGATGCTTCGCATTCACCCTACTGAGGCGATGCCACCGCGCGGCCCACGGACTTCAGCCAGCGCGCCGGCTGCATGGGCCGAGCGCCCCGCCAGGCCGGGAACATCGCGCTCAGGTCCTTCGCCACGGCCTCGCAAAAACACTCGCCCGCGGTCATCAGATTGATCTGGGCGCCGGTCAGCGTGCATCGCGCACGAGGCGCACGCGAAGGGGCTCATCTAAACTTGGAGTGAGAGAAATCTCACCCGTCTCAAAATCGACAAAGAAGACGTCCCCGCCCGAGCCAGCCGAAGGCACCCATGATGAGGTCCAGTAGGCACCCGCCCGGACACCCAAATCCTGCCGTAAGGACTGCGTTAGTGCTCTGTCGCTGCTGACCGCGGGGAAACTCTGCTGGTAATCGACCAGACTTCCCAGCTCGGCGCGGTTTGGAAGCCGCCAGTCGGAGTACCCCCGGTTCAACGCCGGACCGCCGGAATTGACGCGGGCCGGCTGATCGAGCGCATCACCGAACGTTGACGCCACCCCGACGCCACACGACTGAGTCGCTGCATTGTATGTACCGCCGGCCGAGCAGACCATCCACATCAAGCCGCTGCGCCGATCAAGGAGCGTCCCTGCCGCCGCATCCAACTGCCATCGATCGAGCTTATGGTAGGGATCAATAAACCGCAGTTGGAAGTCCGCCTTGCTGACCGGCACCAGATGCAGCGCGATATCCATGCTCTGTTGCTTGACTCGACCCGCGCCAACGAAAGAAACCGCCCACGCGTTTCCTGCACTGCCGAAGGCTGGATCACCCGTCCAGTAGCCGCCCAGTTCTAAAAGCTCGGACGGCTCATCTCCGGATGCCTTATTGCGCGCCTCGAAATCGAAGGGCGGCAAAAAGGTGAGCGACGCGGCAATCCGGTATGCGCCCCGCTCGGTGCCACCGCTGTTGAGCACGGACTGTAGCTGATGTGCCGAGGGGAGAGTCCAGCCGTCACGACCACACCATTTTTGCTTCTGGAGGTCAACGGCCCGGTTGAGAGCCTCCATGTAGGTAGAGCGGCCGCCAAAATTCACCACCCTCCAGACCAGCCCCGTATGGTTGTCACGCGTGCAACCCCAGTCGCTGGGCGCCTCGCCGGGGCTCGCGTTTGCAGCCAGCGCACAACCGGGGCTTCCTTCCTCCGCGGCATTGTTGCAGATCCGTGTGTAGTCAAAGCCTAACGGGCTGAGCGGGTTGCCCGCTTTGCGCAGTCGGGCGGCGATGTAATCCCGACCCGAACCGGCATCCTCTGACAAGCAGGTCGCAGCCGACCGGCAGGCGCTGAGACCCGTATCGTTGAGGCTCTTGGGAACACACTGGAGGCTCAAAGTGGGGTCGGCCGCACCGCTGCGGATAACGCATAGCTGGTTCAGCGGATGCTGATCCACGACGATCGCCGAGTTCGAGCCCTGGTCCTTGAAATCACGGAGCAGATAGTTGCCGCTGGAACTGGGGATGGAAATCGTCGAGGGATCCGTACCGCTCTTCAGAACGACATTGCCGCCCTCGAGACCCCCAGAGAGCGGTTCGGCCGAGCCTTGAACGGTGACCGAATAAAAGCTCTCCCCGCCGCCGCAGCCCGCGAGCGCGATGGCTGCAAGCGCCGACGCGCCTGCGAGTCGCAGGGCCCTGGAAAAATGGCGACCAGGCTCCTGATCAGGTGTTCGACCGCAGCGTGCGCGCCAGTTCCAG
>JBIKVK010000203.1:0-6289 GCA_044356835.1 Burkholderiaceae bacterium
CAGTCGCATCAGATCACCATGATTTCCTCGTTCTGGAAGAACCGGGCATGCCAAACCGGTCCGTTCTCGGTAATTTCAATGATGTCTTCCATGTGCAAACCAAGCTTACCGACATCGCGGTGACGGGTCTCGACGGTGGTGATCATGCCCGCCTCGTAAGGGATATCCTCGTGCGGGCTGATGATCGGCCGTTCGTGCACCGAAAGACCCAGCGAATGGCCGTTGTGCGAATAAGTAAACGGCAGCCCGGCCTTGATCTGCATTTCCTTGGCTTTGGCAAACAACTCACGACCCACCCGCCCGGGTCGGCACATATCGATCACCGCGTGATGGATGTCGCGCAGATGCCGCCACATGTCGATCTCTTTTTGGGTCGGCTGACCCACCTTCGCGGTGCGCCCGACGTTGGAGTAATACTCCCGAAAGAAGCCGCCCGAGTCCGCCTTGACGATATCACCCTTCTTAACGCGATAGTCGGACGGCGACATGTGCGGAAATCCAGTGTTTTCGCCGCAATTCAGATGGTTGAAGGCCACCATTTCGGCGCCATTCAACAGGATGTTCTCCGCGAGCCTGATCGAGATCTGTTTTTCGGTCTCGCCAACCTGAACAGAGAGGTAGGTTGAAAGAAACGCTTTCTCGGTCCCATTGAATGCACCAACAATGATGTCTTTCTCTTTCTGGGTCTTGAACATCCGAACCCGTGCGAACAGAGGCTCGGCCGGGCTGACCTTGAGATTTGGGAGCTGCTTCTTCAGTTCGTTGAAATATTTGGCGGCAAGATACTCAGTCTCGATCGCCACATGGCCAGCATCGCACTTCAGTTCCCTGAGAATTTCGGCAAGCGCCGAAATCGGGTCGTTTACAAACTCCTGATACGTCCGAACATCTTCGATCCAGCTTTCGCGCCGGACATAGCCCGCTTCGATGTGACACACGAGGAAGATGGGGTCGCCGTTGGCGGGCCATACGATGAACGCCAGTCGGTCTCGGATCGCGACCTGAGTGGAGATGTTGACGTCGCCGGCGTATCGGACGTTTTCCGGTGATACAGCGATAACGGCATCAAAACCGCTCTTCTTCACGGCCGTGTCCAGCGCACCCATGTTGCCAATCGCGTCGTTTCGGGTCTTCTTCATGATCAGGGGTCCTTACTTGAGGTCTGACTTCGATAGGCGAAGTAATCGGTCGCTCGGTGGCACCCATCCCGCAAGCGCCTTTGACTTGCCGTAGACCGAAGGCACACCATACAAAAACACGGCAGGGTTCTCAGCATGCATGATCTCCATCATGCGGTGGTAGGCCTGAAGACGCTTTTTCTCATCCACGGTCGAACGCGCTTCATTAAACAGACGCTCGTATTCGTCGTTCTTCCAAAAGGCGCGCTTGGACGCATCGGTGAACCAGACGGTATTGAAGTCCGCATCGCCCAGTGAATACCACCCGACCATATGCATGGGCCCCATATCCATCGCGGTTGCCATCCGCGAGTAGACCCCCCCTTCGACCACATTGACCTGGGTCCTCACGCCGATCTTGTCGAGGAAACCACCGATAGCGTTGCCGATCTCGACATCCGAAACATAGCGACCCGATCGGTTCGTGATTGAAGTGGCAAAGCCGTTCGGGTAACCCGCCTCGGCCAGCAGCTGTTTGGCTCGCGCCGGATCGTAGGGTCGGGCTTTCAGGTTTGGATTGAATCCAAAGGTCTCCTTGGTCAGCAACTGGCCCTGAAGGATTTCGCCGGTTCCCGCCAGAATTTCATCATTGATCAGTCCCTTGTCGATCGCGAGATCCACAGCGAGTCTGACCCGAGGGTCGTTGAAGGGAGGCTTACGGGTATCGAAGGTCAGAACGAGTGATCCCGAGGTCGCGACAGAAGCCAGCTCTGCCAAGCGGGCGGACTTGATTCGCGGAATCAGATCGACCGGAACTTCCTCGATGATATGGGTTTCGCCGGCCAACAATGACGCTACCCGTGTGGCCGCCTCCGGGATCTGGCGAAACACCAGCCGATCGATCCTGGGCTTTCCGCCCCAGTATGACGGATTGGCCACGAGTTCGTACCGGTCCGCTGGAAGCCATCGGCTGAACATGTAGGGACCTGTTCCGATGGGCTTGGTCAACATCGCCTGCGTCCCGCCCTTCTCGTGAACGTGCTTGGGCTCGATCACGATATTGCTCAGCCCGATCAGGAGTGTTGGGAACGGAGCCTTGGTGACGATATCAACCGTGTATCGATCAACGACTTCAGCACGCTCGACCAGACCGATCCGGCTTGCGGTCCCATATTTGGTCTCGGGATTGAGAACGTAAGCAATCGTGAACTTGACATCCTCTGCGGTGAATTCGACGCCGTCGTGAAACTTGACGCCTCGTCGAAGGTAAAAGCGCCAGGTCTTGTCGTCTTTTGCTTCCCACCGCTCGGCGAGGGCTGGCACCGGATTGCCGTCGGCCCCCCGGTCGACCAGCAGGTCGTTGGTCTGAATCGATAGGGTTAGCGCCGTAAACGACGACCACCCCGTCTTGAGCGAATCGGGGAAACCCGCCACGCCCACCACAAGCGTCTTGGACGGCGGGCGGCTCTGGGCCTGAGCGGCGCCGAGGGCACCGAGCCCCAGGGCAGCGGCGGCCAGCAGTCCAACAAAACGGAATCGGAGCGAGTCGAACATCCGGAAAACCCTCCAGAACAATTGAACGACAATGACGCCAGAATCCTGCACAGACCGACGAGTCGACCCTCAGACTGCCGAAGGAATCGAACCGTGAAGCACTAGACCTCGTACCCTTGAAGAGACTAATCCGGTGACCCAGGTTTGGCAAGCAGGGTCGCTTTGATCGGAAGTCGACCTGAGCAGACGCGATGCCGCCCTCTCCAGCGTGGATCACGCGGGCGACAGCGGCGGCTCGGCCGCGACCGGCGCCTCATCGTGAGCCAGAATTGAGTAGCCGGCGCCCGCGAGTGACAGGACATAGCGAGCGCCCGGCAGCCAATTCCGCGCGGTCGCGGTCGACCATGCGAATACCGCCCCGACCGGTGTCGAGAAATGCAGTTCCACGATCGCACCCAGCCAAGCGAAATGCTCCAGCGTTGCCTCGATCGTACCCTCCGCACGAGGGCGCGGCGATTCGGGTGTAGGCATCACCGCATCGAGCGTCTCAGGGGGCTTTTCCAAGGGCTCAACCCCCCAGGCTTCAGGCCGGATCGCGATCCAGACTGGTCCGGCTGCGTGGCCAACTGCACTCAACCGCAGCGAACCCAGTTTTACCCCACCCATGCCATCGCACTCACCCGGGTACAGGGCCGCCTCGCCGAGGAACTGGGCAACGAAGGCCGTAGCGGGCCGTGCATAGAGTGTGCGTGCGTCGCCCGACTGGGCAATACGCCCCCCCTCCATGATGATGATCTGATCACTGATGGCCAGGGCCTCGGCCTGGTCGTGGGTGACATAGACCACGGTCAACTCGAGTTGCCGCTGCAGGCGTCGGATCTCATCGCGCATGCTGCGGCGCAGACGTGCATCCAGGTTCGAAAGCGGCTCGTCAAAAAGCAGCACCGAAGGCTCGAGCACCAGCGCGCGGGCCAGCGCGACTCGCTGCTGCTGGCCGCCCGACAACTCGGCCGGCAACCGGAGATCGAGGCCGACCAGACCCACCCTCGCAAGTGCCTGTTGCGCGCGCTGCGCGGCCTCCTCGCGCGAGCACCCGATCGAGTCCAGCCCGTAACGGACGTTCTCGATGACCGACATGTGGGGAAAGAGCGCATAGCTCTGAAACACCATGCTGACGTTGCGCTCGGCCGCGCCGCGCGCCGTGACATCGACACCATCGATCCAGATGCTGCCCTCGGTGGCGCGCTCAAGCCCCGCGATCATCCTGAGCGTCGTGGTCTTGCCACAGCCCGAGGGCCCGAGCAGCGTCGTGAGCGTCCCGCGGGGCACCTCAAAGCTGACCCGGTCGACCACCTTGGAGGCTCCAACCCCGCCATACCGTTTGCTGACCGCTCGCAGCTCGATACCGGCGGGTGCGCCCCGGGTGATCGATGCCGGGCCGAGGCTGCGAACGGCCTGTCCCGAGGCGCTACGAATCGACGATGTCATGACATGGCCTCCGCCCGTTTGCGTCCCAGTCTGCGCTCGCCCACGAGCCACCGGATGGTCAGGGTCACTGCCAGCATCAGAGCGATCAGCACGGAGCAATAGGCCAGCGCAATACCGTAATCGCCATTGCCCACACGGCCGATGATGTAGGTCGTCGCCAGCTCGTACTGGGCCGTGACCAGAAAGATGACGGCCGATACCGTGGTCATCGAGCGCACGAAACTGTAAATCAGGGCAGCCACCAGAGCGGGCTTCAGCAATGGGAGCACAACCCGTACGAGGGTTCTGAACGTGCCCGCCCGCAGCATCAGGGAGGCCTCGTCGAGCGAGCGATCGAGCTGTCGAAGCGCTGCCGAGCCGGAACGAACGCCCACGGGAAGGCTGCGGAACACAAAGCAAAGGATGATGATCAAGCCCGTGCCGGTCAGTTCAAAGGGCGGGACATTGAACGCAAGAATGTAGCTGACCCCCAGCACCGTACCCGGAATGGCAAAGGTCAGAAGCGCCGAGAACTCGAAGGCGCGTTGCCCCTGGAAACGCACCCGGTCCACCAGCCAGGCGATCAGCAGCCCCAGCAGCGCGCACGGCGGAGCTGCGAGCGCGGCCAGGCTCACTGTCGTGAAGAGCGAACGCCATGCCGTTCCCGCCCAGATCAAGCCGTGCTCGCTCCACTGAATGTCGAAGGCAGTACGGAAATGCGCCAGCGTCAGGCTGTAGTCTCGCCCCCAGGTCTGCACAAACCCGCCGGCAAACGCGAAGAGGTAGATGACCAAGGTGAACGCGAGCCATGGCCCCGCAATGATGCGGCACAGCATGAGGACCTGCCCTGGCAGATCGACGGGTCGGCCCGAGTCCCCCTTTCCCGTCACGGTCGTGTAGCCACGACCGGCCAGCGAAATACGCTGAAGCGCAAACACGAGCAGGGCAAACAGGGTCAATAACAGGGCCAAAGCTCCGGCCCTGCCCGGATCCAGGGAGGCGCCGACGATTGCGAAGAAGATCTCTGTCGAAAGCACCGTGTACTGTCCCCCAACCACGATCGGGTTGCCAAAGTCGGCAATGCTTTCAATGAAACCGACCATGAACGCATTGGCGAGCCCGGGGCGGATCAGTGGCAAGGTCACCGTAAAAAACAGGCGCATGCGACTTGCCCTCAGCGTCAGCGCAGCCTCTTCAAGCGCCGGGCTGACTCCCTGGACGACCCCGCGCATGATCAGGAAGGCGATCGGCGTGAAGGCCAGCATCTGGGCGAGCCACAGTCCAAAGAGCCCATAAAACCAGCGGGTCGGTTCGATGCCGAAGGCCCAGTCGAGCCACTGATTGACCAGACCGGCTCGACCAAACAGCAGAATCAGTCCGAGGCCGACCACAAACGGCGGAGTGACGATGGGCAGGAGGGCGAGCAGATTCAGCGCCGGAGCGAGCCGCGTACTTCCCCTTTCAGCCCACAAGGCAATGGCCGCTCCGAGCAAGGTGGTACCCGTCGCCGTCATCAACGCCAGGGCCAGAGTGTTCCATGCGGAACCACATCGCATAGGCCCTAAAAGGCAATCCAGACTCCAGACCCGCTCGTTCCAGATGCGCTCCGCAAACCACTGCCAGGAGTAACTGCCGTCATCGCCGATCCAGGCCGAGGACAGCGCGCGCATCACCGGATACGCCACAAAGAGCAGGAGCAGCGCCGCGCTCAGAACCAGCGTCGCTCCGATGAAAGCATCGCCGCCGAATGCTCCGCAACGCGCAAGGCCAGCCCCCAAGAGGACCCACAACGCGGTCAGCGCAAGGATCGCACCCCAGCCCATGCCGTACTGACCGATGGGGAGCGGTCCGAGCCCCTGCTCAAGGAAGTCGAACGCCCAGCCGCTGGGGCCGATCACAAACCCCCCGCCCAGCAATCCGACCAAGCCGAATAGTGCGCATGCGACCAGACAGCGCCCCCGGGCTGCACCCTGCGGGCCTCGAACCCCCGCAGGCCAGACCAGCACAAGCCAGCTGCCCGCGAGGGCCAGGCAGCCGCTCGCGAGCCAAATGCGTCCCTGGACCAGGGCGTGGGTCAGCCCATTGGCAGACTCGTTGGCCGTAAAGAGCGATGGGATCGCACCGACCAGACTGCCCTGCTGCAGCACATACCAGGGCAAGCCCAGATAGGCCAGCAGACCGACGACTGCCCAGGCGGCGAACCATCGATC
>JBIKVK010000204.1:0-6288 GCA_044356835.1 Burkholderiaceae bacterium
AGACCGTTGATGAGGCGGCTGTAGCTCAGACCGTGCTCACGCGAGGCGGCGTTGATCCGGGTGATCCAGAGCGCGCGAAACACGCGCTTCTTGGTTCGGCGGTCGCGATACGCATATTGGCCCGCACGCATGACCGCCTGCTTGGCAATACGGTAGACATTACCGCGACGACCGCGATAACCCTTGGCGAGCGCGAGCACTTTCTTGTGACGGGCGCGCGCCGTGACTCCACGTTTGACTCGAGGCATCGCGCTCTCCTTATGCGTAAGGCAGCATGGCTTTCACGGACGCCATGTTCGTGCTGTGCACGCCCTCGGTTCCGCGCAGCTGCCGCTTGTTCTTGGTGGTTTTCTTGGTGAGGATGTGGCGCTTGAACGCCTGGCCGCGTTTAACGCTGCCCGAGCCGCGGACCCGGAAGCGCTTGGCGGCGCTCTTTTTGGTCTTCATCTTCGGCATGATCTGCCTTTCCTTTCGTTGCCCTGCAAGGTGTCCGACAACTGCGCCGGAACTTGATCAACCCGCCTGGCTTGTGTGGGCCCTGTTCAGACAGAAAGCGATCCGAACAGGCACCCGACTGCTGCGTGCCCCAGAACCTACTTCTTCCGTTTTGGGGCGATGACCATGATCATCTGCCGCCCTTCGAGCTTGGGCATCTGCTCGACCAACGCCGCTTCGTCCAGATCGGTTCGGATGCGCTCAAGCAGCCGCACGCCGAATTCCTGATGGGCCATCTCGCGCCCCCGGAAGCGCAGGGTGATTTTCACCTTGTCGCCATCTTCGAGGAATCGATTGACGTTACGCATCTTGATCTGGTAGTCGCCTTCATCAGTCCCCGGCCGGAACTTGACCTCCTTGACCTGGATGATCTTCTGCTTGAGCCGGGCATCATGGGCACGCTTTTGTTCCTGGTATTTGAACTTGCCGTAATCCATCAGACGACAGACCGGCGGCGTAGCCGTGGGCGCGATTTCAACCAGATCGACATCGGCCTCTTCGGCCATTCGCAGAGCTTCGCGGATATGAACGATTCCGATCGCTTCGTTCTCTGGCCCGATCAGACGGATTTCGGGGACAGTGATCTCGCCATTGATGCGGTGGGCTCGCTGCTCGGCGACGGGGGCTGAACGTGTAACGATAATGAAGGACCTCCAGTTTCAACAAAAGAACAGCCGTGCGTCCAGCGCGGACCGCACCCTAGGGACGCCCCCAAACGAGGCACCCGAACTGAGGACGGTCACTGGGGCTGGGCCCGCTTGGAAGCAACATCCTCGGCCAGCCGCTTGGCAAAAGCCTCGATGGACATCGCTCCCAGGTCGACCCCGCCGCGCGCACGCACGGCCAACGTTCCAGCCTGCCGCTCTTTATCTCCTGCGACCAGCAGATAAGGAAGCTTTTGCAGACTATTTTCACGAATTTTATAGTTGATCTTCTCGTTCCGCAAATCAGCCTCGACCCTAAACCCTTGTTTTTTCAACGTTTGCGCAACGTTTTGGGCATATTCAGCCTGAGCGTCTGTGATGTTGAGAATCATGGCCTGTACCGGCGCAAGCCACATCGGCATGGCACCGGCGTGATTTTCGATCAGGATCCCGATGAAGCGTTCGAGCGAGCCGACGATGGCACGATGCAGCATGACGGGGTGATGCCGGGCATTGTCATCGGCGACATATTCAGCCCCAAGCCGCTGCGGCATGTTGAAGTCGACCTGCATGGTTCCGCACTGCCACTGCCGACCCAGCGCGTCCTTCAGCGTGTATTCAATCTTGGGTCCATAGAACGCGCCGTCGCCGGCAGCGATCACGAACTCGACGCCCGAACGGCGCAAGCTCTCCATCAGGGCATGCTCGGCTTTGTCCCAGAGCGCGTCATCGCCCACCCGCTTGGCCGGGCGGGTCGCCACCTTGTAGAGGATGTGCTCGAAGCCGAAATCGCGATAGACCCTGTGGAGCAGTTCGGTGTAGGCCACGCACTCGTCGAGGATCTGGTCCTCGGTGCAAAAAATGTGTCCGTCGTCCTGCACGAATCCGCGCACCCGCATGATGCCGTGCAGTGCGCCGGAGGGCTCGTTGCGATGGCACGAACCGAACTCCCCGTAGCGCAAGGGCAGATCCCGGTAGCTGCGCAGCCCCGAGTTGTAGACCTGGACATGGCCAGGGCAGTTCATCGGCTTGACCGCGTAATCGCGGTTCTCCGAGGCCGTGGTGAACATGTGGTCTTTGTAGTTTTCCCAGTGGCCCGAGCGCTCCCAGAGCGTCCGGTCGAGGATCTGCGGACAACGGATTTCCTGGTAGCCGTTGTCCTGATAGACCCCCCGCATGTACTGCTCGACCTGCTGCCAGAGCGTCCAGCCGCGAGGATGCCAAAACACCATGCCCGGGGCGTTGTCCTGCAAGTGAAAGAGGTCGAGCTCGCGGCCAAGCTTGCGGTGATCTCGGCGCTCGGCCTCCTCGATACGGTGCAGGTAGGCGTCCTGGTCTTCTTTGCGCGCCCAGGCTGTACCGTAGATACGCTGAAGCATTTCGTTGCGCGAGTCGCCCCGCCAGTAGGCACCGGCGAGCTTCATCAGCTTGAAGACCTTGAGCCGGCCCGTGGACGGCACATGCGGACCACGGCACAGGTCAACGAACTTGCCTTCGCGATAGAGGCTGATCGGCTCATTCGACGGAATGGCGGCGATCAGCTCGGCCTTGTAGTGCTCGCCGATCGACTTGAAAAATTTCACTGCGTCGTCGCGCTGCCACAGCTCGCGGCTGACCGGCTCGTCCTGACGGGCCAACTCGAACATCCGCGCCTCGATCGCAGCAAGATCCTCCGGAGTGAAGGGACGCTTGTAGGAGAAATCGTAATAAAAGCCATCCTCGATCACCGGTCCGATCGTGACCTGAGCGTCGGGAAAGAGATCTTTAACCGCGTAGGCCAGAAGGTGAGCCGTGGAATGGCGAATGACATCGATGCCCTCGGCGTCGCGCTCCGTCACCACGGCCACGGTCGCATCCTGCTCGATCCGGTGGGACAGGTCCACGAGGCGGCCGTCGACTCGCCCTGCGAGCGCGGCCTTGGCGAGCCCAGGCCCAATAGATATCGCTAGATCGCGCACCGTGATCGGCGCATCGAAGTTACGCTTCGAGCCGTCTGGCAAATTGATCGTGACCATCAACCGTTCATCCCGTGACTGAGCCATCGCGCTCCCGGCGCACTCACCTGTCATTCGGGACTGGACCACGACCCCGCGGCCGGGATGGCGCCGGCGAGCCGGACCTGGAGGAATTTGGTAGGCGCGATTGGACTCGAACCAACGACCCCCACCATGTCAAGGTGGTGCTCTAACCAGCTGAGCTACGCGCCTGCAAAGTCGATGACTATACCAGAAATCCGATCATTCCCGCTGGGAACCACCCCGCTCCGCCAAAGCCACCGAGGAGAGCGCGATCACCGGCAGGAGCCCGACCAGAGAGATCAACAAGGCGGGCAAAGCCGCTTCGGCCAGGCGTTCGTCCGCCGCAAAATGGTGGGCCACTACCGCGAGCGTATCGAAATCAAAAGGGCGCAGCACCAGCGTTGCCGGCAGCTCTTTCACGCAGTCGACAAACACTAGGAGCGCCGCTACCGCGATGCTGCGGCGCATCAACGGCCAGTGCACCTCGGTAAGTACTGCGAACACCCCCCGGCCCAGGCTGCGCGCGCTTTGATCGATGGAAGGACTGATGCGCCGCAGACCCGCATCGATGCCCTGAAAACCCACCGGAAAGAAACGTACCGCATAGGCATAGAGCACGGCCCCGATCCCCGCACCCGCAAACACCCAGTCCGCACCCAGCCAACCGCCGAGGGTTTCGATCATGCGCCCGAGCGACGCCAGCAGAGCGAGCAGGCCCACCCCGAGGACCAGCCCAGGGATCGCGTATCCGGCGTTGGCGGCAGCCACGGCGCCGCGCACCCAGGCTCGCGGCGTGACCCGCAGGGCGTAGGCCGCGACCAGCGCAAGCGGCACGATCAACACGACCCCCAAGCTGCCGAGCGCAGCCGTGTTGGCCATCCAGTCGAACAGTCGAGGGTCGACCCCTGATTCGGAGGACCGCGCATTCCATGCCAGGAGCAGCGCTGGAAAACCAAAGCCGAAGAAACCGGGCAGGGTGCAGAGCGCGGCCGCGAGCGCCCCTCGAACGCCCGATAAGCGTTCGCGCCCGGCGGGGCGAGGCGCACGCGAATGAAACTGCATGCGGCCCCGCTGCGCGCGCTCGAGCACGACGAGACATAGCACGCCGCAAAGCAGCACCATTGCGAGCTGGGCGGCCGCTGCCCGGTCACCCATCGCCTGCCAGGCTCGATAGATGCCGGCCGTGAGCGTGTCCACCGCAAAAAAACTGACCGTCCCGAAGTCGGCCAGCGTTTCCATCAAGACCAGCACGCCCCCGGCCGCCACCGCCGGTCGAGCAACCGGCCAGGTGACTCGCCACCACACCTGCCGGGCCGAAAGCCCGAGGCTTCGCGCCGCATCGGCCATCGCGGCACTGCGCTCGGCAAACGCTGTCCGGGCCATGAGATACACATAGGGATAGAGCGACAGCCCAAGGCACAGCGCCGCCATGGGCCAGCTGTGCACCTCCGGCCAGCGGTATTGCCCGATCTGCCACCCGGTGAATTCCCGCAACCACTGCTGGGCCAGACCCGCCGGGGCCAGGAAATCGGTGAATGCATAGCCCATCACGAAGGCGGGCATGGCGAGCGGCAAGACCAGCCACCACGCGAGAAGCGAGCGACCCGGAAAATCATAGGCGGCCACCAGCCAGGCCGTGCTGACCCCCAAGACCAAAGCCAGGGCCAGCACCGCAATCGCGAGAACAAGTGTCGAGCCCAGGTAGCCGGGCAGTACGGTACGGGCAAGATGGGCCAGCGTGGCCCCGCTTCCTTCCGACCCGCCGGAGACCGCAATCACCATGAGGGCGAGGAGCGGCGCTGCAATCATGAGCGAGAACACGACCGTGGGTGCGCCCAGCCCGATCGAATCCGGCAGCCGGACGAACAGGAGTGGCAGAGTCCGCCGTCCTCGGGCGTGCAAGTGCCGCTCGGCCTTGGGCTGGGTGCTGCTGGGGGGATTGCTCAACGCGAACTCTTGGGCAATGGCGCTATCATTGAGATATTGAGAATTATATGCATTTGCAAATGGCTGCTCCTCCTCTACCGGACGCTCTGACGGTTGACGATGTGCGCGTCGAGTTTGGCGCCGGCGGGCGCGTTCGGCGCGTGTTGGACGGTCTCGGTTTTGCGCTGCATTCCGGCGAGATCGGTTGCCTTTTGGGCGCATCGGGGTGCGGCAAGTCGACTGCGCTCCGCACGATTGCCGGATTCATCCGGCCCGTCAGCGGCCGGATTGCCATCGGGGGTGTGACGGTCACCGGACCGGATCACTGGGTCGAGCCCGAGGCCCGACGCACCGGCGTGGTGTTTCAGGACTACGCGCTCTTTCCTCACCTGGATGTCGCGGGCAATGTCGCCTTCGGTCTGAAGGTACTGCCGCGGGGCGAGCGCCTGACGCGCGTGAGTGAGATGCTTGAACTGGTGGGTCTGCAGGAGCTGGGCAAACGGTACCCGCATGAATTGTCGGGCGGACAGCAACAGCGGGTGGCGCTGGCCCGGGCGCTGGCACCGAGTCCATCGCTGCTGTTGCTCGACGAGCCCTTCTCCAACCTGGATCCCGAATTGCGAGAGCGGCTGGCCTTTGATTTGCGCGAACTGCTCAAGCGAGCGGGGACTACCGCCCTGCTGGTCACCCATGATCAACACGAGGCCTTTGCGCTCGCCGACAGCGTGGGCATGATGAGCCGCGGCAGGATCGTGCAGTGGGATAGCCCCTATGAGCTTTACCACCGACCCGCGAACCGGGAAGTGGCCGATTTCGTGGGTCTCGGCGCCTTCCTCCCCGGGCAGGTGCTCGAGCGCTCCGCCGGGCCGGCCATCCGAATCGAACTGGGCGAGTTGCCGATCTTACGAGAGGATGAACAAGAAGCCGCAGGGCAAGTCGCAGACGAGACGGGGCGGGTGACCGTGCTGCTTCGCCCGGACGACGTTGTTCATGACGACGCCAGCGCAGTGCAGGCTACCGTGATCCGCAAAGCCTTCAGGGGCGCACAGTTTCTGTACACCTTGCGGCTGCCCAGCGGAGCGACCTTGCTCGCATTGGTCCCGAGCCACCACGACCACCCGGTCGGCGAGCAGATCGGTATCCGCTTTGATGCCGACCACATCGTCACGTTCGAACCCAATGCATATCGTTAACCACACCCTGCC
>JBIKVK010000205.1:0-6287 GCA_044356835.1 Burkholderiaceae bacterium
ACACGCCGTCGCGCATCAGCACATCGGTTTCGAAGACCCGGGTTTCGGCCGACGCGAAGGGTGTCTGGCACAGCATGGCCGTAACCAGCGCCCCGAGATGTCGCAGGGCGGATCTGATGAACGTGTCGCTGGTCAGGGGCAGCATGGATGAACCTCGCAAATAGATGCCTTGCAGCAGGATCATCCGTGCATCGACCTTCAAGCTGATCGGCACGAAATGCCGCCCGCACTGCACCAATCGCACGGTCGCTGCCTGCTTGCGCCGAAGGCATCGTCGCTGGCGCCCCGGACCGGCAAGCCGACGAAAGGGTCTGATGCAAAGCACGCTCGGGTCAGGGGCCCGGACAATGGCCGCCACGCACCGACCCGCCAGCGCCTTTGGCATCGTCACGTTGTGGCTCCGAACTCCGGAGTTGATGGCGCATCTTGTCGCTGCGGCCGCAACGAGGCGGCGCCACCCTCACCTTTTTCAATCGCCGTCGCCAGTTTCCGCGAACAGGGGCAGGGCGCTGCGGAGGATTGCTTCGAGCCGGTCGGCACGTTCCGTTGCGTCGCACGGAACGAGGCCTGCCAGCTGATTGTCGAGCGCGAGCGTCGCCAGCCCGTGAACGATGCTCCATGCCAGAAGGGTGCGCGGATCGCTCGGGTCGCCCGCCGCGCCCGTCGCGAAGGCGGTTTGCACGAGCAACGGGTTTGCGGCCGCCTTGAGGTCGGGGTCGGCCATGTCCACTGCGTCGCCGCTGTACATGAGGCGGAACAGGTTCGGCTCCTCGATCGCGAACCGAAGATAGGCCTGGCCGATGGCCAGAAGCCGATCCTGACGCAAGAGCCCCGGTTCGGCTGCCCCGGTTCCTCGCGCCAGCATGACAAAGCCCTCGGTCGCGACGGCGGTCAGACGCGCGCGGCGGTCGCGAAAGTGTCGGAAGACGGCGGATGACGCAACGCCGTTCCTCTTCGCACATGCGCGGGTCGTCAGCGCCGAAGCGCCGCCCTCGCGCACGAGTTCGACCCCCGCGGCAACCAGCCAGGTCCTGAGATTGCCGTGGTGTTCCCTTTCGCGCCGTATCATTTGCTTGGGGATTCTTCGGTGTGATCGATGCTCACATCAGGCGTGATAGACCCATCGCGAGAGCGCGAGCGTGTAAGCTACGCTTACATTGTTCAACAGGGATCCGTCGCAATGCCCCAGCTCGGCAAAAACCTGCGTCTCCTGCACATTCTGGGCGGTCCATACCTCGGCGCTTTCCTGTTCTCGCCCCTCATCGAAAGTACCGCGGCAACGGCTCTGGCCCGCATCGTTTCAATCGGCTTGCTCGTTTCGGGCCTTGCCATGTGGCAATGGAATCGAGAGCAAGTCGTGTCGCGTGATGCCTCGCTTTCACCGGCAAACATCTCGGGGAAATCATTCGGGCCAAGGCTGCGCCTCGTGAAACCCTGTGGCGCCTTGACGGCTTCATCGCGCGCCCGTCGGCGGTCTTAGAGAAACCATCAGGATCGACGCGCAGGCTTCCGGGACTGTCTTGCAAGCAGGCTCGCCACGCCCTTTGGACGGAAGTCAATCGCTCTCATGAGATCGGACGCTGGCGGTCAGGCCATCAAAGATCGCATCAAGCGCGTCATGGGCGGCGGAGAGGCGGGTGGGGTCGTCACCTTCGAGCCCGCTCAGCCACATCACTTGCGCCATGACTGCGCCGTTCAGGGTATGGGCGAGGGCCTCGGGCGGGATCGGGCGGATGCGTCCATTCTCGATCAGCCTGCGCAGGTCGGCCACGATTGTCGCAAATCCCGAATTCATGAGGATGTCCAGTGCGCGGCTCCCCAGAACGGCGGGTGCGTCATGGAACAGGATGCGGCGGCGGTCAGGGCGCAGCGCAAGGACGAGATAGGCGTGAAAGCAGGCGCGAAAGCCCTGCCAGAGGTCGGGTTCGCGGTCATGGATGCGGTCAAGTTCCGCGCCGATCTCGGCATCGACAGCGCGCAGCACCGCTTCGAACAGCCCTGCCTTGTTGGTGAAATGATGGTGCAGCGCGCCGCGCGTGACCCCGGCCTCTGCCGCCAGCGCCTCGAGCGACACCTGCGCGAACCCCTGTTCGGCAAAGGCATGCCGGGCGGTGGCGATCAGCCGCGCCGCCGTACGTTCGGCGGTCTCGGAGCGGGCACTGCGCGTTGACATACGGGCCGTATGCGAGATAACGGGGTTCACATACAATCGGTATGTGAAATCCGGAGGGGTGGCAAGTGGCGGGGCGTGCAATGGGGGCGGCGGTCTGGCAGCAGGTGCCGAGGATCGTGGCGCTGGCGTTGCCCATCGTCACGGGGCTTGCGGCGTGGACGCTGATCGGGGTGACTGACTCGGTGATGCTCGCGCCGCTGGGGCCGGTGCCGCTGGCGGCAGTCGGGCTGACTGGCGCTGTGGCGGTGCTGTTCTATGCCGCGATCTATGGCCTGCTGTCGGCGCTGTCGGTGCGGATCGGCGCAGCCTGGGGCGCGGGCGAGGGGCGGCGGATTCCCGCTATCCTGCGCTCGGGCCTCGTGCTGGGGCTGGTCGTGGGCCTTGGCGCGGCGCTGATCATGGCAGCGATCTGGCCGCTCTTGCCGCTTCTCGGTCAACCTGCCGAGGTGATCGCGGCGATGCCGGGCTACTGGTTCTGGATCTGCGCCTTCATGCTGCCCTTTTCGGTGCTGACCGCCTTCAAGTCGGCCTTCGAAGCGGTTGACCGGCCCTGGCTCGGCACGGGATTTGCCTTTCTTGCGGTCCTGATCAACGTGCCGCTCAACTATGCGCTGATCTGGGGGATCGGTCCGTTTCCGATGCTCGGGCTGACCGGGGCCGGGGTTGCCTCGTTCGCGGCCGAGGCGCTGGCGCTCGGGGCGGCCTTTCTGTGGTGGCGCCATGCCCCGTCGATGCGGCGGTTGCGCCTGCGCCGCGCGGTCGAGCGGCGCGAGATCGGGGCCACCCTGCGCGAGGGCGCGCCCTTGGGCGCGATGTATCTGATCGAGACCGCCTCGGTCAGCATCGCGACCCTCATGATCGGCGCCTTCGGTACGGTGGCGCTGGCAGGCAATCAGGTGGCGCAAGCGGTCGGCGGGGTGCTCTACATGCTGCCTCTGGGCGTGGCCGGGGCGGTGGCGATCCGGGTCGCGCAGGAACGCGGCGCGGGCAATGCCGGGGCGCTGCGCCCGATTGCGCTGGCGGCGGTATCGGTGGCGATGCTCTGGTTGGTCGCGGCGGCGCTGATCCTCGTGTTTCTCGGGGCGGAGATCGCCCGGCTGATCACCGACGATCCCGCGGTGGTGGCGGTGGCGGCGGCGATCTTTCTGGCCTTCGCGCCGATGCAGATCAGCGATGCGGTGCAATCGGCGATGCTGGGCGCGTTGCGGGGATTGTCGGATACGGCCTGGCCTGCCGCGGTCTCGGCCGTGGCCTATTGGCCGGTCGCGCTTCCGCTTGGCGGGGCGCTGGCGCATTGGGGCGGGATGGGGCCTGCGGGCATCTGGGCGGGTTACGTCTTCGCGCTCGCTGGCGCGGGCGCGGCGCTGACCATGCGGTTCTGGCGCAGGACCGCCCGAGTGCATAACCTTACAGTTTGAAGGTGAAGTCCTTTCGCCGAAATGGAAGAAAGGACTGAGACAAGCTCGTCAGGGGAGACCTCGGACACCGAGACAACGCAGTCGCGTGGGTGGGTGAAGGCGACAGGCAGTTCCCGAGGTGGTATTTTCGCCTCGTCGAGGGCAACCAGTTGCCACCCAATCACGCCAGACTGTTACACGGGTGCTGATGGCGTACGCTCTCAGTCTTCGGCACCATCGTGGAGTTGCTGCAGATCAGCGCCGAATGGCTATGGACCTAGAGCAACACACGTTCCAACATTGGAAGTGCTGGGCTCAACGCGGCCGAGAAGCTGCACATGGCCGCAGGCGTTCTACGGCCGCCCCCCGTTAGAAGGGGGATTGCCACGGGAGGGATCCAGAGTGGAACGAGTGAGCATTGCAGACGGTGTCAGTCTTTCCAGGATCGTCTACGGCACATGGCGACTGGCTGATGGCCCGGATACTTCTTCCCCCCATATCATTGCAAAGATCGAGGCGTGCCTCGAACAGGGTATCACCTCGATCGATCACGCCGACATCTACGGCGGCTATAGCGTTGAAGAGATGTTCGGCTCGGCGATACGAGGCTCGAGGCTGCGCGACCGGATCGAGATCATCACGAAATGCGGGATCATCGCCCCGGTTGGTGTTCATGCCGGCGCAAGGCTCAAGCATTACGACACCTCAGCCCGGCATGTCCTCCGATCTGTCGAGCGGTCACTGGGCCTGCTGGGGACCGACAGGATCGACCTGCTCTTGATCCATCGTCCAGATCCGTTCATGGACTTTGACGAAACAGGGAGCGTACTTGACCAACTCGTCGCTTCCGGCAAGGTCCGGTCGGTTGGGGTCTCGAACTTCCGCCCGTGGGATAGCGCCCTGTTGCAGTCGAGAATGACGACGCGGCTTGTCGCGAACCAGGTCGAGATCAGCCTTCAGGAGCGCACGCCCTTCACAAACGGCGATCTTTCCGAGATCCGTCGCGCGGGGATGCTGGCGATGGCGTGGTCTCCACTCGGTGGCGGCGCTCTGATGAGGGCAGATGGCAAGCTGGGCCAGGCATTGGACCGGATCGCGAGCCTGCACAGCTCGGATCGCGCCGCGGTGGCTGTGGCGTGGCTGCTGTCCCATCCTGCTCGGATCCTGCCGGTCATGGGAACGAACTCGATCGAACGGATCAGGCGCCTTTCCGATTCCTTCGGCATCGCACTGAGCCGCGAGGACTGGTTCGAGCTCTATTCTGCCGCTGAGGGAAGCGAGGTTCCCTGAGCCGCTGGTGTTGCGCGATCCGCCGTGCTTCGGAGCGGCTGCGCCCGGCCCTCGATGTGCACTACCGGCGACGGCTGCGATACCTGGTCTTGCCCCCGTTTCACCGGACACTCAGGCGGTTGCGGTACGCGCTGCGAAGAACTCGCAGGGCGTGCGCATTTTCAGCCCAGAGTGCGTGTGGTCGTGTGACCCGCCACGGGATATTACCTGCCTCTGCGATTAGAGTCCGGCCCATGGAGAGGACGGACGATGAAGAAGTCGCGACTGACCGAAGACCAGATTATGGGCATCTTGCAGGACCATCAGACAGGCGCGAAGTGCGCTATGCTGTGCGGCAAGGCCTTGATGAGATCCGCGCCTCGGGTTCCAGATTGGTGGTGCGGGATCGGGTTCCGCTTTTTGCGCGTGGCATACCCGAGGTCGATCATTCGGTTGGGCATCACTTTCCCCAGCAATCGGTTCAGCGGTCGTCCGGTCAGCTCAGGGTTGCCGCCTTCGACTGTGGATGGACGGCACAAGACTGCGTCCGGATGGTCGCTGCTTCCGGATCCTCAATGTTCTCGACGAGCTGACCAGGGAATGCCTGCCCTCCGTGGTCGACACCTCGATCTCTGGCCGGAGGGTGGCGCGCGAGTTGACGACGCTGATCGAGCGGCGCGGGAAGCCCCCGGGTGTTCGTCAGCGAAAACGACACCGAGTTCACTTCAAATGCGATCCTGGACGGGGTCACCAAGATGCCGGTGAAGCGGCATGACATCGCCCCGGACAAGCCCATGCAGAACGGCTTTATCGAAAGCTTCAACGGCAGGATGCGGGAGACGTTTCCGAACGAGACGCTGCTCCGCGACCTCGCCCCTGCCCGCGAACTGATCATAGCCTGGATCGCTGACTACAATGCCGCTCGGTCCCACTCGGCCTGGGCTACCAGACCCCCGCAGTCTTCGCCCTGCACCTGAGCCCCGCAATCGCCCGACCCACTGCACGCGATGAAAGCACCGTGCGCCGGGCGATTGCTCAACCCACGCCGAAAGACGTAAGCCAGCTACCGGCTCCGCTCGCGGCTGGACGAGAGGCCCGTGGCAGGCGCGCTCGTTCTGAATGTCTAATACACTGTAATAATAATAAAAAAGATTTTGCGCGACGGAGCCCCATCGAGCTGAACCCACCCGGCCATGAGCGCGGCGGCATCGTCGCCCGAGTGGCCCAGTTCCAGCAACCTGCGCGACCAAAGACGCCGCTCGGGAGGGAAAGCACTTGTCCAACGGACCGATTCAGGCGATCGTGGTTTCACACGGCAGGTCACTTGGGAAATGTCGAATGATCCGCGTCACCTACCTCAGCCAGGAAGCACAGCAACTCTCCTCGAAGGAGATGCTCGCGCTGCTGACGAAATGTCACCAGAACAACACGGCCAAGGGCATCACCGG
>JBIKVK010000206.1:0-6271 GCA_044356835.1 Burkholderiaceae bacterium
CCTCAGGAGTTTCCGCAATGATCGGAATCCTGCTGGTCTCGCACGAACCGCTGGGCACTGCGCTCCTTCACTGTACTCGCCATATTTTCGGCCGGCTGCCGGTACAACTGGCCGCGCTCGACGTGGTCCCCGACGAAGATCCCCAGGGGGCAGAGCGGGCTGCGCTGGAGCTGCTCGCCCGGATCAACGACGGCAGCGGGGTGATCGTGCTCACCGATGTGTTCGGGGCAACCCCCTCGCGCATCGCCGCCCGTCTGGCTGCGCCCGAGCGGGTCGAGGTGCTCGCCGGCGTCAATCTGCCTATTCTGATCAAGGCCCTGAGCCACCGTCGCGAGCCGCTCACGCATCTGGTGGCGCACCTGATCGAGGCCGGGCAACAGGCGATCATGCGAGTCGGCGTGCCGATCGAGACCGGCGATTCGCAAGGAGAGCAGCGTGCTGAACACTGAGGTCGAAGTGGTCAATCCGCTGGGGCTTCACGCCCGGCCCTCGGCGCGGCTCACGGCACTCGCGGGGCGCTACCGCTCCGAAATCTGGATCAGCCGCGGTGCTCGTCGCGTCAACGCCAAGAGCATCATGGGAGTGATGATGTTGGCCGCATCCAAGGGGAGCGTGTTGCGCCTCGAAGCCGATGGGCCCGATGCGGCGGACGCAATCGAGGCGATCCGCAGCCTGATCGCCGGCGGCTTTGGCGAATCGCAGGGCTGAAGCGATGTTCAGCCTATACGGCAGCGGCACGGGCGCGGGGGTGGTGATTGGGCGCGCGCGCGTGCTCGAGGCGGGCAGTCGTGATATCGAGCGGCGCCGCATCGAGCCGGGTGAAGTCGCTCGGGAAACCGATCGGCTGGGGCAGGCCCTGGCCCAGGTCAAGGCGGAATTGCTCGGACTGGCGGATCAGCTGCCGCACGGTGCGCCCGCGGAGGCGCGCGCCCTGCTCGAAGTCCATGCCATGATTCTCGATGACCCCACGCTCGTGCAGTCCACCCGAATGGCGATCGCCGAACAGCTGTGGAACGCCGAATGGGCGTTTTGGACGCAAGCCTCGCAGCTCGCGGCCCAGTTTGCGGAATTTGAGGATGCGTATCTTCGCGAGCGGGGGCGCGATGTCGATCAGGTCGCCGAGCGCGTGCTCGCGGCGCTCTCCGGTTCGCGCGTCGACCCGGCCAGGGCGTCGGCGAGCGCGATCATCGTGGCGCGCGATGTTGCGCCCGCCGACATGTTGATGATGCGCGAGGCCTCCGGTTTCGTGATCGAACAGGGGGGCAGCACCTCCCACACGGCCATCCTTGCGCGCAGCATGAATGTCCCCGCGGTGATGGGCCCGGCGAGCGCCTGTCAGCTGATCCACGACGACGACTGGCTGATCCTCGACGGCGACGCCGGTGTGGTGATCGTCGCACCCGACGAGGCGGTGCTCGCCGAATACCGGGCGCGCCAGGCGGCCGGCGCGATCGAACTCGCCCGCCTGCAACGGCTGGCGCCGGTACTCGCGCGCACGCTCGATGGGGTGACCGTCAGCCTGCAGGCCAACATCGAGCGTCCCGACGAGGCCGAAGAGGCGCTCGCGGCGGGCGCCGAAGGCGTGGGCTTGTTCCGCTCGGAGTTCCTGTTCATGAATCGCTCGAGCGTGCCGGGCGAAGACGAACAGTTCGAGGCTTACCGGCAAGTGGTGCTCGCCATGGCCGGGCGACCCGTGACGATCCGCACCATCGACATCGGTGCCGACAAGGTGCTCGAGGGATCCAATGCGCCCAATACCCTCAACCCCGCGCTTGGACGCCGAGCGATCCGCTACGCGCTCGCCGCCCCGGAAATGTTTCTGGCCCAGATCCGGGCCATTCTGCGCGCTTCGGCGTTTGGGCCGGTTCGCCTGCTGATTCCGATGATTGCCCATGACCATGAAATCATGGCCAGTCTCGCCCTCATTGACCGGGCTCGCGAGCACTTGCGCGACGAGGGGCTCGCCTTCGACCCGCGCATGGCGATCGGGGCCATGATCGAGGTGCCCGCGGCCGCCCTCTGCGCGGGCCACTTTGCCCGCCGCCTCGACTTTCTTTCGATCGGCACCAATGATCTGGTCCAGTACACCCTCGCGATCGACCGCGCCGACCATGAGGTCTCGGCCCTCTATGACCCCTATCACCCCGCTGTGTTGAGACTGATCGGGTCGACGTTGCGTGCCGCGCGCAAGGCCGGCAAGCCCATCTCCGTGTGCGGGGAATTGGCCGGCGACCCGTCGGCCACACGGCTTCTCCTCGGTATGGGCTTGACCGAATTCTCGATGCATGCGGCGAGCCTGTTGCGCGTCAAGCGCGAAATCCTTCGTGCCGACGTCGGGCGACTGAACCCGCGCGTGACCCGCCTGCTTGCTTGCGATGAGCCCGCGCGCGCGCAGTCCATGCTCGAACGCCTGCGCAATCCCTAGATTCTCCAGGCGGGCTGGCCGTCGAGGTCCCGGGCCCTGCGCCGGGCCGCTGTGCGGTACACTACGTTTTCCGGTCAATCCTTCCGATTGACGGGCTTGGTTGTCGCGCCGATTTGATGTCTAGCTTGCGGGCGCGTAACAAATCCGGCTAAAGCGGCGCGGCCCATCCACCCGATCCGCTCGCTCAGCCGGTCGGGTTTTGTTTTTGTGGGACGTGATGAGCGACACAGTGATCGAGGCACGACGTGAGTTTTTCGAGGCGGCGCTCGCTTTGAGCAGTGGCGCTTCGATCGGCCGTTACGAACTCGTCTACGAAACCTATGGCGAATTGAACCCGGACCGCAGCAACGCTGTCCTCATTTGCCATGCGCTCAATGCGTCCCACCATGCTGCAGGCCGGGCGGCAGCGCCACCGCACGAGGCCGGCTGGTGGGACAACATGGTGGGCCCCGGCAAGCCCGTCGACACGCGCCGTTTTTTTGTGGTCTGTGTCAACAATCTGGGGAGCTGCTTCGGGTCTACCGGGCCGATGTCTCCCCATCCCGATACTGGGCGCCCCTGGGGGCCGGACTTTCCGGTGCTGACGGTCGAGGACTGGGTGCACAGCCAGGCCCGGCTCGCGGATCGTCTGGGCATTGAGCGTTTCGCCGCGGTGATGGGGGGCAGCCTGGGCGGCATGCAGGCGCTCGCCTGGAGCTATCTCTATCCCGGGCGGGTCGCGCATTGCGTTGCGATCGCCACGGCGCCCAAGCTTTCGGCGCAAAACATTGCATTCAACGAAGTGGCGCGCCGCGCCATTCTGACCGATCCGGACTTTCACGGCGGCCGTTTCTATGAATATGGATGCGTGCCCTCGCGCGGCCTGCAGGTGGCGAGAATGCTCGGGCACATCACCTATCTGTCTGACGACTCGATGGCCGAGAAATTTGGCCGGGCGTTGCGTCCTGCCCAGGCGGCGGATGATCCGCGCAAGGACTATCGATTCACCTTTGATGTCGAATTCGAGATCGAGTCCTACCTGCGTTATCAGGGTGAGAAATTTTCACGTTACTTCGACGCCAACACCTATCTGCTCATTACTCGCGCGCTCGATTATTTCGATCCCGCGCGCCTCCACGAGGGGACACTCGCCGCTGCGCTCTCGCCGGCGAGAGCGAATTTTCTGATCGCTTCGTTCACGACGGACTGGCGTTTTCCCCCTGAACGCAGTCGAGAAATCGTCACTGCCTTACTCGCCGCGGGCAAACGCGTGAGCTACGCCGAGATCGATGCGCCGCACGGCCACGATGCGTTTCTTTTGGACGACCCTCAGTACCATGCTCTGGTGCGGGCCTACTTCGCCCGCATTGCCGAGCAGTCTGAGGGCGGTGGGCAGGCGCAATGACGACCTTGGCCCGGCCCTCTGCCCAATTTCCAAACGGCGCCCTGCGGCCCGACCTCGCCTGCATCGCCCAGTGGATTGCGCCCGGTTCGCGGGTCCTCGACCTGGGCTGCGGGGATGGCGCGCTGCTTGCGCATCTGCAGTCCGAGCGCAATTGCTCCGGCTATGGCGTTGAAATCGACGACGGCCATGTGCTCGCCTGCGTGCGCCGGGGCGTTTCGGTCATTCAGCAGGATATCGAGGCGGGGCTGGGCATGTTCGGCTCGGCAGCCTTTGATGTGGCGGTGTTGTCGATGGCGCTGCAGGCCACACACCAGACCGAGCAGGTGCTGGCCGAGATGAGCGCAGTCGCCCATACGGGCATTGTGTCCATCCCCAATTTCGGCCACTGGTTCCACATCTGGTCGCTTGCACGCGGCCGCATGCCGGTATCGCGCGAGATGCCCTACCAGTGGTACAACACGCCGAACCTGCATCTGGCCACCGTGCATGATTTCGAAGATTTTCTGGGTCGGCTGGGGCTTCGCATCCGGCAAAGAGCCTTTCTGGCCGATGGTCGACCGATCCGGCGCTTCGCCGCCTTGCGCGCGACCCAAGCCATCTACAGTTTCAGCCGCCTCGCCTGAACGCGCTGACCGGCGGTGTGTTCGGCCGCTCGCCATCGAGCGAGAGCCCCGCAAGGCCTTGCGGGGCGTGACACCGTTCTCATGATGCCCGCCGACTAGCCCGATTGGTCGATTGAGGGGGTGTGTGCGCGTACCTAGCGTGTTACGCATGATCAAACCCCGCCTCTACCGACGTCTTCGGATCGGGCTGTTGCTCGCCCTGGTCCCGGGATGCTTCGTGCTGGCCCAGGGATCGACCACCCTGTGTCGTCCTTCCGGAGGCTTGCCCGGCCTTCTCGGGTCGGGAGCCGCCGCGCGACCGGCCGGCGCGATCGGACCCCAGAATTCCTGGTCCGAGGCGATGGCCCGGCTTGCGAGCGCAGCGCCCCCGGCCAGGACCTGCGGCGGGCTCACGGACGCTGCCGCAGTGGACGAGCCGGCGAGCCGGGCCCACGCCGAGCCCTCGATCGCGGCGGGCAATCCGGTCGATATCGTGACCGGGACCAAGCATCATCGTGCCGTCGATCTGGTCTTGCCGAGCCCGGATGCGCTTACGGCCATCGCCGACGACGGTCGCGCCGATCCGATGAGCCTCGTCTCGGCTGCGGTGGCGGGCGAGCCGCTCGTTCTCAGCTTTGCCCGGCACTACAGCAGTGCACGCACCGAGGCGGGCTCGCTCGGCCCCGGCTGGAGTCACAGTTTCGAGACACGCCTTCTGCGCCAGTTCTCAGAGGCGCAGGCGCCGCTCGAGGCTCCCTGGCGCGCGGTTCGCGTGCAGGTGCTGCAAGGCGACGGGCGCACGATCGCCTTCAGCCCGGTCGCCGAGCTCGAGCCTCCGGCCCGCGGCCTCCGGCTTCGGCCGACTGATTCGGAAGATGGCGAGATCGAGGAGCGTTATGGATCCGGTCAGCGGACCTGGGTCTGGCGCTGGCCGACGGGCCGGAGGCTTGAATTCGACGGCCAGGGACGCCTTGCGGCGATCCATGCCCCCGACCTGGACCGCATCAGCGCGTCCTATGACGCCGACGGGCGTCTGTCGCGCTTGGCCGATCGGCAGGGCCGCAGCGTCGGGCTCGAGTACCGCGAGGGCCGCCTGATCGCTCTGGTATTGCCCGCCGGCGAGCGCATCCAGTACCTGTATGACGACGCGCGTCGTCTCTCGGCAGTCCGCTACCCCGATGGTCGGCTGCTTCGGCATCACTATGAGGACCCGCGGGCCGCACATCGACTGAGCGGAATCACCGAACCCGACGGTCGCCGCTCCCGCTACCACTACGATCGTGAAGGCCGGGTGGTCGAAAGCCTCGCCGCAGGGCAGGCCGCCCGCGATGCGTTGCGCTTGGCGTATCAAGGCGAGCTGGGTCGTGGCGAGACCGAAGTGCGCTGGCGGGATTCGCTCACCGTTTACCGCCGGGCCGAAGTGGCCGGTCGACCCCGGCTCATCCAGGCCGAGGGCCCCGGCTGCCCGGTCTGTCCGCCCAGTGGCCTCTCATACCGGCACGATGAATCCGGGCGGCTCCTCGAGCAGGGCCCCTGGAGCCTGCGCTACGATCGCCAGGGGCGGTTGATTGCGGTGGCCCGGACGGGTGACCCGCGAGGCTCCGAGTGGCGGGTTCACTACTCGGCCGATGGTCCGCTCGCACGGCCGGTGCTGATTGAGTCGGCGAGCGTGGTCGCGGGGCTTGCCCGCCGAGTCGAACTCGCTCATAACGAGCGCGGCCAACTCACGCTGTGGCGTGAGACGGGGCATGCGCCGGGACCGAAGGCTGTAGCGCCCATTGAGCGGGAGTTCCGCTATGTCTATGCGGCGGAGGGTCCTGCCGAAGGCAAACCCATAGCGCTCGAGCGGCATCCGCGCAG
>JBIKVK010000031.1:0-20851 GCA_044356835.1 Burkholderiaceae bacterium
GGAACTGGATCTCTACGTGTGCCTGCGCCCCGTGCGTTATTTCAAGGGGGTGCCCTCCCCCCTGCGCGAGCCCGAAAAAACCGACATGGTGATCTTCCGGGAGAATTCCGAGGACATCTACGCCGGCATCGAGTGGGCCGCCGAGTCCGAGGGGGCCAAGAAAGTCATTCAGTTCCTGACCGGCCAGATGGGGGTGAAGAAAATCCGCTTCCCGGCCACCTCGGGTATCGGTATCAAGCCCGTCTCCCGTGAGGGTACGGACCGTCTGGTGCGCAAGGCCTTCCAGTACGCCATCGACAACGACAAGCCTTCGGTCACCCTGGTGCACAAGGGCAACATCATGAAATTCACCGAGGGCGCCTTCCGTGACTGGGGCTACGCCCTGGCTCAGAAGGAGTTCGGCGCGCAGCTTCTGGACGGCGGTCCCTGGATGCAGTTCAAGAATCCCAAGACCGGCCGCCAGATCGTGGTCAAGGACGTGATCGCAGATGCCTTCCTGCAGCAGATCCTGCTACGCCCGGCGGAATACAGCGTGATCGCCACACTGAACCTCAACGGAGACTACGTTTCGGATGCGCTGGCCGCTCAGGTCGGTGGGATCGGCATCGCCCCTGGCGCCAATCTTTCGGATTCGGTGGCCATGTTTGAGGCGACCCACGGCACGGCGCCCAAGTACGCCGGCAAGGACTACGTCAATCCCGGGTCGGAGATTCTCTCGGCCGAGATGATGCTTCGCCACATGGGCTGGTTCGAAGCGGCCGACCTGATCATCAGTTCGATGGAGAAGGCCATCCTGTCCCGCAAGGTCACCTACGACTTTGCCCGACTGATGGAAGGCGCCACCCAGGTGTCCTGCTCCGGCTTCGGCCAGGTGATGATCGACCACATGTGATCCGGCGGGTGAGCGTGGGGGGCGGCCCCCTCGCGGCCCGAGCTCATAAAAAAACCCCGACAGGTATCTGCCGGGGTTTTTTTACCCGTCCGGCAATCGCCGGACAGGAGCACGGTTCAAGCGTTCTGAATGTTGGACGCCTGCTTGCCTTTCGGACCTTGCACGACGTCGAACTGGACCTTCTGGCCCTCTTTCAGGCTCTTGAAGCCACTCATCTGGATCGCGCTGAAATGCGCAAACAGGTCTTCACCTCCGTCATCCGGCGTGATGAAACCGAAGCCCTTTGCGTCATTGAACCACTTGACAGTACCCGTTGCCATGGTGCGGCCTTCCTTCAAATATGTCACTTGGCCACCCAGCCCGGCGCAGGTCCGCGCGGGATGACCCCCAAGCCCGCAGAGCACTGATTCGACGCTCCGCGGCAGCGCACCCAACGGAAAGTCTCTCCAAAGTCCCTTTGGGGCTTGCGGATTTTTTTACAGTTATTGCTGTACGTCAAGCGTCGGGCAGCTTTTTGGCCGATCCGGTGGGTGAGTCGGGCCCGTCTCGTCTGGCGGGGCGTTGTTGCAGCGCCACGTCGAGTCGATAGAATGCACAGCATGGCCACCCGGAACGATCCCTCCACGGTACTGGAAGAGCGCGACGCTAAACTTGCTCCGCCGCCCATGTACCAGGTGCTGTTACTCAATGACGATTACACTCCGATGGAGTTTGTCGTCATCGTCTTACAGAAGTTTTTTGGTATGGACCGCGAAAAGGCCACCCAGGTGATGCTGGCCGTTCATCGCCAGGGAAGAGGCGTATGTGGCGTCTATCCCCGGGATTTGGCTGCGACCAAGGTGGAGCAAGTCAGCAGTTTTTCACGCCAGCACCAGCACCCGCTGCAGTGCGTGATGGAGGAAGCATGATCGCGCAGGAACTTGAAGTCAGTCTCCACATGGCCTTTGTGGAGGCCCGGCAGCAGCGACATGAATTCATCACGGTCGAGCACTTGCTGCTTGCGCTTTTGGACAATCCTTCGGCGGCCGAGGTGCTGCGGGCTTGCGCTGCCAATATTGACGAGCTGCGGCGCAACCTCACCGGGTTCATCCGCGAAAACACGCCGATCGTGCCCGGAAGCGAGGAAATCGACACCCAGCCCACACTGGGGTTCCAGCGCGTCATCCAGCGCGCGATCATGCATGTGCAGTCCACCTCCAACGGCAAAAAGGAGGTGACCGGAGCCAACGTGCTCGTCGCGATCTTTGGAGAGAAGGATTCCCACGCGGTGTACTACCTGCACCAGCAGGGCATCACCCGACTGGATGTCGTCAATTTCATTTCCCATGGCATCACCAAGGCGCCCCAGCCCAAGGAGTCAGCCAGGGAAGAGGCTCCTGAGGCCGAGGAGCAGACTGCGCAGTCGGGCCCGGCTGCACAGCCCGGTGCGCTTGACCAGTTCACCACCAATCTCAATACGGCCGCGCGTGAAGGCCGGATCGATCCGCTGATCGGCCGCGATCAGGAGGTCGAGCGGGTCATCCAGGTGCTCTGTCGTCGTCGCAAGAACAACCCCCTGCTGGTGGGCGAGGCAGGTGTCGGCAAGACTGCGATTGCAGAAGGTCTTGCCTGGCGGATCACCCAGGGCGATGTGCCAGACATCCTCGGCAATGCCAGCGTATATGCGCTGGACATGGGAGCGCTGCTCGCCGGAACCAAGTATCGGGGTGATTTCGAGCAACGTCTCAAGGCCGTGCTCAAGCAATTGAAGCAGACGGCCGGGTCCATCCTGTTCATTGACGAGATCCACACCCTGATCGGCGCAGGTTCGGCCTCGGGCGGCACGCTCGATGCCTCCAATCTGCTCAAGCCCGCCTTATCCTCGGGCCAGCTCAAGTGCATCGGAGCCACCACCTACACCGAGTACCGCGGCATCTTCGAGAAAGACCATGCGCTGTCGCGCCGATTCCAGAAGATCGATGTGGTCGAGCCCTCGGTCGAGCAGACCGTGCAGATCCTCAGAGGTCTGAAGTCGCGCTTCGAAGAGCACCATGGCGTCAAGTATTCGGCCTCCGCCCTCTCGGCTGCTGCCGAGCTTTCGGCCAAGTACATCAATGACCGTCATCTGCCCGATAAAGCCATCGATGTCATCGATGAGGCCGGTGCCGCGCAGCGCATTCTCCCCAAATCGCGTCAGAAGAAGGTCATCGGCAAGAACGAGATCGAGGATATCGTGGCCAAGATCGCCCGCATCCCGCCGGCGTCGGTGTCTTCCGACGATCGAGGGCGCCTGCAGACCCTGGAGCGTGACCTGAAGGCCACCGTCTTTGGCCAGGATCCGGCTATCGAGGCTCTCGCAGCGGCGATCAAGATGTCCCGCTCCGGTCTGGGCAAGCCCGACAAGCCGATCGGAGCTTTCCTGTTTTCCGGGCCCACGGGCGTCGGCAAGACCGAGGTGGCCAAGCAGCTCGCCTTCATTTTGGGCATCGAGCTGATCCGTTTTGACATGTCCGAATACATGGAGCGGCATGCCGTATCGCGACTGATCGGCGCGCCTCCCGGATATGTGGGTTTCGATCAGGGCGGACTCCTCACCGAAGCCATTGCCCGCAAGCCCCATGCGGTGCTGCTGCTCGACGAAATCGAAAAGGCGCATCCGGATGTATTCAACATCCTGCTCCAGGTGATGGATCACGGAACGCTGACCGACAACAACGGGCGCAAGGCCGACTTTCGCAATGTCATCCTGATCATGACGACCAATGCCGGTGCCGCCGACCTCCAGCGGCGTTCGATCGGCTTTTCGGACAACCGACAGACCGGCGATGAAATGGTCGAGATCAAGCGGCTCTTCACGCCTGAGTTCCGCAATCGCCTCGATTCGACCATCAGTTTCCGCGCGCTCGATCAGGAAATCATCCTGCGGGTGGTCGACAAATTCCTCATGCAGCTTGAGGAGCAACTGCACGAGAAGAAAGTCGATGCCGTGTTCACCGCGGCTTTGCGTGCGCATCTGGCACGCAAGGGCTTCGATCCGCTGATGGGCGCGCGGCCGATGCAGCGGCTCATCCAGGACACCATCCGCAAGGCGCTGGCCGATGAGCTCCTCTTCGGTCGTCTGGTGGGTGGGGGTAAGGTCACGGTCGACTTTGGCGAGGACGAGCAGGTCCAGCTGGTCTTCGGTGAGCCTGTCAAGCCAGCCGCTGCACGTGAGGCCGGTCCTGCGGATGCCGAGGGTGAGGAGCTCGCGGAGACGGTGCCGGCCTGAGCCGGCCTCAGTACGCGTGGCGGCGCTCAGAGTCGAATCCAGACATCTCGCTGCGGTCATCGTGCTGGCCTGGGGCGGGATCGCTCTTGCCTTGGTCCTCCAGTACTGGTTTGGCTATGAACCCTGCCCGTGGTGCACCTTCCAGCGTCTCGTCTACGCACTGATCGGGCTGCTCGCTCTGGGAGCTGTCGTGGCGAAGAGGGCCCGCCGTATATCGCTCTGGCTCTCGGCTCTGGTTCCTGCGCTTGCGCTTGCCGGGGCCTATGCGGCTTGGCATCAGCACGCGGTTGCCGCCCGATCCGACTCGTGTGCGCTGACCCTGGCCGACCGCATTCTGGGCGCAATGACCCTGCCGGAGCTTTGGCCGGCCATGTTCGAGGCGCGTGCCCGTTGTGACGAAGCCAATCTCCCATGGTTGGGTATCCCGTTTGCCCTCTGGAGCCTTGGCCTGTTCATCACAATCGCTGCCCTGGGGCTCAGCGCCTTCCGTACACGTTCCAACAACCTGTTCCTGAAATGAGCCAAACCGCACTCGAGCAGCTTCGCCAATACACGACCGTTGTCGCCGACACCGGCGACTTCAACGCCATGCGCGCCTATGCACCGCGCGACGCCACCACCAACCCCACGCTGATCGTCAAAGCCGTGGCGCAGCCCGCCTATGCCCGCCTCATCGACGAGACGGTTCTGGCAAACCCCGGGGCGAGCCCCGATGAACTGGTCGATCGGCTGCTGGTCCGGTTCGGCTGCGAAATTCTGTCGATCATCCCGGGTCGGGTCTCGACAGAAGTCGATGCCCGCCTGTCTTTCGACCGCGATGCGACCATCGCCCGTGCTCGTCGACTGGTGGCGCTCTATGAATCTCTGGGCATGGGTCGCACACGGGTCCTGATCAAGATTGCTGCTACCTGGGAGGGGATCGCCGCGGCCCGACAACTCGAGTCCGAGGGTATCCACTGCAATTTGACCCTGCTCTTTTCGTTGGCGCAGGCGGTTGCCTGTGCCGATGCCGGGGTCACCCTGATCTCGCCCTTCGTGGGGCGCATCATGGACTGGTACAAGCGGCGCGATGGTCGTGACTTTGCAGCGGAGGAAGATCCCGGGGTGCTTTCGGTGCGCCGTATCTACGCGTATTTCAAGCGGCACGGTTATCGTACCGAGGTGATGGGCGCGAGTTTCCGCAATGTGGGGCAGATTTGCGCTTTGGCTGGATGCGATTTGCTCACCATCAGCCCAGAGCTGCTCGAGCAATTGCAGCTGGACGAGCGCCCGGTTGCGCGCTGTCTGGACCCGGCGGGGTCGGCCGCTGAAACGATCGAGCGCCTGTCTTTCGACGAGCCCGGTTTCAGATTCGCTCTGAATGAAGACGCAATGGCGAGCGAGAAGCTCTCTGAAGGTATCCGTCTATTTGTTGCCGATGCGGTGCGGCTCGATCACGCCATCGCAGACCGGAGGGCTGCGGCCCGAGCGGGCTGAGTAGAGCGTCCGGCTGCGAACCCGCCGGGCAAAGCCGGGCCCGCGCTCATGCGCGGGGCCGCCTCAGGCGCGACCGGTACTGCCGAAACCGCCGCTACCTCTCTGCGAGGCCACGAACTCCTCCACGATCTCGAACCGAGCCTGAACCACGGGCACGATCACCATTTGAGCAATACGTTCCAGGGGTTGGATCGTGAATGCCGCCCGGCCCCGATTCCAGCACGACACCATGAGCGGCCCCTGATAGTCGGAGTCGATCAAGCCCACCAGATTGCCCAGGACGATTCCGTGCCGCACGCCCAGGCCCGAGCGCGGCAGGATCATCGCGGCATAACCGGGGTCGCCCAGATGCATCGCCATGCCCGTCGAGATCAGCTGCGCGTCCCCGGGCGCAAGCGTAAGGGGCTCTTCGATACACGCTCTAAGGTCGAGGCCGGCCGAGCCCGGCGTCCCGTAGCGCGGCATCTGCTCGTGCAGGCGGGGATCGAGGATGCGCAGTTGAACATTCATCGCAGCGGTCGTCCGGATCAGATCGTTGGGGATGCGGCGCGGGGTAGGCGTCGGGCGATTTCCTCGACCAGCGACCGGGCGAGTTCGTCCTTGCTCGCACGCGGCAAAGCAATGCTGCGTTCACCGTCGAGGATCAGAATTTCGTTGTCATCACGTCCAAACGTGTCTGGACCGATATTGGCGACCAGCAAGGGGATCGCTTTTCGCGCGAGCTTTTCCCGGCCGTTGTGCTCCAGCGCCTCGCTTTCGGCCGCGAAACCCACACAGTAGGGCGGGTTCGGCCGCCGGGCGACACTTGCAAGGATGTCGGGGTTTTGGGTGAACTCGAGTGTCGGTACAGACTGGCCGTCCGTCTTTTTGATCTTGTGAGTGCTCGCGTTGCGCACCCGCCAGTCGGCCACTGCGGCGACTCCGATGAAGCAGTCTGCCGGCCGACCCGCGGCGTGCTGCGCATCGAGAACGCCATGCACGGCGTCGTGCATTTCCTGGGCCGTGACGACCGAGGTGCGGATGACGCCGGCGGGGCCATCGAGCGCGACAGGGCCTGAGATCAGGTGGACCTGGGCCCCTGCCAGCGCGCAGGCCCGGGCGAGTGCATAGCCCATTTTTCCGGACGAGCGGTTTGTGATGCCGCGCACCGGATCGATGGGTTCGAAGGTGGGCCCCGCAGTGATCACGATGCTGCGGCCTGCCAGATGCTTGGGCGTGAAATAGGCACAGACGGCCTCGACGATGGCCTCAGGCTCCAGCATCCGGCCCGGGCCGGTCTCACCGCAGGCCTGCTCGCCGCTGCCCGGCCCGATCAGCCCGACGCCATCGGCGATCAGTTGACGGGCATTGCGCCGGGTGGCCGGATGCTCCCACATCTGGCGATTCATGGCGGGGGCAACAAGGAGCGGACAGTCGCGCGCCAGGCACAGGGTGGACAGCAGATCGTCGGCCAGACCCTGCGCGAGCTTGGCCATCAAGTCTGCCGTTGCTGGGGCGATCAACACCAGATCAGCGCTGCGGGAGAGTTCGATATGGGCCATCCCGTTCGAGATCCGGGCATCCCATTGATCGACGATGACCGGCTCGCCGGTCAGGGCCTGAAAGGTGGCCGTGCCGACGAAATGGGTGGCGGCGTCCGTCATGACCACCCGCACACGAGCACCGGAGCGCTGCAGGCTACGGGCGAGTTCGGCGGCCTTGTAGGCCGCGACGCCGCCGGACACCCCCAGGAGAATCCGCTTGCCTTCGAGCACCATGGCTGCACCTCTTCAGAACGGGGTCATCAGCGCGCCCGCCGCACGCGCAGGATCTCATCGATGATCAGCAGGATCGCGCCCAGGGTGATTGCACTGTCCGCGAGGTTGAACGCCGGAAAGTACCATCCGCCCTGGTAGAACAGCAGGAAATCCACCACTTCGCCGCGCAGCACCCGGTCGATCACGTTACCGATGGCACCGCCAAGAATGAGCGAAAGCGAGCTTGCGAACAATCGCTGGCTGCCGTGCCGAATCAGCATCCAGGTAATAAAGAGGGTTGCCGCTATGCCAATGCCGATGAAGAACCAGCGCTGCCAGCCCGAAGCGGACGCCAAGAAGCTGAAGGCGGCCCCTCGGTTGAAGAGCAGCGTGAGGTCGAACAGGCCCGCGATCACCGCCAGTCGTTCGCCCGGGGCGAAGCTTGCCAGAACGAACTGCTTGCTCAACTGGTCGGCCAGTACGATCGCCAGAGCGATCGCAAACCAGCGGGCAAGACCCGAGGCTCGGCGGGATCTGCTGGAACTCATTCGCGGGCTTCCTGGGCTGTGTTCCGTGGTTTTACGCGAAAAGGCGCTCTTCGCCCAGACCGAACAGGTTGCTCACGCAACGGCCGCAAAGTCCCGGACGCCGTGCGTCGGCCCCGACGTCGCTTCGCCAGTGCCAGCAGCGATCGCATTTAGAGGCCCGGCTGGGCTGCACGACCACCGCGGTGGCTTCGGGCCGATCCACCCTGACCACGCGGGCCTGAGAGGTGATCATCACGAATCGCAGGTCGTCGCCGAGCGATTGGGCCACCTCGAAATCGTCCGCGCTGAGGTGCAATTCAATTTCAGCCTGAAGGGATGATCCGATGCCTCCCGAGCTGCGGACCGCCTCGAGTTCCCGGAGCACAAGGGCGCGAATCGCGCGCAGCCGCTCCCAGCGTGCCATCAGCCCGGTGTCTTCGAGCCCCTCGGGGAAACGATGCCAGACCTGCGTGAAGATCGTTCCTCCGGCGCTGGCGTGCAACTGCGGAGCGAAGAGCGGCCAGGCCTCCTCTGCGGTGAATGACAGGACCGGAGCCATCACCTTGAGTAGCGCACTGGTGATGTGCCAGAGGGCAGTCTGGGCCGAACGGCGCTGGGGCGAGTCTGCAGCCGCTGTGTAGAGACGGTCCTTCAGGATATCCAGGTAAAACGCGCCCAGATCTTCGGAGCAGAAGGTCTGGATGCGCGCCATCGCCGGGTGAAACTCGAAGCGGCCATAGTCGTCAACAATTGACTGCTGCCAGCGTGCCGTCATGGCGAGCGCATAGCGGTCGATCTCCAGCATCGCATCGACCGGTACGGCGTGGCGATCGATCTCGAAATCGGCCACGTTGGCGAGCAGAAATCGGAGCGTGTTTCGGATCCGGCGGTACGACTCAACCACTCGCTTGAGAATTTCGTCGGACAGGGAAAGCTCACCCGAGTAATCGGTGCTTGCCACCCAAAGCCTCAGGATTTCGGCCCCCAGGGTGTCGGAGACCTTTTGCGGAGCAATCACATTACCGAGAGACTTGCTCATCTTGCGGCCTTCGCCGTCGACCACGAAACCATGGGTCAAGAGCGACCGGTAGGGCGGGCATCCATTCAACATCGATGAGGTGAGCAGCGATGAATGGAACCAGCCGCGATGCTGGTCTGAACCTTCGAGGTACAGGTCGGCAGGGAATGCGGACTGGTCTGCGTGCGACCCGCGCAGCACTGTCTGATGGGTGGTACCCGAGTCAAACCAGACATCCAACGTGTCACGATTTTTTTCGTACAGCCCGGCGTCATCGCCGAGCAGTTCGCACGGATCGAGGTTTTGCCAGGCTTCGATGCCTTCGCGTTCAATGCGCTGCGCGATGGCTTCGAGCAATTCGTTCGTTCGGGGGTGCAGCGCGCCGGTCTCCCGGTGCACGAAAAAAGCCATCGGAACCCCCCACTGACGCTGCCGGGAGAGGGTCCAATCCGGCCGGTTGGCAATCATGCCGTGCAGTCGAGCCTTGCCCCAGCCCGGGTAGAACTGGGTAGCCTCGATCCCGGCCAGCGCCGTCTCGCGCAGCGTGGGCCCTCCGTCGGCTGGCCTGACGTCCATACCCGCAAACCATTGGCTCGACGCACGGTAGATGATCGGGGTCTTGTGCCGCCAGCAGTGCATGGTGCTGTGCGGGCTCTTCTTGGCTGAAAAGAGCACGCCCTGACTGCGCAGGGTATCGATGATTCTCGGATTGGCATCCCAGATGGAAAGCCCGCCGAATTCCGGTAAGGACGAAACATAAGTGCCGTCACCCATCACCGGTTGCAGGATCTGCGCGTCGGTCATGCCGTAGCGACGGCATGACAGAAAGTCCTCAATGCCATACGCCGGCGCCGAGTGCACAACGCCCGTGCCACTGTCGAGCGTCACATAATCGCCGAGATAGACCGGCGACTCCCGACCGGCGAACGGGTGCGCGAAGCGGATCAGCTCGAGCGCCTTGCCTGGGCAGCGCGCAATCACGGTGCCCTCCAGCGACCAGGCGGCAAGGCAGTCGGCCACGCGCTCGCTGGCGAGCAAGAGCAGGGTTTCGGCGCCTTGCCAGGTGGTTCGAACCAGAGAGTACTCAAAGTCGGGATGCACATTGAGCGCCTGATTGGCTGGAATGGTCCAGGGCGTCGTGGTCCAGATCACGCAAAAGCCGCGCATGATCGGCAGTTGCTCCATGCCGAAGGCGCGAGCCAGGGCATCGGCCTGAGAGTCCAGAAAGGGGAAACCGACGTCGATGGCCGGGTCGTTCCGATCGGCATATTCCACCTCGGCCTCTGCCAGCGCCGAGCCGCAGTCGAAGCACCAGTTGACTGGTTTCAGTCCGCGAAAGAGCAAGCCCCGCTTGAGCATCCGACCGAGCGCGCGCAGTTCATCGGCTTCGTTCGGATAGGCCATCGTGAGATAAGGATCGTCCCATTGCCCCAGCACGCCCAGCCGGATGAAGTCCTTTTTCTGGCGGGCAATCTGTTCGGTCGCATAGGCGCGCGATTTGGACTGCACTTCGGCGGGGGGCAGGTTTTTACCGAACTTCTTCTCGATCTGGATCTCGATCGGCATGCCATGACAATCCCAGCCTGGCACATAGCGGGCATCGAAGCCGGCCATGTTCCGGCTCTTGACGATGATGTCCTTGAGGATCTTGTTGACGGCATGACCGATGTGGATGTCGCCGTTGGCATATGGGGGACCGTCGTGAAGTACCCACACCGGCCGCCCCAGTGAGGCGGCTCGAATGCGCCGGTAGATCCCTTTGTCCTGCCATGCTTGGGTCCAGGCCGGTTCGCGTTTGGCGAGATCGCCCCGCATCGGAAAAGGGGTCTCGGGCAGATTCAGTGTGTCGCGCCAGTTGCTGCCTGCCGGGTCGTTGGGCTTGCCTTCGGCCATGAGGGTTCTCCGGGTGCCTGTCAGGGCCGGTCACGGCGGGCGAAAAAGGCCCGAGCGTGTCCGGCATCTCGTTCAATTTGTGCCGTCAGCAGATCCAGTGAAGCGTAGTGCTGCTCATCTCGTATCTTCTCAAGAAACTCGACGCTGATCCGCTGTCCGTAGACCTGACGCGAGAAATCGAACAGATGGACTTCAAGCAGCAAACGACCGTTGGCCTCGACGGCGGGTCGGGTTCCCAGGCTGGCCACACCGGGCAGCGGCTGATCGCCCAAACCATGAACCCGGACCACAAAGATGCCCGATACGGCCGGGCGCTCGAAGGGTACGCGCAGGTTCAGTGTGGGGAAACCGATGGTTCGGCCGAGCTTGCGGCCGTGCAGCACATGTCCGCTCATCGTGTAAGGGCGGCCGAGCAGGGCCCGGGCCCGATCGAAGTCACCCTCAGCGAGTGCCTGCCGCACGGCGGAACTCGAAACCCGCTTGCCCGCCTCCTCGTGCGTCTCGATTTGGGCCACTTCGATGCCGCGCCGGGAGGCCCAGCGGCAGAGCGAAGTGAAGTCGCCAGTACGTCCGCGGCCGAACTTGAAATCATCGCCGACCAACAACAGGCGGGCCATCAGGCCCTCGACGATCATTTGTTCGAAGAAGTCCTCGGCCGACAGGCTGGCCATGCGGCGATCGAATCGGGCAATGCAAACGCGGTCAATGCCCTGGGACGACAGGGCGGCGAGTTTGTCGCGCGCGGTCTGGATCCGGGCGGGTGCGGCGGGAGCCACTCCCAATGCTGCGAAATAGGCACGCGGATGGGGCTCGAAGGTCAATACGCAGGCGGGCAAGCCCTGCGCCCGAGCCCGCGTCCGCAGCTGTTCGATCACGGCTTGATGCCCGCGGTGCACGCCATCGAAATTGCCGATGGTGAGGGCACAGGGCGTGCGCTGCGACCGCGGCGGCAAGTGACGGAAAATCTGCATGTGGGTGGGTGCGATGGCTGGGCCTCAGGCTCCAAACAAGGCATCCCGGTGTCGACGACTTCAAGTCATCCGGGCAGGCCTGGGCGCGATCGAACCGAACTCCGATAAGCAAAACCCGTGATTATAGGGCGCCGCAGGGGGCCTGCCGGGCGAGTGCTATGATCATTTCGATGAAACGGATCGTCGTGCTGTTCTCCGGAAGGGGCAGCAACCTGCAGTCGATTGCGCGAGCGTGTGTTGCCGAGCGATGGTCGGCGCGTATCGCAGGCGTGATCACCGACCGGCCGGAAGCGCCCGGCTGCGACGTGGCCCGTGGCTTGGGCTTGACGGTCGAGGCTATCGATCGCAAGGCTTTTCCCGACCGGGTCGCTTTCGATGATGCGCTCGGTCGCAGCATTTCCGCTTTCGATCCTCACGCCGTGGTTCTGGCCGGTTTCATGCGCGTTCTGGGCGCACCGCTGGTGGACGCTTTCGCAGGCCGGATGCTCAACATCCATCCTTCGCTGCTGCCTGCGTTTCCTGGCCTGGCGACCCATCGCCGGGCACTTGAGGCCGGGGTTCGCGTGCATGGTGCGACCGTGCACTATGTGAATGCGGGCGTGGATACCGGGCCCATCATCGCGCAAGCCGCTGTCCCTGTTCACGACGACGACTCTGAGGATTCGCTCGCCGCGCGAGTGCTCGCGGTCGAGCATCGCCTGTACCCAATGGCGCTGCGTTGGCATCTCGAAGGGCGTTTGCGGATCGACGGTTCGCGGGTTCGCATCGACGAGCATGCCCGAAAGGAAATGAGCGCATGGCCCGGATGATCGAGAGGCGCCGACGGCGTGACCGCCCCGATTCCGGTCCTCCGCAGGACCTGCCGGTCATGGGCGCTCTGTCGAGCGTGCTCGCGCTGTCGGGTCCTGCCGACCTGGCCCTGCGCCGTTTCATGCGGGCACGTCCGGAACTGGGTCGCAGGGATCGGGCCGAGATCGCAGAAACCGTCTTCGATGTTTTGCGCAACCGTCGCCGCTATGCCCACCTCGCCCAGGGTGGAACGGGCCCGATCGAGCGCCGTCTGGCGCTGCTTTCACTGGCTTTGCGAGGAGCCTGGCCCAATGCGGGCTCACGCAGTTCGCTTCCGGTGCCCGACTCGGCCGAGCGGGCCTGGCTCGCACATTCGTCGAGCGTCGATTCGGCCAGCCGGGGCTTGGATGCCCTGCAGGCGTCGGACGCGGTCGCTGCTCTTGCGCTCTGGTCGAGTGTTCCCGAGTGGATCGCGGAGCGCTGGGTGGCTCGATTCGGGGCCGAGACCGCCCGGGCGATCGCAGAGGCCATGTTGAAGCCCGCACGGCTGAATCTGCGGGTCAACTCGCTGAAAGCGGACCCCGCCGCCGTGCTCGCCGCGCTGGCGAGCGAAGGCATTGCCGCTCGTCCGATCGAGCGCATCCCCCTTGCTCTGGAGGTCGAAGGTCGTCCCGCGCTCGAGCAATGCGCGGCCTTCACCAGTGGTCAGATTGAGGTCCAGGACGCGGGCAGTCAGCTACTCGCCCTGCTCGTGGGGGCGCGTCGCGGTCAGACTGTGATCGATTTGTGCGCGGGGGCCGGAGGCAAGACTCTGGCGCTGGCCGCCTCGATGCGTTCGCTGGGACAGATTTTTGCCTGCGATGTGTCGGTCGAGCGGCTGCGCAGGCTCCACCCGAGGCTGGCTCGGAGCGGTGCAAGCAACGTTCAGCCCTTCGCGATCGACAGCCTGTCGGACCCCAAGTTGACGCGGCTCTCGGGGCGGGCGGACGCGGTGTTGGTGGATGCTCCCTGCAGCGGCAGCGGCACCTGGCGGCGCAACCCCGACCTGAAGTGGCGGATCGGGCCTCGCGATCTCGCTCGTCTGGTCGAGGAACAGAGGGGACTGTTGCGAGCCGCATCGACCCTGGTACGTCCCGGCGGGGTGCTGGTTTACGGGACGTGCAGCCTGCTGGCCGAGGAAAACGAGCAGCAGGTTGAGTGGTTTGAGAGGACTTTCCCCCAGTTCCGCCGAGAGCCGGCGTGCGAGGTCCTGGCGGCGCAGGGCATCGATCAGGCGGACGACTTTTGTGTGGATGGTCTTTTGAATCTGCTGCCTCATCGACACGGTACGGATGGTTTCTTCGGTGTGCGCTGGAAGGCTGCCTGACCTCGACGATGGGCGGCAGGGCATCACGATTCGAGACGTGGCTCCGTCCGCTGGAAAGAATCCCCTGGTGCGGATCGGGAAATCCCAAGGCGAAACGCCCTGGGCCTTTGCGAGCGTCGGAGGGTAGAATCGTGGAAAGGGTGAGGTTTGGGCATTACGCCAAAGCCGTATCCAGAGGAGGTTCCATTGCTCGATCATTTATTGCTGTTTCTGGACCAGGGACTGCTTGACGCGGCCTGGTGGCAGATCGTCATTTTTACGCTGGTTGCGACCCACATCACGATTGCCGGGGTCACGATCTTTCTTCATCGTTGTCAGGCGCATCGGTCGCTTGATCTCCACCCCGCGGTCGCCCATTTCTTCCGTTTCTGGCTCTGGCTGACCACCGGAATGGTCACGCGCGAGTGGGCGGCCATTCACCGCAAGCACCACGCCAAGTGCGAGGGCGACGAGGATCCCCACAGCCCCGTCCGATGGGGTCTCCGAAAGGTGCTTCTGGAGGGCGCCGAACTCTACCGCGCGGAGGCGGCCAACCGGGACACCATTGAAAAATATGGTCATGGGACCCCGGACGACTGGATCGAGCGCCGACTGTATTCCCGCTTCCCGTATATGGGTGTGCTGGTGATGCTTGCTCTCGATGTCCTTCTGTTCGGCGCTCTGGGCCTGACCGTCTTCGGCATCCAGATGCTCTGGATCCCCGTGCTCGCCGCGGGCGTCATCAATGGTCTGGGGCATGCCATGGGCTACCGCAATTTCGATTGCCCGGATGCGAGCACCAACATCCTGCCCTGGGGCATTCTGATCGGAGGCGAGGAGTTGCACAACAACCACCACGCCTTTCCGACCTCCGCCAAGCTTTCCAACAAGTGGTACGAGTTCGATATCGGCTGGATGTACATCCGCATCCTGCAGGCCTTCGGGCTCGCGCGGGTGAAGAAGATTGCGCCCCGCCCCCGTCTGTCTGATACCCGTACGGTAGTGGATTTCGATGCCCTGCAGGCGGTCATTGCCCACCGGTATGACGTCATGCATCAGTTTGCCCGGTCCCTGCGAAAGGCCTGTGCCGAGGAGGCCAGCCGCCTGCGCGCCCTGCGTTTGCCCGAGGGCAATCTGCTTGAATCGGCACGCCACTGGTTGCACCTGGACGCAGGTCGGCTCTCGGGAAATGAGCGTGAACAACTGCCGCGGGTGCTCGCCGCGAGTGAGCGCTTGAGCCTTCTGATCGAGATGCGTCGGGATCTGGGCGAGATCTGGGAGCGGTCCAATCGATCGGCTGAGCAGCTGGTCCTCATGCTTCAGCAGTGGTGCCAGCGTGCCGAAGCCAGCGGGGTTCCAGCCTTGCAGAACATGTCCCTGCGGATTCGCTCGTACGCGGTCGCACGCTAAAAAAACAACCCGTCGAGGCTTTCGCCTGGACGGGTGGTTTGGGATCCGTCCAGCAGCAGCTCGGACGGACGGCGCCGGGAGGGATTACTTGATTTTGGTTTCTTTGTAAGTCACGTGCTTGCGAGCAACGGGATCAAATTTCTTGATCTCCATTTTCTCGGGCATCGTGCGCTTGTTCTTGGTGGTCGTGTAGAAGTGGCCGGTTCCGGCGCTCGACTCGAGTTTGATCTTTTCACGCATGATGTTTTACCTGTCCGTACGGTCATTCGTGGGCGGCGGGGACGCCTCAGGCGATTTGCCCTCGCTCGCGCATTTCGGCGAGCACAGGCTCAAGGCCTTTCTTGTCGATCAGGCGCAGCGCGGCATTGCTGACGCGAAGGCGGATCCAGCGCTGCTCGCTTTCGATCCAGAAGCGACGGTTCTGAAGATTGGGCAGGAACCGGCGCTTGGTCTTGTTGTTGGCGTGCGAGACATTGTTGCCAACGAGCGGCGATTTACCCGTGACCTGGCAAACGCGGGCCATGTTGTTCTCCAGAATTTGGTGTCAAACCCGAAAATATACGCACCAAATCATTGGACTGTCAAATTGGAGGGCCTCAGTGGAAAGCCCCGGCCCGCGGCCTCCGGAGCCGCGTCTTCGGTCCGGGGGCGCTCCTTGCTCCGGCAGCTCCTGGTACGGGGCACTCAGGTCATCAACCCGGCCTCGGCGAAAGAAAAGCAGCGATTGCCGGCCACGATGAAGTGGTCGATCACCGGGACGTCCAGCGTCTGCAGGGCGTCTCGGAGCCGGTCGGTGAGCAGCCGGTCGGCTGCGCTGGGCTCGGCGGCGCCGGAGGGGTGATTGTGCGCGACGATCACCGCGGCGGCATTGAGTGCGAGCGCTCGGCGGGCCACCTCCCTGGGATAGACGGCTGTCTGGCTGACGGTGCCATTGAACAACAGTTCGGCGGCGATCAGGCGGTGCTGGGCATCCAGGAAAAGTCCTGCGAAATGTTCGCTCGGCTTGTCTCTAAGCCACAGGCAGAGGAATTGCCTCACTTGCGCAGGCGAACCCAGGGCTGCGCGTTCGCCCAGGTCTTGGCGCATCGAGCGAAGAACGAGCTCTTGAGCCGCCTGCAGGCGCGTGCGCCACAGGGCGGGTGATGAACCTGGGTGAGCGAACGGGTCCGAGCAGGCACCGATCAGGGAGCGTAGCGAGCCGCTTTGCCCGAGCAAACGCTCGGCCCGGCGCAGCGTGCGAGGCCGCAGGAGCGGATGGCCCAACACCAAGGCCAGCAATTCGGCATCGCTCAATTCGCTGGTTGCGCGTTCGCGCCGGTTACGGATGCATGTGGATGGAACCGTCATGTCGACATCCCTTAGAATCGTTGCGTGATGGAGCAAAAAAGCCAAAGCGCAGTGGGGGCAGAGCCGATCGCCGGGCGGGTCGTCCCCGACTCGCACCTGACCTTGCACTACCGAATTGCGCTCGCGGAGCCCCCGGCGGAGATCTTCAGTACTTTCGGCGATAAGCCGGCCACGCTGCAGCTGGGCATCGGCCAGTTGGCCGAACCGCTCGAGCGATGCCTGCTCGGCCTGGTGGAAGGGGATCGTCGCAGCTTCACCCTGCCCCCCGGGGAGGCCTTTGGAGAGCGCAACCCGCAGCTGGTGCAGAGGCTCTCGCGCGCCGTGTTCGATCGGCATGTCACTGCGGGCACGGACTATGAGCCTGGCGATCTGGTCGAGCTGCCTGCGCCGGGCGGCGGGCGTTACGCGGGGGTGCTGAAATCGATCGACCCGGACTCGGTGCTGTTCGATTTCAATCATCCGCTGGCCGGGCAAGCGATCTCGTTCGATGTCGAAATCCTGGGAGTGCTCTAAATGGAAGTCGTACTGGCCCAGCCGAGGGGGTTCTGCGCCGGAGTTGATCGCGCCATTGAAATTGTCGAACGCGCACTCGAGCGTTTCGGCGGACCGGTCTATGTGCGGCACGAGATCGTCCATAACGATCACGTCGTCAGCGACCTGCGGGGCAAAGGTGCGATTTTCGTGGAGACGCTGGATGAGGTCCCCGCAGGCGCGGTGTTGGTTTTTTCTGCGCATGGAGTGTCGCGGGCGGTGCGCGATGAGGCGCAGCGCCGGGGTTTTCAAGTCTTCGACGCAACCTGCCCCCTCGTCACCAAGGTGCATGTCGAAGTGGCCCGCGAACGTCGTGAAGGACGTGAAGTCATCATGATCGGCCACGCCGGCCACCCCGAGGTCGAAGGCACCATGGGGCAGGCCGATGAGGGCATCCATCTCGTCGAGACGGCGGAAGACGTCGCGCGGCTCCAGGTGGCCGATCCAAAGCGTCTGGCCTATGTCACGCAGACCACACTGTCGGTCGATGATTGCCGGGCCGTGATCGATGCGTTGCGCGCCCGATTTCCCGCGATTGCCGAGCCCAAGAAGCAGGACATCTGTTACGCGACCCAGAACCGCCAGGATGCGGTCAAATTCATGGCGCCTCAGTGCGACCTCGTGCTGGTCATCGGCTCGCGCTCGAGTTCCAACAGCAATCGGCTGCGCGAAGTCGCCGAAAAGATGGGATGCGAGGCCAGGCTCATCGGGTCGGCCGAACAGCTTGATCCGGAGTGGCTCGCCGGCCGCAAGCGGATCGGCGTGACTGCGGGAGCCTCAGCCCCCGAGGTACTGGTCGAACAGGTGGTCGAGCGGCTGAAGGTCCTGGGGGTCCGGTCGGTCCGCACTCTCGAGGGGGTGGAGGAGCAGGTGACCTTTCCCCTGCCCAAGGGCTTGGCCCGTTCCGCAGTCCAAGGTTCGTAGGGCGTCCTGTCTGCCTTTTGGGGCTCAGCGCCGAGTGCAACGCTGTCTCGGGCGAGGGGCTGAGCGACGAACCCCGTCCCGTCGCCCCGCCCGATCTGCAATCAGCCGAGGTGGGCCCGAAGGTTCAAGATGAAGCGCCAGTGCTCGGGGGTCACCGTGGTGATCGACAGCCGATTGCCTCGCTTCAGAATTTGGAGGTCTGCCAGCTCCGGGCGGGCGCGAAGCTCAGCCAGACCGATCAAGGCGATCTTGCGCACGGCCTTCACATCAACCAACATCCACCGTGGAGCGTCGGGGTCGCTTCGTGGGTCGAAATAGGGCGACTTCGGATCGAACTGGGTCGGGTCAGGGTAGGCGTCCGAGGCTACTTCGGCCAGACCTGCAATGCCGGGCTCCGGGCAGCTCGAGTGGTAAAAAAACACCCCGTCGCCGATTTGCATGGCATCGCGCATGAAGTTGCGCGCCTGATAATTGCGAACGCCGACCCACGGTACGGTGCATCCGGGAGCCGACAGTGCATCGTCGAATGAACATTCGTCGGGCTCGGACTTCATCAGCCAGAACGGCATGGGTTCAGCCCTGGAGCCCGGGTGCTTCCAGCGTCCGGGCTGGGATCACAACCCGTCCTTCCATCAGCGTCCGGGCACTTCGACTCATCAGCGCACGCACCAGACTCCAGCGTCCGCGCTCAAAACTGACCTGGGCGCCTACAGTGAGGCGGCCAGAAGGATGTCCGAAGACGGTGCGCACCGGGTCATGGTGATCCTGCAGAATGCGATGCACCAACGTGCCGGGCACAGCTGCTGCCACTGCGATGGCAACGGCCCCAGTGCCCGTCATGGCGTGATGGAGCGCTCCCATCGACAGGATGCGAGCGCAGAGGTGGAGCTCGGTGCCTTCGACCTTTCGGCCATCCGAGGCGGTATAGGTACGAGGCGGCGAGATGAATGCGATCTTGGGTGTGGCGGGTCGAAGCCGCGAGGCCGAATCGATGTCGGGAGCCAGTCCCATGGCGACCGAGGCTCGCGCCCGGGTGGCTTCAAGATGTTCAAGAACTGGGTTGCCGGAAGTCAGATCGGACTGCAGCTCGATGCCGGAGAGCCCGAAGGCGGCGGCCTCCACGAACACGGTCGGATTTCCCGCAGTGATCAGGGTGGCTTCGATCGGGCCCAGGCCGGGCACCTCGATCCGGTCGATCGCCCGGCCGGTGGGAAACATTTCGAGGGGCGCACCGGATGTTTCTAGGGCTTCAACCCCGGGGGGCGGCGCTCGGTCAGCGCCGCGCCGATCGCCCGGTTCGAGAAACTCAAGACCGATCTCTGCGGCGGGCAAGCTGACGCCGTCCAATTCGAAAGCCCCGTCCTCGCAGGGCTCGCCGCCTTCGACCGGTACCCGCGCAATGATCGATTGTTCGAGCGTGGCCTGCCACATGCGGATGATCGCTGTGCCCGATCGTGGCGCCTGGACGAGGCCCCGCGCGATGGCAAACGGGCCGACCGCAGTGGTCAGGTTGCCGCAGTTGCCGGACCAGTCGATCAGCGGACGATCAATGGCCACCTGACCAAACAGATACTCGACGTCGGTGTCCGGCCGGTTCGAGCGCCATACGATCACCACCTTGCTGGTGCTGGAGGTTGCGGCGCCCATCCCGTCGATCTGCTTGTGGTACCGGTCCGGGCTGCCCACCACCCGCAGAAGCAGCCGGTCTCGGAGTTGGGGGTCGGCCGGCAGGTCATCGGCCACGAAGAACACGCCCTTGCTGGTGCCGCCTCGCATGTAGTGGGCGGGGATGCGCAAAACGGCCATGTTTAGAGGTGCCCCGCGAATGCCGGCGGGCCCGCATCCTGAACCGTAAGGTTCAGGTCGGCCGCAGCAGGCTCCGCATCAGGTTCATCCGACGAGGGACGATCACAACAGCGGAGCGCGAATCGCCGCGACCTGGTTTCGATACATTGGTTCAAGGAATGTAGGACCCGATCGAACACCGCAGGGCACCCACTAATTGTATCCCGCAGTCTCTGCCGAGCACTGATTCAGAACAGGGATTCCTGCGCCTTCAGTTCGCTCTGCAGCGTTTCATTGACACGTCGGATGCGGCGCTGGACCTCGGCGTTCGGAGACGCAGCCGCTGCTTCCGACTCGCCAATCAGCTGATGGGCAAACTGGAGTGCGGCCAACACGGCAATGCGGTCTGCGCTCGTGAGCTTCCCGGCATCGCGAATATCACGCATCCTGCGATCAACCATGCCGGCAGCCTGGATCAATCGATCGCGATCGTCCTCGGATACGGTCAGGCGGTAGTCACGGTCCAGAATGCGCAGTTCGATGGGTTCCATGGCGACCTTTGGGGATTGATCGGCGTCGGTGGAAGGCTCGGCTCAGGCTGCGGCAACCGCCTGCGGCTCGATCACCCGCGATGAGCGATCCTCGGAGCCTTGAGCCGGCTCGCCGAAGAACACGCCCTCGCCGGGCAAACGGGACAACGCCAGATGCACGCGGGAGCGGGCCTCGGCAATTCGCGCCCGGAGTTCGGCATTGTCCGACTGCGATTGCGCCAGTTGCGCTGCGAGGCGTTCGTTTTCGTCGATCAGCCGGCGCATGTTGGCGATCAGCGAGGACAACTGGGCCTCGAGCGTTTCGAGTTCTTGATCCATCCGCGGATGGTAGGCAGTCAGGGCCGAGGGGTCAAGCAGATTAAGGGCGATTCACGGTTATTCCGGTACGATGGAGCGCGCGTGTGGGCGC
>JBIKVK010000207.1:0-6230 GCA_044356835.1 Burkholderiaceae bacterium
CATCCACATGGCGGGACGAACGGCCTTCTACCCCAAAGAGCACCGGGCTCATGTTTCAGCGAGCAAGGCTGGCCTCCATGCGCTCGCCAAGGTGATTGCCCTGGAATTTGGCCCCCATGGCATCACCGCCAACACGATCGCTCCAGGTGTGGTCGAGACCACCCGTTCCAACGAGACCCATCCCGGCTTTCAGGAGGAGTTTCAGCGCAGGGTGCAGGCGGTGCCCGTGCGCCGACTGGGCACTCCCGAGGACGTAGCCGCTTTATGCATGCACCTCGTGTCTGAGCACTCTGGCTACATCACCGGACAGGTCTTCCACTGCAATGGCGGCGAGTTCATGTCCTGAGCAGTACGGCGCCTTTCGCGTCTGGAAGGTCAACATCACCAATCCACACCCGAGGTGAGATCGCGCCCCTTCGAGGACCTGACTTATGCCCCGTGCGGCAGCAGGATCTGCCTAACGACTGATCCATGGTGGAGCAGATCGAGACTTTCATTCAAACGATCAAAACCGATGCGCCCGCTCCGAAGTCTGTCCAGCGGCATGCGCCCCTGCCGAAACAGCTCGATATAGCGGGGGATGTCACGCAGGGGAATGCCTCCTCCCATGAACGAGCCGCGGACAACGCGCTCCTCAGTAACCAGCGGCCACTGACGGACCGGGAAAGTGGCCTCGCTGCTGCCAACTCCCACGCAGACGACCTCCCCGCCCCTCACAACAAGCGATTGAGCCAGTTCCATGGCGCTCTGGCTCCCCGAGATTTCGAATGCATAGTCCACACCGCCATGGGTCAAATCATTCACTTCCTGCGTTAGCGTGGGGTCGCGTGCATCGAGGCAATGGGTCGCGCCCACAGCGCGCGCGAGATCAAACTTGTGGGTCAGCACATCGATGGCAATGATGTGGCGTGCCCCCGCCTCCCGTGCAGCCATCACCGCAGTCAGGCCCACCCCGCCCAGCCCGATGATTGCAACTGACGAATCCGGCTGCACTCGCGCGCTGTTGAACACGGCGCCCGCGCCGGTCATGACGCCACAACCCAACATCGCGGCAATATCGAAAGGCACCTCCTTGTCGATTCGAATGGTCGAGCCCGGGACCACGACCGCGAACTGGGCGAACACAGAGAGGCCGCTGTAATGATTGAGGCGGCCACCGTCCGACAGTCTCAAACGGCGCGCCCCTGTCGCGATTTGACCCTGAACTCGCGAAGTGGTGATGGCCTGACACAGCCCCGGACGGCCTGACCGGCACGCCCGGCATTGGCCACACCCGGTGACATTGGTCATGACCACATGATCATCCACCGACAGCCCGGTGACTCCCGGACCGATCTCGCGAATGATCCCAGCGCCCTCGTGGCCACCCACGATCGGCATGGGCCGCTTGCGCATCCCTTCCACGACGGACAAATCGGAATGGCAGAGGCCAGCACCTCGGATCTCGACCAGCACCTCGCCCGGACCGGGCGGATCCAGCTCGACCTCCTCGATGCGAAACGGACGGGATTCAGCAAAGGGGGTGGGCAAGCCCTGTTCGTACATGACAGCGGCAAGCATCCGCATCATTGAGCGTCTCCTCGTTCGAAGCAGCAGAAGCGCGACCTGCCTCTGGTCTGACTCACCGAGACCGGGATCAAGTCGGGCTCAACTTGGCCAGTGAAACAAGGCGCCCCCACTTGGCCAATTCAGCGGGCCCTGCCGCCTGAGCCACCTGGTGCCCCTGGACATCAACGTCCAGTCCCGTGTTGCGGGCAAAGTCTCGAAACTCGGTCGATGAGGCCGCACGGGTCAAGGTCTCGGACAACTTGAGGATCACGGGCGACGGGGTTCCGCGAGGAGCAAAGATCCAGGTGGGCACGGCGAGGTCGAAGCCCGCCACCCCACCCTCATCCATGGTCGGTACCTCTGGGAGGTTGTACCAGCGGCGTGGGGTGGAGACTGCAAGAATGCGGACACGTCCAGACTGAACGAGCGGAAGAGCCGCAGCGACACCCGCAAACGTCATGTTCACCATACCCGATGCCGCATCAATCACGGATTGAGGCGAGGATTTGTAGGGCACCAGCCTGAGCTTGACCCCTGCCATGCTCTCCAGCAATGCAGCGCACATGGTCGAGGTGGATGCGGCGGATGCGTAGGTGAGCTGATCCGGGTTCTTCTGGGCCGCATCGATCAGCTCGCGAAGCGAGCGGAACGGAGAGTTCGACGCAACGGCAAGGACAACCGCCGTGGCGCCATACCGAATGATCGGTACGAAGTCGTTGACCGCATCGAACGAGACCTTGCCCACCCATTGATGGATGTAATGAGAGGCGAAGCTCGAAAGCAGGGTGTACCCATCCGCCGGAGAGCGATGAACAAAATCAGTCGCGATCACACCGTCCCCACCTGGCTTGTTCTCGACAATTACCTGCTGGTTCAGGTCAGACTGAAGCGCTCTTGCCAGATACCGGGTGCACGCATCCGTAGCAGTGCCCGTCGCCGTGGGTACGATGACCCGAATCGGCCTTGATGGATACTCTTGCGCGAAAGCGGTTTTGATCGGCAACGCTTGCAACAATGGGATCGTTAAGAGTTTGCGCCGAGTGTCTCTCATGGATGTCTCCTCTCATTTTTTTGTCAGTGATCGATAAAGCCGTCACTCTTTCGAGATCCGGTCACTAGGGCCTGAATCCAGGATGTTAGAGGCGCACTCAGGTCCTAACTTGATTAAACGGACAATAATCGTTTCCAATACGTAAAGCCTAAGCAGGTTGCACAGCCGAGCGTGGTCTTTGGGCTACTCCCACAGCAAGTGACGCAGAGATGCACAACAACGAAGATTTGACGCTTCAGCTGGTCCGAGATATCCCGCTGAGCCCCGAACAATGTTTTGAGGCCTGGACCATCCCGGAGCGGCTGATGCCATGGTTCTGTCCTAGACCGTGGCGGGTGGTTGCGTGCGCGATCGACGCCCGGCCGGGAGGCATTTTCTCGACCACCATGCAATCGCCTGAGGGAACAGTTCTGCCTGAGGGTGCCGGGTGTTTTCTGGCCGTCGAGACGCCGCATCGATTGGTTTGGACCAACCTGCTCGGGCCCGGCTTCAAACCTCAGGCGATCGAGCGCCCTGGATTTGGCTTTGTATGCGAGCTTCGATTCGATCTCCACTCCGGGGGCGGAACCCGCTATCAGGCCTACGTTCATCATGTCGACGCCGAAGGCCGTGATGCGCATGCAGCCATGGGCTTCGAGTCGGGTTGGAGCGCAGCGCTCAACCAGCTGCTCGAGATCCACGGACACACATCACTTTAAGAAGGATGATCATCCCGCCATGAATGGGCCAGTCGCTCCAATGCAAGAAAGGCTGTCGGCTTCATTGCCCGACGATTACGCGCAAGCCCGGCTGGTTGGACGCGTCTGGCTGCCTGGCCGCGGGGCCGTGCCGGTCACGCTCGATCACGGTCGCTTGCTTGATTTAAGCCCGCTCGGTAACACCTGCAGTCAGGTGCTCGAGCTCGATGATCCGGCCGATCGGATTCAGCAATCCATCGGCGCAGGCGCACTCCATGTGGTCGCCGACATCGGCCCGGTTCTGGACAACAGCGACGAGGACCGCCGCGATCCCGCCAGGCCATGGCTGTTGGCCCCCTGCGATCTACAAGTGCTCAAGGCGAGCGGCGTCACCTTCGTGTCGAGCATGCTGGAGCGTGTCATCGAAGAGCAGGCCCGGGGCGATCCAGCACTCGCCGAGGGCATTCGTCACGAGCTGTCCTCCATCCTCGGCAATAATCTGACGTCGGTGGTGCCAGGATCGGCGCAGGCCGCTGAGGTCAAGCGGGTCCTCATCGAACGGGGGGCGTGGTCGCAGTATCTGGAGGTGGGTATCGGCCCCGATGCAGAGCTCTTCACAAAAGCGCCGGTCCTGTCCGCGGTGGGAACGGGCGCGCACGTCGGTATCCACCCAGGGTCGGAATGGAACAACCCGGAGCCCGAGATCGTCCTCGCGGTCAATAGCCGCGGCGAAACGCTGGGTGCCAGCCTTGGCAATGACGTCAACCTGCGCGACTTCGAGGGCCGAAGCGCCTTGCTTCTGGGGCGCGCGAAGGACAACAATGGCTCATGCGCGATCGGGCCCTTCATCCGGCTCTTTGACCGCCACTTCACTATGGACGCTGTGCGCCGCAGCACCTTATGCCTTGAGGTGAATGGCCCGGAGGGTTTCAAACTGAACGCCGAAGGTTCCATGGGTCGCATGAGCCGCGATCCGCTCGACCTGGTAGCGCAGGCGATCAACCGCAACCATCAGTATCCCGATGGTTTCATGCTGTTCCTCGGCACCATGATTGCGCCCACCCAGGACCGCCGCGGTCCTGGGCAAGGTTTCACCCACGAGATCGGCGATCGGGTCTGTGTGTGCACACCGCGACTCGGGACCCTGGTCAACCGTGTCAGGCTCAGCTGCGATATCTTGCCCTGGACCTTCGGCATCGCAGCCCTGCTGAATCAAATCCAGCGAGTTCGCCAGTAAGGTTCATCATTTATCGCCGGCCCATGTCCCGTTCAAGCCCGTATCCAAATCATCGAACATCAAATTGAACCATGAGCATACGCATCACCCTGCTGGGCACCGGAGCGGCCCTCGCCGACCCTGACCGAGGACACTCCTCGATTTTGGTGACGGTGAGCGGCCGGCACTATTTACTGGATATCGGGCACGGCGCCACTCGGCAGATGGTCCGAGCCAACGTCAATCCCGCGACCGTCAACCATGTCTTTATCAGCCATCTGCACTTCGATCACATCGAAGACTCGGCCTATTTCCTGATTGCTTCGTGGATGGCCAACCGTACGGTCAAGCCCCAGATATTTGGTCCTCCGGGGACAAAGGATTTCATCGGCCACCTCCTGGAAAATGGAGCGTTTCATGCGGACATCAGTGCCCGTGCGCGGTATCGGCAAAGGGCGGAGTCCATTGAGATGATTCGCCCGGCCGTCACCGAGTTCTCCCCCGGGTTGATCTTTGATGACGGAATCGTGCGTATTTATGCGGACTATGTCGACCACATTGAAGCCGAAATTCTTCACTGCTTCGGCTTTCGCCTCGAGGCCGAGGGCAAGTCGATTGCGTTCTCCGGAGACACCAAGCCGTGTGACACCATGCGTCGCTTCGCGCGCGACTGCGACCTCCTGATCCACGAATGTACATTTCCGGAGGAGGCCCTCGCATTTCGGCAGAAAACCCAAATCGGCACCAACGACCACACCAGCCCGTATGAGCTGGGCAAGCTCGCCGCCGAAGCCGGCGCAAAGCAGGTCGTCGCAACCCACTTCGGCCACTTCGATACCACCAATCCGGTGCTCAAGTCCTACCTGAAGAACCATATGCCGATTGATCTGGTCGGGCCGGCTTTCATGGAGAGCGTGGTCAACGACATCAGGAAGAATTACACAGGACCATTGCGCTTGGCGCATGATCTGATGCGGATCGACCTCTGACCGGCCACCCGAGCCATTCAATTCCACAGTCACTGTCTGCTGAAAGGAAACGCCATGCGTCCGTCTGACCGCTCCCGCCGCCTCGCAATGCCTGCGGCTATCGCCTTCCTTTTGGGCCTCATTTCGATGTCGAGCACAACGAACGCGCTGGCCCAAACGAAGTGGCCCGACCGTCCGATCAAGGTGGTGGTCGCCTATCCGGCGGGCAGTACCGGCGACAACATCATGCGAGCCATGAGCGACGATCTGCGCGTACGGCTCGGCCAACCCGTCATCATCGAGAACAAAGTCGGTGCCGGGGGCAATATCGCCGCGCTGCAAGTCGCAAAGGCCACACCCGATGGATATACGCTGCTCGTCGGTGCAGCCAACAACTTCGCGGCCAATCAGTTCCTCTACAAGGACATGGGATTCGATCCGGTCAAGGCCTTCGAGCCTATCGCTGCTCTGGCCGACGTGCCGGCTGTCCTGTTCGTGAACAGCGGACTGGGGGTCGACTCGTTTTCCGCATTCACAGATGCGGCGAAAAAGGCCTCGGGCAAGATGAACTATGGATCGCCCGGCACGGGCACCCCGCCCCATTTGGCGGCTGAATTGATTAACCGGGCTGCCGGGTGGAATCTGGTCCACATCCCCTACAAAGGCTCGCCATTCACAGTCACCGCCTTGCTGGGCAATGAGATTCAGCTCATGCTCGCAGCCGCAGGCGTCGGAGCCCAGCACGTGGCCTCGGGCAAGCTCAGGGCTCT
>JBIKVK010000032.1:0-20727 GCA_044356835.1 Burkholderiaceae bacterium
CGCCGACATAGATGAAAATGGTGTTGGTAGGTCGTGGCGGATTCGAACCGCCGACCAACGGATTAAAAGTCCGCTGCTCTACCGGCTGAGCTAACGACCCCCGAGATAAGCCTTAGATAATAGCCAGAAACAAGATTCCCGGTCAAATCGGAGGCACACAGAAAGCGCGTGCAGAAACGGGCCGCAACCGCTCAATACATGTACTCACCGCCATTCACATGCAGCAACTGTCCGGTGACAAAATTACCTGCAGTAGCGAGATAGACACAGGCCCGACCGATGTCATCGGGCTGGCCAATGCGCCGCGCAGGCATCTGGGCGACACGGGTGCGGACGCGCTCGGCATAATCGGGATAGTGGTTGAGGTCGCGCTCGGTGTCGATAAGACCCGGCGCGACTGTATTGGCCGTGATCCCGGCCGGGCCGAACTCAAGGGCCAACGCTTTCGCGAAGGCATGAAGACCGGCCTTGGCCGTCACGTTGTGGGCTCGATTGGCCATCGGGAAAAATCCGTCGCGACCCGAGATATGGATCAGCCGTCCAAAGCCCCGCTCCATCATTCCGGGGATCACCGCACGGGCCATGTAGAAGGCAGAGCTCAGGCTGGTGTTGAGCGTCCGATGCCAATCCTCGACGCTGATTTCAAGAAACGGCTGATGAAGCCTCAGACCTACGTTGGACACCGCGACATCGACCCGCCCGAGTTCCTCAGTAGACCGGTCAACCAGATGAGCGACGCCCTCTGGGGTCGATACATCAGCCGCCACCGCGAGGCAGCGCACGCCGAGGTCGCGGATCTGTGCAGCAATTGCTTCGAGCGCCGCCCCCTGCTCGCGGCCGTTGATGACGACATCGGCACCGGCACCGGCAAAGCCCAAAGCAATCGCTTTGCCGATATTCCTCGCCGAACCCGTGACCAGGGCCACACGGCCTGCGAGCGGGCGTTCCGCCCAATTGGTATTGCTCATCAGTCGATCCTCGCTCCAGAGGCCTTGATCACCTTGGCCCAAGACTGAACCTCGTCTCGCAGCATCTGCGCAAGCTGCTCGGGCGACCCTCCCATCGGAATCAAGCCGGCTTTGGTGAGCTGGGCGCTGGTCGCCGGATCCCGAAGCATCTGATTGAGGTCGGCGTTGATCCGGTCGATGATGGGTCGTGGGGTACCGGCCGGAGCAAAAATCGCAAACCAAACGCCGGACTCAAAACCCTTCAGACCGCTCTCGTCGATGGTCGGAAGATCAAGTCCTTCGAGTCGCTTGATGCTCGAGACGGCCAAGGCACGCATCCGTCCAGTTGCATGGTGGGGCATCAGGGACGAAGGCGGATTGAACATCACCTGAATCTGGCCAGCGATCAGATCGGCCATCGCAGGGCCGCCGCCCTTGTAGGGCACATGAACGATCTGCAGGCCCGCGTCACTCTTGAGCTTTTCCATGGCCAGATGGTTGGTCGCGCCATTGCCCGACGACCCGTAGTTCAGTTTTCCGGGATGGGCTTTGGCATAGTCGATCAATTCCGCCACCGACTTGACGGGCAGGGACGGATGGACCGCAAGCACATTCGGAGACTGGGTCAGCAGAACGACGGGCGCAAGATCGCGAATCGGATCGTAAGCAAGCTTCGAGTAGAGCGACACGTTGATGGCCAGACTGCTGGTGCCGTTCAGCAAGGTGTAGCCATCGGGCGCCGCCTGTGCCACTGCCTGATTGCCGATGTTTGAGCCCGCCCCAGGACGGTTTTCGACGATGACCGACTGCTTGAGCGTTTCGGTCAGGCGCTGCGCCACCATTCGAACGACCCTCTCGGTCGAGCCGCCTGGCGCATAAGGATTGATGAGCTTGATCACGCGGGCCTGCGGCCATTCGTCGGCCTGCGCCACTGCGGGAGCGAGTGAGGCGAGTGCACAAGGCGCCAGACACAGTACTCGTAAGAGCGTTCGATTCATCATGAGACTCCTGCCAGACTGAAACGGATCGTAAACATCAATGGCTCGAGGCAGGGGCACAGGCCCGAAGCCTTGAGAGCAGCGCCCCCGGCTCACTCAAAGTCATCGCGTCATCAAGACCCCGGAGCGACGCAAAAAGCGCATCAGCGGCCTGAGGGACGAACCCGCGCAGGCAGTCGTCGAACTTGCGACGCATCTGCTCGGGCGAAAACCACCGCTCGGGTTTGCCTTGTGCCAACGGGATGAAACATTCCTCGGTGCGCCCCCCGGCCAGCCAAACCCGGACCCGGGTGGGGAACTCGGCCCCATCCCCCACAGACGGGTCGACTTCCATGATGGTGCGCTCGATGAGAGATCGGATCCGGGGGTTATCGACCCGATCCTGACTGAAGCTCGCAAGATTGAGCTCGCCCTCGAGCAAGGCGACAGCCAGACAGAAGTGGAGGCTGAACTTGCCCTCGAGGCCGCGCGCTGGCTGCACATGGATGAGCGGCGCAAAATGAAGCTCGGACACCCCCGCAACCACTCGATCGGGCACCGCCCCGCCGACCCGGGCCCGGATCTCGAGAGCAGCCTCGATACCCGTATGGGTCGCGCCACAAGACGGGTACGGCTTGAGCGCCAGCCCATACGGCGTCAGGATCTCCAGCGGCTCTCCCCAGCTGTGCAGGGGTTGCGGGTCATATCCCCCGTCACCCGCGAACAACTTAAAAAAACCATAGTCGTGCTCAAGCGCATGATCGCTGGCGTCATGGCCCTCGCGCGCAAGCAACGCTGCCAGCAGTCCATTTCGCGCCGCATAGCCTGCATGCAAGGGCTTGACCATACTTCCGAAATTGGCTCGCAATCCACCCGCCGCCGAAGCTGCAATGCCCAATGCGGCGACGGTCTGGGGACGATCGAGCCGCAGAGCACGCGCTACCGAGGCGGCCGCAGCCAGGGTTCCAAAAGTGGCCGTGGCATGCCAGCCACGTCGGTAATGCGCAGTGTTGAGCGCACGTCCAAGCTTGCCAAACACTTCAAAACCGATCAGGTACGCAGTGATCAATTCACGCCCACTCAAAGGCCCAAGTGCCGCTGCCCCGAGCAGTGCGGGAACGAGGACAGCAGAAGGGTGCGCGTAAGCGGGATGGTTGGTGTCATCGTAATCCAGGGCATGAGCCGCTGCTCCGTTGTAGAGCGCAGCGTCCGTGGCCGAAGCACTCGACGCACGACCCGCCATGACCGAGCCTTGCCCCGATCCAGCGGCCGCCAGGGTCCGGGCAATTCGTTCGGCCAAGGGCTCTCGCGATCCCGCCATCATGCATCCCACGCAGTCAGTGACCGCGTCCACCGCGCGAGATCGGGCGAGAGGCGGAAAACGAGCTTCGTCGTCCTCGCAGACGTATTCGGATAGATCCCGAGCGATGGGGCTCAAGCGGTCTCCTCGACGAGAGCAGTCGGTACGCCGCACCGTGAAATCGGTTGGAGCGAAAAACACCGAGGGCGCACCGACGATGCCGCAGTTTGAACCGCCCCAAGGTTTGTGTCACCGGGCAGACCGATGGTGGACGGTCTGCGTCTTACAATATGAGATCGTCACCCGAAACGTCCCCATGCCGCAAGCTGTCCCAAGGAGAAAAAGTTCGCGATCCGGTACCCAGACCGTCGAACGTGCCGCGCGCCTGCTCCGCGAGCTCGCTCTGAACGGTGCGTTTGGCTGGCGCGCTTCGGATCTTGCCGAGCACTGTGGCCTTGATCGGGCCACCACCCAGCGACTCCTTGCCTGCCTGACCCGCGAGCGGCTGGCGCAACAACGGCCTTCCGATCGTCGCTATTTGCCTGGACCTTTGTTGTTCGAGCTCGGCCTGTCGGTACCCGGCCTCCACGCCGTGCAAACCTTGGCCGGTCCGGCGGTGAACCGAACAGCGACCAAGCTCGACGCGGTCGCAGCGCTCTATTTACGAAGCGGAGAAGACATCGTGTGCGCATTGCGCGCCGGATCGACGACGATCAAGGCGCTCAGCAGCGAGGTCGGGACGCGGCGACCCGCGGTCATGTCTGCGGGCGGAGTTGCAATTTTGATGGCACTGCCCGTGTCCGAGCGATCCGAACTGATCGCTGGCGGGCTCGCACGCGTGCCTCGGCAGGGACAGGCCCGGCTGCGCGCGATCGAGGCCATGCTGAGCGACTCTGAACGATCGGGCTACGCCGTCAATGCAGGCCAGGTGGTCCCTGGTGTACATGCCTTCGGGGTCGCCATCCATGCGCCTCACGGCGAAGTATTCGCCTCGCTTTCGATTGCAGGCCCCTCGGCGACCCTTCCCGTGGCCAAAGCCGGCCAGATCCTCAAAGTCCTGCGGGCCGAAGCCGCCGCCATCGAAGCCGAACTCGCTCAGAAGGCGCACAGCCTTTACGCTCACAATGTGACCTAGGCATGTATAAGGGGCAACGCGCCGGAGCCCCGCTGCCCAATAATCGGTCATCGCCATCCGATACGTGCCTGCCCATGAACGAGTCCGATCCACGCACCCCGGGGGCCCACTCGGCGCGCCAGGTCCCCACCCCTTCCGCTGAAGGGGCAGAGGCACCCACTCCCAGCGCGACCTCGGCGCAAGCTCCACGACTGCTGGATGAGGCACGCCAAGCACCTGGACTCGATGACGCAGAGGTTGAGAAAGCACGATCGCTGATTGGGGTATGGCTGCGGCGAGATGTTCACGCTGCTGCGCTCTATGAGCCGATCGGCCTGCACGATATTCGACGCTGGGCCCACTACAGCGTCGGAGATGACAATCCGCTTTGGAGCGACAGCGAATACGCCAAGCGAAGCCTCTGGGGACGCAATATCGCGCCACCCACCTTTCTCTACACCATTGATTCGGGCATCATCGCTCCGGGCCTGCCCGGCATCCAGTGGATTTTCGGGGGCGGTCGCTGGGAACACTGGCAACCGGTTCACGCGGGTGACACGATCACCGCTGCCGCGCGCCTGATCGACGTTCGCATCAAGTCCGGAAAGGCTGCGCCACGGTACGCAATCCAGACCGGCGAAGTGCTGTTCAGAAACCAGGCCGGAGTTACGGTATCGCGCTACGAGGGCGATATCTTCAGGATTCCGCGCGCGCGCAGCGGGCAGGGGCTGCGTTACCGTGAAAAGACAGCCGAGAGTCAGGTCTACCGATGGAGCCGCGAGGAGCTTGAGGAAATTGCGGCCGCCTACCGCAATGAGGAGCGGCGGGGTCGTTCGCCCCGCTACTGGGAGGACTGTCAGCCCGGCGACACACTCCCCACCCTCTTCAAGGGGCCGCTCACGCTGGTCGACATCGTCGGCTTCTATGCCGGCCGACGCACGGTATATCCGGTCCTCAAGCTCGCCTTCCGCGAGCGCGATGATCACCCGAGGAATGTGTACTACTCCCCGAGTACCGGTGTACCGATGCATCCCGCGGCCGGCCACTTCGATGCGGAGATCGCCCGAGAAATCGGCATGCCGGGCGCATACGACCAGGGCTGGCAGCGCATGAACTGGGCAGGTCATCTGGTCACCAACTGGTGCGGCGACGCGGGCTTCGTGCGCAAGCTGGACGGGCGGGTCACTCGTCCCAACCTGGTGGGTGATCTCACCAAACTCGACGGCCAGATCGTTGACAAAAGCATCGAAGATGGCGAAGCGCTGGTCCACATCGAATGGTCGGGACATAACCAGCGGGGCGAACAAAACTGTCATGGCACTGCAGTGGTGCGTTTGGCCTCGCGGGATCTTCGCACCCGAATTTGAGTCTGCGGTTGCACCGCCTGGGCCGCGGCATCCGTCAGCACTGAACCACGCGTGTTCGCCATATTCAATATGAAGGCACGCCGGGTGTATCCAACCGAAGCCTCACGGAGTCAATTGCGATGAAACAACGTCCGCTCGAAGGGATCCGCGTACTCGACTTCACCCATGGCGTGGCGGGGCCCTACACTGCGATGCTGCTGGGCGACCTCGGCTGCGATGTCATCAAGGTCGAACAACCCGAGCGAGGCGACTCAACCCGCTACATGAATGTCGCAGAGCGATTCATGACCGACATCCCGAGGGTGGGTGGTGATTACTTTCTTGCCGTAAGCCGCAACAAGCGCAGCATCGGTATCGATATCAAGACCGCCGAAGGCAAAGCGCTCTGCCACAGGCTTGCTGCCTGGGCCGATATCAGTTTGCAGAGCTTCAGACCCGGAGTCATGGAGCGTCTTGGGCTGGGCTATGAAGATCTGCGCGCCCACAACCCCCGACTGATTTACGCCAGTTTGAGCGCTTATGGACAAGACGGCAGCCTGGCGGACAAGCCGGGGATGGACATCGCGGTGCAAGCGCGATCGGGCGTGATGCGCATCACCGGCAACCCGGGTAGCCGTGACCCGATCCGACCGGGCGCGTCCATGGCCGACTTCGCGGGGGGCATCTACCTCTACGCGGCCGTCGCTACGGCGCTCTTCCATCGCGAGCGGACCGGTCAAGGGCAGGAGGTGCAGCTTTCGTTGATGGACGCAACGATGAGCATGCTGATGAATTATTCGGTGGCCGTGATGGACGGCAAGGCCGAACTGGGTCCGGTGGGGTCGGGGCATCCCCAGCTCGTGCCCTACCAGGCGTTCGCCACATCTGACGGCCATGTCGTCGTCGCCGCGGGCACCAACAAAGTGTTTCGAGAACTCTGTGTCTGCCTCGGCTGTCCCGAACTCGCGCAGGACGAACGCTTTCGCAGTAATCAAAATCGTGTCAGGCATCGGGCCGAACTGATCCCATTGATGGAGCCGCTGACGCGAGCGCGCAGCACCGCCGAATGGCTCGAGCGGTTCGATGCCGCCGACATTCCAGCGGCTCCGGTCTACGATCTACCCACCGCGTTCGAACAATTGCGCGAGACTTCTCCCGGCATGGTCCAGACTGTCGAGCATCCGGTTGCGGGCCCCTTGAGCCTCATTGGCGTGCCCTTCCGCTTCAGCCAGACCGCCGGGGACATCCGAAGACCACCGCCGATGCTGGGCGAACACACCGACCAGGTGCTCAGCGATGCGCTCGGCCTGTCGGCCGAGGATATCCAGCGGTTGCGGGCATCGCGGGTGGTGGGATGATGGCCGCGCCCATACTCCACGAGCGTCTGGATCGCATTTTCCAGGCGCGTTCGGTCGCGTTGATCGGGGTGTCGGCCAACGCCCACAAGCTCAACGGCGCGCCGCTCAAGATTCTCCAGGTGAGCGGCTTCCAAGGACAGATCTGGCCGGTGAACCCCAAATACGACCAGATCGATGGGCTCCGCTGTTATCCGGATATCGGGTCTCTGCCCGGCTGTCCGGACGTGGCGCTGGTGCTCGCGCCGGCTCGTGAGGTGCCCGACATCGTTCAGGCCTGTGCCGCACGCGGTTGCCGTTCGGCGGTGGTGGTCAGCTCAGGTTTCGAGGAATTCGAGGGCGGTGAGGCGCTGGTCGAGCGGCTGCGCTCGGTGTGCGAACGCGAAGAGGTCGCACTGGTCGGACCCAACTGCGAGGGGGTCTGGTCGGTCGAAGCGCGCGTCATGCTGACCTTTGGTTCAGCCGCCAAGCGCGAGACCTTCTCACATGCCCCGATCGCCATCCTGAGCCAGAGCGGTGCGATCGGGGGTTCGATCGCGCGACATCTGCAAGACAGCGGCGTGGGCTGTGCGTATCTGGTCAGTGTCGGTAACGAGACCGCGATCGGTCTGCTCGACTACCTCGACTACATGCTGGCCCGCGACGATGTGCGAGTGATCCTCATGTTCACAGAGGGCCTTCGCGACGGGCATCGCCTGAACGCGCTCGTCCAGAGGGCCAAAGCGCAGGGTGTTGTCCTGATTGCACTGAAATCGGGCAACTCACCGCTTGGGCAGTTGGCGGCCGCGTCCCATACCGGCAAGGTGGCCACCGACAGCTCGATCTACCGGGCGGTTTTTGACCAGGCCGGCATCATCGAAGTCGCGGGTCTGTCTGAAATGATTGAGGCTGCCGAGCTCTTTGCGAACACGCGTCTGCCCCGCAACTCAGAGAGTCCGGACGGCGGTGTGGCGGTCTACAGTATCCCGGGCGGTACTCGCGCCCTGACCGCCGATTTGTGCGCACACCATGGCGTTCCGCTGGCAGTGTTTACGGACGCCACTGTGTCCTCTCTGCAGACGCAACTGCCGGCCTTCGGCCAGGCCAGAAACCCGACCGATATGACCGGTCAGCTCCTGTCCAATCCGGCCATGTTCAATGCCACCCTCGAACAGGTCGCCTGTGATCCGAACACGGAAGCCCTGATTGTGCAGCTGGCCAACCGCGGGCCGGCCGATGCGGTGACCTATCAGCAGACCATCCAGGCGGCGGGAGCGAAGGCCGGAATTCCGGTGGTCATCAGCTTCCTGGGCGATGCCCTCAACGGCGCAGAGCGCAGACGCTTCGGTGAACAGGGCATTGCCTGCGCCCGTGATCCCAACCAGGCTGTACGCTGGCTGGACTGGTTGTACCAGGCGCGCTCGCATCGGGACCGCCCGCCGAGGCAGGCCGTACCCTGGCCCAGCGCTCTCAAAGAGCGTTCCCGTGGACCCGCGGGCGACCTCGCCGACCATGCGGTTCAGATGCAGTGGCTTGACGCCGCGGGCATTCGCTCGGCGCGATGGACCTTGCTCCACCAATCGACATCGGCCGCCTCGGTTGCCGCCGAGTTGTCGTTTCCGGTCGCCGTGAAAGCGCTGAGCAGGGATGCAGAACACAAGACCGAGCATGGCCTTCTGGTCCTCGGTGTTCAGGACGAGGCCGGCCTCGTGCAGGCCGCCGGTCAGTTGCGGGCACGGTTGGGCCGGCCTGAGGCGAGCCTGCTCGTGCAGGAGATGGCCCCTGCCGGTATCGAGGTGGTCGTCAGCGCATTTCGCAATGCAGACTTCGGGACCGTTCTAGCCATCGGGAGCGGCGGAGTCCTCGTGGAGTTGCTCTCCGACCTGACTTACCTGGCGCTGCCCTGCGACCGGGCGGAGGTCAAACGCGCGCTCTCGCGTCTCAAGCTCTACCGTTTATTACAGGGATTCCGGGGTCAACCGGCGGGCGATATCGAAGCCTTGATCGACACCGTGATGAGATTGTCTTCACTGGCCCAGGCCTGCCCCGCGCGGGAGATCGAACTCAATCCCCTGATCGTGCTTGCGGAAGGACAAGGCGCGGTGGCCGTGGACTGCATCATGCGCCCCTGAGCCCGGCGGAAGTTGATCACTGCAGGCGCATGCCCAGATGGTCAGCCTGTCGTCGCTCGAAGTCCTGACAGCGCTGGTCGTAGGCCTGACCGCGAATACCTCCACGGACCGTTCCAGGCTCAATCGAGCGAAACCAATCGCCCCAGCTATCAGGCAGCCGCAGGCTATCCTTGGGGGCCAACCAGAGCCGATACAGCAAGCGCTGCTTGGCGGGATCCGCATCGTCGACGAAGGCGGTCCGGGAATGCAGCGTGGTGTGACTGTTGATGATCTGAATATCGCCCGGCTGCAGCCACATCGAGAAGGCAAGGTCAGGCCGCCGAACGATCTGATCGAAGATTTCCAGAGCGCGCATGCGATCGGGTCCGATGCGCGGCGCCCCTTCGATCCTTTGCGCAGTTGTGATGCGGTTCCAGTTCCAGCGGCTGAACAAGCGGCCTTCACAATGATCGAACACGGGCTGCATGACAAACGGACCCTCGTCCGGCGCCTGCTCGCCCTGCCGGCTGAAGGCAATGGGCTCGTGTAAGGCATCAAGCAACCCGGGGTGTTCACGCGCCATGACCTGGTAGGCCGCATGGGAGCTGCTGACGAGGGTCATGCCTCCCGAGACCGCCCTGTTGTAGCAGGACAGGAACACGATGTCCGAGGAATCGGTGTGGTAGTCGAGCTCGGCATTGGATGAGTAGCCACGCCCGGTCCCGGTGCGATAAGCGGTGCCCACATCCCTAACAGCAGAAATGTACTGCGAAGCCTTGCCCTGGGGACGCGCCACTCCTCTCTGCAGACCGATTGCCCAAGTGAGGAGCTCAAACTCGCTCTGTGACAGTCCGGCTCTGGGCAGGCCTCGAACGAGCGCCACTCCAAGCCCCTCTTTCACCTCATCCAGCGCAGTGTCAATCACCGAAAGACCCGGCCCGAGGTCGAATTCCTCGGTCCGGTAGTCGAACAAGGGCCGATCCGGATCCCAGACCCTGCGGATGGCCTGAACCATGCCTTGGCCCTCGGACTCACCGATGTCCAAGATCCAACGACGGTTGGAAGCCAGCTGCTGACGGGTCCAGGCGAAACCAGGGTCGACTTTGTGATCCATGTTAGACACCCCTCCCCCGAGGGATTGGGCCCACCGCCAATACAGATCAGGGGGCAGGGTCCTGCGCCATCACCCGTGCGCAGGACCTGGGGTCGGTCTCAATCGAGCGTGAGCTTTTGCTGGGCGACCACCTGACGGTAGACCTCAAATTCGGCTTTGATCTGCCCGGCAAACTCTTCGGGGCTGTTGCCGATGATGAGCGAGCCAGTGTCCTCGATTCGCTTACGCACTGCGGGATCGGCAAGAACCTTGCGGGTCGCTGCATTGATTCGGTCAACCACGTCTCGCGGCATGGCCTTGGGCCCCAGGATGCCGTAGTACGCCATGCGGTTCACCGGCTCGAGCCCCATCTCTTTGAAGGTCGGAACTCCGGGCAATACGGCCAGCCGCTCGGGTGCCGCGACCACGATCGGGACGAGACGATTGGACTTGATAAAGGGTAGTGCCGAGGGAAGATTGTCAAAGATCTTCGGGACCTGTCCACCGACGGTGTCATTGAGCGCAGGGCCCGCACCGCGATAGGGGATGTGAATAATGAACACTCCGGTCAGACTCTTGAACAATTCGGTCTGGAGGTGCCCGATGCCGCCGGTGCCCGAGGACGCGTAGGAGTACTTGCCAGGGTTGGCTTTGAGCTCGGCGATCATGCCCTTGAAATCGCGAGCGGGAAAGCTGGGGTGGACCGCAATGACGTTGGGCGTGGCCGCGATGTTGATGATGGGCGTGAAATCGGTAATCGGGTTGTAGGGAATCTTGGGATTAATGGCGGGATTGGCCGCAGTCGTCGAAACCGTTGCCATGCCCAAGGAATAGCCATCGGGCGCCGCGCGCACCGTCTCGGTCGCACCAACGACCCCGCCCCCCCCAGCGCGGTTTTCGATGATGACCGACTGCCCAAGGGCTCGGCCGAGCGGCTCTGCGACCACCCGGGCGATGATGTCGGTTGTACCGCCAGGCGCAAACGGCACCTGCAAACGGATGGGGCGACTCGGGTAAGGGGCGGAGGATTGGGCCAAGGCCTCAAGGACGGGCAAGGCCGTAGCTGCGACGGCGATGGCGGCCAATGCAGAACGGCGAGCGGCGGAATTCATCGAGCGGCTCCTTAATTTACTTGTGAGGACGAATGTAATCGAATCGGGGGCGATCCGGCGACGCACCCCCTCAGGCGCACGGGAATTGATGTCCATCCTTCTGGAGCCGCGAGAGCGCGATCGAACTCAGTCTTGCTGACCACGGTGCCATTGACGGTGGCCGCGGCGTCCGCGGGAAGGGCTTGACCTGGGGAGCGTGCCGCCTGGCCATGCGCTACGCCATGCACAACGGCCAGCCCAACGAGGCACATCAGGCTACTGGCCATCATCACGGACCGGCCGAGCCGGCTCAAAATTTCGAATGGTCTCATCACGAACCTCAACATCACTTCAAGAAAGAGGGGCCGGTCAAATCGCCCCGTCGTCGAGTGTAGTACATCGGACGGGTCAGTCCCGCCCGCAGTCATTCGGCGTGAAAGTGGGCAAACCCCTTCAAGGGTTCGCGGTCTGTTCGAAAACTGTTGATCGCGGCCTGATCGTCTGCATAACCCAGCGACATGCCAGAGTAAAGCATCAGACCCTCGGGGATGTTCATGAACCGGGCGATCGTCTTGGGCCAGTTCGACCAGATCTCCTGAGGACAGGTGGCAAGACCGTAATCCAGGGCCAGCAGCATGAAGCTTTGCATCATCATGCCGACGTCACCCCATTGGGGTGGCCCGGCACGCCGGTCCAGGAAGAAAAAAAGTCCGACCGGCGCACCAAAAAACGAGTAGTTCAGCCGATGCATGAGCCGAGTCGTCTCAGGGCTCTCGACCAGCCCACAGGCATCGAAGCGCTTGCGCGCCGCGGCGGACCTGCGCCCACGCAGCGGCTCCCAGATTCCGGGGGGGTAGACATTGAATTCTGGAGTTTCGGTTTCACCCGCATCCATCTTGGCCGCGATCAGGGCCTTGAAACGCTCAAGGGCGTCGCCCGAAAGGACATGAACAGTCCAGGGTTGAAGGTTGCCCCCCGAGGGCGCTCGCGCCGAAACTTCCAGCATGTCGCGAACCCGATCGAGATCGACGGGGCGATCGAGAAAAGCGCGAACCGAATGACGCGCCAGCACAGCATCACGAACATTCATTTGGGGCTCCCTGAGCGAACTCATTGCGTCTTTGAAAAACCACGGTGTGCGGCCAGACCGGTGATCGCCAGAGCGATCATGACCAGGACGATTCCAAACCATTCGAGCTGATTCGGGCGCTCGCCAAACTCGATCATGCTCGCGATCAATCCACAGACCGGCGTCGCGAGTGTGCCCAGACTCGCAATGCCCGAGTTCACGTTTCGGAGTAACCAGAACCAGAGCACCAGGCTCGCCGCACTGATCACTACGCCGTTGTAAAACAGCGCAAACACCAGCATGGGACTCCAGTCCCATCCGCTGAAACCGTCCGGCAGACAAAACAGTGCGAGCACAGCCGCCCCGATCAGGTTCTGCCAGGCGCCCAGGGCGAGCGAGTCGTCCGGGTGCAGCGTCTGATGCCGGCGAATAAGCACGACGCCGACGCCCCAGGCGAGGCCGGATGCAAGGGCGTAGAACTCTGCGCGCCCGGGCTCCCGGTAAGGATCGATCAGAAACGCAATGCCCACCAACGCAATCGCCGTGGCCACCCACTGAAGTCGGCCCGGCCGCTCGCCGAGGACGGGCCACGCAATCAGGATGACGAAAAAGGGCATGGTGTAGGTCAGGATCGCACTCTTGCCTGCTTCGCCCGTTTCAACCGCAAGCATCATCATCATGAATGCGATCACGGAGTTGAAGAAGGCGATGGCCAAAACCGACTTCGGGTGCCCCACTCGCAACACCCGCCGGGTCAGCATGCCGAAGGCAAAGAGGCAGGTCGCGGCAATGAACAGGCGCACGGTGACAAATGGGATGCTGGGCGCGTAAGCCGTCGCATGCTTCATCACCACCCAGTTGTAGCCCCAGATCAACGCCACGGAAAAGAGCAGCAGCACGGCAAGGCGGGAGGAGCGCATGAACTTCATGATAACCGAGCCAGCCCCTGGACCCGGGCCGCGCAAGTCGCAGCGTAGAGCTGCACGAGTTGTCCTAAAATCGAGCGATACCTGCTCTCGTTATCGGAAGACCGCACCCTTGAATACCCGTGAATTGCTCGCACAGGCCGACCTCGCGCCGTTGCTGGCGAGCTTCGTGCAGTTGAGCGGAGAGGAGGATCTGCTCGGGCGATGTCGCCCCTTCATCACGGGCGCATGGAGTTTCAATGAGGCCGTTCCGCAGGCACTCCGGGATGAGTTGCTCGACCGTCTGTCGGCCTGCCTGGCTGCAATCCAATCGGGATCGCGCCCGCCTGCCCCGACGCCCGATTCGACCCGACTGCGCGCGATCATGGAGACTTGTATTGGCCAGAGGGTTCCGGACGAATACCTCCCGCTGATCACTCACGAAATGGGTCTCGCGGGGTCAAACGGCCTCGAGGTGGAATGGCGCCAGGCGCCCGACCCGGTGCGGCTCGAACAGTTTCGGGTTCTGGTGATCGGCGCGGGCGAGTCGGGGTTGTGCGCCGCGATCAAACTCAAACGACTGGGCATCTCGTTCGATCTCATCGAAAAGAACGATCGGGTGGGAGGTACCTGGCTCGAAAATCAGTACCCAGGCTGTGGCGTCGACACACCCAATCATTTTTACCAGTACTCATTCGAGCCCAATCACGACTGGACCCGCTATTTTTCGCCCCGCGACGAAATTCAGGCCTACCTCGAGCGCTGCGCTGACCGATACGGACTGCGCCCCCATATCCGTTTCGGTCGCGAAGTCACCCATCTGACCTGGGATGAGAATGGACACTTCTGGCGGGCCCAGATCCGCGACAGGCAGGGCGGCTGCGTCGAAGTGCAGGCCCAGGCCGTGATCTGCGCCATAGGTCAGTTGAATCGACCCAAGTACCCCGACCTTGCGGGCCTCGACCGCTTCAGCGGCGCCGCGATGCACACGGCCCGGTGGGATTCCAGGGTGAATCTCGACGGTAAACGCGTCGCGATGATCGGTACGGGTGCGAGCGGAATGCAGGTCGGCCCCTCCATCATCGACCGCGTCGCTCAATTGACGATCTTTCAACGCAGCCCCCATTGGGCCGTTCACAACCCGCTTTACCACTCGGAAGTCAAGCCCGGCAAACAGTGGGCTCTTCACCATCTTCCCCACTATGCCCGTTGGTACCGCTTTCAGCTGTTCTGGGCCTCAGGCGACGGACTGTACTCGTCCCTGCAGGTCGATCCGGACTGGCCTACTCCGAACCTTTCCCTGAATGCTGAAAATCATGCCATGCGAGAGCGACTGATCGCCCATATCAGCGCCGAAGTCGGGCATGACCCTACGCTTCTGGCCAAGGCGGTACCGACGTATCCGCCTTACGGTAAGCGCATGCTTCGGGACAACCACTGGTTCAGGATGCTGACGAACCCCAAAGCCAAGCTTGTCACAGAGCCGATCGGCAGCGTCGCCGAAACCGCAGTGCTCACCACGGACGGGATGCGACACGAGGCCGACGTGCTGATCCTGGCGACGGGGTTTCAGGCGGACCGAATGACCTGGCCCATGGTTGTGACCGGACGACGCGGGCAGACTCTGAGGGACCGCTGGGGCGAGGATGACCCGCGCGCCTATCTGGGGATCACCGTTCCAGATTTCCCCAATTTTTTCATGATGTACGGACCCAACACCAACCTCGCCCATGGAGGCAGTGCGATATTTCATTCCGAGTGTCAGACGCGCTACGCGCTCTTGGCCTTGCGCGATCTGATCGAGGGAGGGTCTCGCTCTATGGACTGTCGCCCCGAAGTCCACGATCGTTTCAATGAGCTTGTGGATGCCAAGCACGCGGGCATGGTGTGGGCCCACCGAGGGGTCGGCAGCTGGTACAAGAATCGACGGGGACGGGTCTTTGCAACATCACCCTGGCGCCTGGTCGATTACTGGAACATGACCCGCCGGTTCGAACCCGGGGACTATCGTATTGACTGACGAATCGACAGGCGGATGACCAGGAGACGTTGATTGACCAAGACAACCTGCGTGATCGGTGCCCGGGGCGGCATCGGGTCTGCCCTCTGCGGCCGGCTTCGCGGTGCCCCCGGGGCGACAGTCATCGAAATGGATCGGGACGGACCGATTCCGATCGATATCAGCGACCCGGCGAGCATAGCAACGGCGTTCAACACCGCGCGAGCCCAGCATCCGCAGCTTGATGCGCTGGTCGTCGCTTCGGGCATCCTCGACCTGGGCAAGCTGGGCAATCTTTCGCTCGAAACCTGGAACCGCGTCCTCGCGGTCAACCTGACGGGACCGTTTCTCTGCAGCCAGGCCGCATGCTCGTGGCTGCGGGACGGAGGGCGGATTGTTCTGGTCGGATCGCTCGCAGGTCGCACGGGGGGCGTTTTGACCGGAACCGCTTATGCTGTCTCCAAGGGCGGGATCGAAACTCTGACCAAGTCGATGGCGCAGGAACTGGCCCCCCGCTCGATTACCGTGAACTGTGTCGCTCCGGGCGGGGTGGATACACCGATGATTTCCGGCAACCCCCCCGCCGCGATCGATTCGATGAAAGCGGCCACGCCGCTCAGGCGCCTGGCGCGCGCCGATGAAATCGCTGCGGCCATTGAATACCTGCTGTCCGACGGTGCCGCTTACGTGACCGGTTCTGTCCTGGCTGTCAACGGTGGCCTTCGAATGGACTGAAGGTTCGGCCAGGCCACCCCCGCAGGATTCACGATCGTCTTGCGTGCTCCGGATAGAGGTGGGCCACCACCTCGCGCCGGGCATCCCAGGCACGGCAACCGTCAATGAAATGGGGACGGCCCGGACGCTGCTGATCTTCGGGAAGTTTGAGGCCGCTCTGCTTTAGCGACAGGCTCGCGATCGTCTGAATCGCCACGGTCGCCATCACTGCGAGCATTTCGCGCACATGGGTACACCCCTCGGTCTGCGGCACCCGGTCACGGATGACCTGTCGCCAACCGCCGCCCACGCGCTCGCCGATCAGGACCTTGAAACTGGGCATCGCACCGGTACACAGAGAAAAAGGAGTGGCCGGCATGGCGACCTCGATATCACAGACCACCATCTCGGCATTCAAGGTCAGCCGCACGCCAATATCGTGAAGCCGGTCGCCGGGTCGGCGGTCGCGCCCAAGCGAGTCTCGATACCCATGCTGCTTCGTGTCCACCAGATGCGCCTCGACGTCAAAAAGCCCGTCATCGCGCAGAAAACCTTCGGTTTCGATGACCCGACGGTGCACGGAGCGCCGCGGCTGTGGCGCCGGCAGCCCCGGCCGATCGTCGCGACCGGCAAGGTCGGAAACGGGCGGTAAGCGGGGCTCGGGTGATTCGCTGCGGGCCATCGGTCAGGACTCCTGAGAACGGACTTGCACACCACGCAATATAGGCGAGAACCCACCGGAATGACTCATCAGGGGTCGGGTCTCAGGTGCATCCCGAGAGTGCATGATTTAGAGTATGCATCGATCCCGGCAACATCCCCAACCCAACGCACCTTGTTTGTATGACTGTCGCTGGCGACAGCCCTGTCCTTCCCAAGCACCGGGCCATGACGGGCCCAGAGAAAATCATCGCCTGCGCCTGCGGGCTTGACTCTGTACGCCCGGGCGATATCGTCGTGGCCACGCCTGATCTGGCGATCATTCACGACAACGTACTGCCGGGCATCAAGCGCATGCTCGACGAACTCGGCATCAATCGACTCGCCGAGCCTCAGAAGCTGATGTTGGTCACCGACCATGAGGTCCTCTACGGCAGCCCGCGAGCGGCGCTATACGGAGCCATGGTTCGCAAGGCTGCGCGAGACTGGCAGGTGGGTCGCTTCTTTGATGTCGGACGGGGTGGTCATGGCCACGTGTTTCCGATGGAGACGGGTATTGTGCGGCCGGGAATGTTTTACTTTGACAACGACCGGCACTGCACCAATGCCGGGGCCATCGGGGCAGTCGGCTTTCGCGTCGGCCTGGAAATGGCCCGGGTCATCGCGACGGGGTCCAATTGGCTGATGGTGCCCGAATCGCTTCGGATCACGCTCAAGGGACGCCTGCCTCGCGGTGTGCATGCTCGAGATCTCGGCAACCATATCGGCAAACTCATCAAGAACGGCACTCTGACGTTCGACCTCGACTACCGCATCCTCGAGTTCGCGGGGGAGCTCGATCAGTTTGATCTTGCCGCGCGCACCTCGCTCTGCACGGCGCCCACCGAATTGGGCGCATACGGGGTGTTTTTCCCTCCCTCCAAGGCTATTCTCGAGCACGCGCACGCATGCGCCCAGGGTCCGTTTGCGCCCGTCTGGTCCGACCCGGACGCAACCTATGCGGGCGAGTTCACCCTCGACATCAGCACACTCGAGCCGCAGGTCTCCCTGCCGGGCGGCCTGCACCAGTCCGTGCCGGTCAGCGAGGCGGCGGGGGAGCCGATTCATCACGCCTTCATTGGCTCCTGCGGTTCATCGATGTACCCCGATCTGGCCGGCGCGGCCGAGGTGCTCCGCGGGCGTCAGGTCGCCGACGGCGTTCGGCTGTTCGTGGTCCCAGGCTCCGAGCAGACCCTCAAGCGCCTGAGTGCCGAGGGCCTGCTTCAGGTGTTCATCGAGGCGGGCGCAGTGATCCTGCCCGCCGGCTGCGGACCCTGCAACGATGCCGTGGTCGGGCCGCTGGCCGTCGGCGAAGTATTCATCTCGACCGCCACCAACAACAACCACGGGCGCTTTGGCGCCCGCGATGCCCGGCTCTTTTTGGGCAGTCCCGAAACCGTTGCCGCATCGGCGCTCGCCGGGCGCATCTCCGATCCCCGCCCTGTCTGACTGATCAAGGAGCCTTGAATGATCCGCCATGCTCTTACCCTTGCTGCAGCCTTGTTCTGCTCGGCCGCGCTGGCCTACCCTGACAAACCCCTGAGATTGATCGTCCCATTCCCGGCGGGAGATGGCCTGGACACCCAGGCCCGGATGATCGCCGACCGCCTCGGACCCAAACTGGGTCAGAAAGTCATCGTCGACAATCGTCCCGGAGCCGGAACCCTGATCGGCGTCGAAGCGGCCAAACAGGCGACAGGCGATGGGCACACCCTGCTTCTGGTCACGACCACCTACGCGATCAATCCCGCGCTCCGGGCCAAAGTACCCTACGACCCCATCAACGATTTCCTGCCGGTCATCCAGACGACTGCGATCCCGCTGGTCGTCGTGGGCTCGCCGTCCTTCGCACCCAACAATTTTGCGGAAGTTCTCGCCCTGGCCCGCCAGCAACCCGGCAAACTCACCATGGGCAATTCGGGTATCGGGACCGCCGCTCACGTCGGCATGGAGTTGCTCGACAGCATGGCCGGGGTCAAATTCAATCACGTGGCCTACAAGGGCATCCCGCCCGCCATGACCGACCTGATCGGCGGACAACTGCAAATGCTGTGTACCTCGCCCGCACAGGTCATGCCCATGATCCGCGAGGGGAAGATCAAGGCCTTGGGCGTTACGGGCGCGACCCGCATGAAGTTGTTGCCCAATGTCGGGACCGTTCAGGAGGCAGGTGTCAAGGATTACGTGGTCACCGCCTGGGTCGGTCTCATGACCCGGGCAGGCACGACTCCAGCGATCGTTGATCGGCTCAACAAAGAGATCGCCGGCATTCTGGCCGAAGCTGAAGTCGCCGAGCGACTCACCGCGGACGGTTCGGCGATCGTAGCCAGCCGACCGGCCGAGTTCGGTCGGCACATTCGTACCGAACTCGACAAGTGGGACCGGACCATCCGCGACGCGGGCATTCCGAAACAGTGAGTCCAACAGTGACCTCGAGCGACCGCACGCGACTGGCCCTGAGAGGCCGATGCTATCAGCTTGGGCATGACGTGCCGCATATGGGCGGGGTCGTACCCATGCGCATCGTTTCCGAAATGCGCTACGACCCCAAAGACATCGTGCCCCATCTCTTTGAGGAGACCGACCCTGGATTCCACGAGCGTTGTCGCCCGGGAGACATCATCGTCACCGGGCGAAATTTCGGGATGGGTCCCAAGATGCAGGGCTACATCGCGATGCACGCGCTCGGCCTGGGGCTGATCTGCGAATCGATGCCGTTTCTCGCCTACCGGGAGGCGATCGGCATCGGATTGCCGGTGCTGACCGGGTGCGCGAATGCCAGCGCCCGTTGCGAGACCGGTGACGACATCGAGGTCGACTTTCTGTCGGGACGGTTTACCAATCACTCACGCAACACCACGTTCGACTACCCGCCCGTACCGGATGCCCTCCGTGAAATCGTAATGCTCGGCGGCACGACCGCTTGGCTCAGGCAGTGGTGGGCCCGCCAAGAGGACGCGTCAACCCGCGCCTGATTGACCGAATCCGCAACGTCAAGCCGGCCTGGAGAACACGACGGCCGTGATCCCCCAACCCTTCGGAATCAGCACAATGAGTCAGATCGAAGCCAAATTGCAGCAGATGGGATTCAGCCTGCCAGAGCCGTTCGTATTCCCGAAGAACAACCGCAAGGGCTGTGTCAGGGTCGGGTCCATGGTCTACGTTTCAGGGCACGGGCTGAATCTGCCCATGCTGCCCGGGGTGCGGCAAACCGGCCGTTTCGGCTTGGATATCAACGAGGAAGAAGGCTATGCGACTGCGCGAGCGGTGATGCTGACCATCCTCTCCTCGCTGAAGGCAGAAATCGGCAGCCTGGATCGGATCACCCAGGTCGTCAGGCTCTTCGGGATGTGCAACGTCACCCCCGACTACCAGATGATGCCGCGCATCATTGACGGCGCTTCGGATCTGGTCTTTGAGCTCTTCGGCCCAGAAAAGGGCTGCCATGCCCGGACCGCGGTGGGAATGGCCTCACTGCCTCGCGGAATCGCCGTTGAGATCAACGGCGAATTTGCCATCGACTGAGCCCGCGCGGTACGTCCCGGAGATCGAGCTTGTGAGTCATGCCAGCCATACGCCCGCTCGCCGGGCCCTGATCATTGTCGATCTTCAAAACGACTTCCTTGCGCCGGACGGAGCCTATGCCCGGGGAGGTGCCGTCGGGCAGGCGGCGCTTGAGGTGGTGCCGCGGGTGACCGAGGTGGCTGCCCGGCTACGAGCACGAGGCGGCTTGGTTGCGGCGACCCGTTTTACGCTCTGGCCGGATCTGACCGGAGAGCCCATGATTGCGTCCCACCTCAGAGCGCTGCGACCGTTCCTTCGTCGGGGCGATTTCGCGCCAGGATCAAGGGGGCAAGCCGTGCTCGACGAGATCGCGCCGCTCGTGCACGCGAGTGTCGACAAGATCGCGTACTCGGCCTTTTTCGGCACGCAACTTGAATGGCTGCTGCGCAAAAATGGGGTGACCGAGGTCGTGATCGCCGGCATCACGACCAATGGCGGCGTCGCCAGTACGGCTCGAGACGCTC
>JBIKVK010000208.1:0-6201 GCA_044356835.1 Burkholderiaceae bacterium
GCCCAGCGGCGCGACCTTGCTCGCATTGGTCCCGAGCCACCACGACCACCCGGTCGGCGAGCAGATCGGTATCCGCTTTGATGCCGACCACATCGTCACGTTCGAACCCAATGCATATCGTTAACCACACCCTGCCCCGAGCGCTCATGCTGCTCTCCTGGCCGCTGAGCGTGTCGATGAGCCTGACGCTGCCGACCCACGCTCGAGCTCAGGCGCAAGGCCCGGCCTTGCCGCAGCCGCACGCGCACGTTCAAGCTCAAGCCCCTGCCCAGATACAGGCTCCGCCGCCGGACCCGGCCCACCCTGCGCGAACCAATCCCGCCGGAATCGATTGGGTCAGGGTCGCGGATTTTCAGATTGCTCGGACCGAGACCACCGTGGGGCAATTCAGACGCTACGTTATGGCGAGCGGCGTCACGACCCAGGCCGAGCGACAGGGCGGCGGCTCGGTCTTCGAGGCCGGATGGGTCCGCAAACCGGGTTGGACCTGGTCATCGCCGTTTGGCGCGGGCCATCGTCCGGCCGAAGACGAACCGGTCGCGCATGTCACCTATGACGAGGCTCAGGGCTTTTGTCGCTGGGCGGGCGGACAACTGCCCGATGACGCGCAGTGGCGGCTGGCGGCTTACACCGAAACCCGAAGCGAACCGGCCCCTCCCTTCCAACGGGGCCGAACCTACGTATTCCCCACAGGCGAGCGGCCTCAGGGCGCGCAATGTCTTGAGGACTGTGGCGCAGAAGCTCGCGCCAAGGCGGTTCGTCACGGCGCCAGGCTCAGCCGCGGTTACGGCCATGCGCGGGCTGGACAGACCGTTGTCGGTGTCAACGGTCTCTACGATATGGGCGCAAATTTGTGGGAATGGGTGGATGAGCCCAAAGGGCTATCGGGCAACGCCGAGCGACTCACCCGCGGCGGGTCCTGGTGGTACGGCGCCGCTCAAATGCGGGCCGACCACCTGCAGAGCAAACCCGGCAACACTGCCGTTGTCTATATCGGATTTCGCTGCGTCAGGCCGTAGATCAGCGAGCCATTACGCGGTCTTCCTGACGCTTCCAGCCCCGACGCTCCTCGATCACAACGTCGCCTGGCACCATCACCGATTTAGCTACAACTTCAGGCGACGGGAATCCGAAGCCAACGAGGTCTGCCGAGAGCGGTACCTTGCGATTGGAGGGCATGTAGAAAGCCTCATCCATGAGGATTTTCTGCGCCGAGGGGCCGATCAACCAATTGGCTGCCTCGTGAGCAAGACGCTCGTTGGCGCCGCCCTTCATGACCGTAATGGTGCCGTAGCCCAGTACGGTGCCCTCCTTGGGGATCAGGAACTTCACCGGATAGCCCTGCTTCATCAGCGTCGGCACACGGGTGCTCACGGCCACCGCAATCAGATGCTCTCCAATTTGCGTGCGCTCTTCGAGCTTCGCCGAGTTCGACTCGAGCACCGACACGCATTTCTTGATCTTCCCAACAGAGTCGATCGCTTGAGGCATCTTTTTCAGATCGCCCCCCGCAAGCATTACCAAGGTGTTCAGACCGAAGGAGCCCTGGACGGAACCCAGTCCGATCAGGTTGCAGAACTCGGGACGGAAGATGTCCTGCCAGCTTTGCGGCGTCGCCCAGTTGCGCTTGGCAAACTCACCTGGGTTGTACATCAGACCCGTAAAGTAAAACCCGATGGTGTAGCCGTCCCGTGAGTCGGGCACCGCACGCGGATCGAGATCCTTGAAATTCGGAGCCAGGCGTTCATCTACCTTGGCCAGGCCTCCGCGGGCCGAGGCAAGGTTGAAGTAAAGGTTGTCAAAGAGCGACATGTCGTATTCCGGACGCGCCATCGTTGCGGTGACTTTGGCCGCGTTATCTGGAGGCGATCCCGGGATGAACCTGAATTTCACGTTCCGCGCGGTCTCGAATTCCGAGAGGGACTTTTGGAAAATGGCATCAAGCCTTCCGCCGAACCCGAGCACCTTGAGTTCAACCGGCGCTGTCTGGGCCAGCGCGGCCGAGCCCATCACGGACAAAGCCAGGGCTGCAGCAGCGTTGCGAACACGTTTAAATCCGGTCATGTGCGTCTCCATGATGTTTGTTTGGACGATCAGGACTTCAGTGACTTGCAATACGCTTTGGCCTGGGCCTCTACCTCACTGAGACGCATGGCACCGAACAAGCGCCCCATCTCGGCAAGCTGGGAGTCGTCAGGCAGGAGATAGGGCGGCCGCAGCACGCCGTTGCCGCCGGGCAGACTGAGCACTTTCAGGGCCATTTTCAGCCAGCGAGAATTTGAAGGGGACCAGCGCGCTCCGACCATCGCAAGTCGCCACAAATGGGCCACGTCTCTCGCACATCCGACAATGTCACCCTGGCTATAGCGCTCGACGATCGCGCGACACAAGTAAGGGGCAATGTTGGGTTCGGCCGCAAGGTAGCCTGCAGAACCTAGAGGTAAACCTTCCAGAATCTGTCGGGTTCCGACGTAGATCCCTACATGGGCGGGCAGCGAATCGATCAGTTCGACGTGATAGTTGATGGGCGTACCGATGGCGTTCATGGCCTGTACGCGGGGGTAGTCACGGCAAAGGGCCGCATAGAAACTCGCCGAGGGCGCCGTGTTGGCGTAGAAGTGGCAGGAGAGCGCAACGGGGTGATCGATGGTGTCGAGCACGGTTCGAAAATAGCGATCGAGCTCGGGCATCGTGGCTCTCATTCCGTGCCCGCCATCAACCTGATAGACCTGCACCATATCGACGCCCGCGGCAATGGCCTCCCGGGCCGTCGCAATCATGGCCCGAGCATTACGCTGTTCGGGAGGATTGGCGCACAAGGGAACCCGGCCCTTGCACTCCTCGACGCCGATCTCGTAGACCCTGCGCAAATCCTGCAGGGTTAACGCATGCCCTTCGCCGCTGCCGCCGCTGCCCAGGTAAACGCCACAGCCCGCCTCGACCATCCGCCGAAGGTGCAGGCGCAGGCCTTCTTCCCAGATCGTTCCATCAGGGTTGAACGGGGTGACGCTCATTGCGAAAGCTACGGGCTTTGGAGTCAACATTGGGGTCCTCGATTACGAAAATCAGCTGGAAGTCAAAGGGACAAGGCCAGTCGTTGGGCCTCGTAGAGCGCGTGGGAGAGACGTCTTGGGGCGATGCAGTCTCCAACCGTATGGACCGGCACAGGACCATTGCGCAACTCAAGCAAGGGCCCGCAATCGGCGCCCCGACCGGTCTGCACCACGAGCAGGTCGCAGGGCAGGACTTCCTCTGCGCCAGAGACAACTTCGCTCAATGTCACCTCGCCAGGCAGAGCCTCGGAGAGCGCAGTTAACACACGGAAACGGGTTCCATTGCGCCCCAGCCGGGCAAGCAAACCGGAGACGCTCTCGTGCGGAATCTGGGCGCCGATAGCGGCACCGGGGGTCACGAAGGTCAGCTGCCAGCCGGCTTCAGCCAGTAACTCCGCCACACCGTAGGACCACCAGAAGCCGCCGCCGTCATCGACGAAGACGGCCCGTCCCTGACCAAACGGAGCCGGCACGCCCCGCTCGAGCAGTTCGAACCAGGTCCGGGCACCGGCGGTCGCGAGCGCGGGCTGCACGGGTCGCGCTCGAGCCCCCGTAGCGACAATGGCGGCGTCCCAAGAGCCGGGCAGATCCGCCATCGACTCAACACGCGCGCCCAGTTCGACGCGAACCCCTAGGCGTCTGATCTCCCCACGCAGATGGTCCAGCAGCGCCGTCAGGCCGGCGCGCTTCGGAAGCGAGGCTGCGTACAGAAACTGCCCCCCCAATCCGTCACCCGCCTCAAAGAGGACTGCCGAATCACCTCGCTCGGCCAGCGTCCGAGCCGTCTCCATCCCGGCCGGCCCGCCACCAATCACCGCGAATCGACGAGCCCGCGACCGAAACGGCCGGACCGAAAACTCGACCCGTGCTTCTCGCCCCGTACGAGGATTGGCCGCACAGTGCAAATGGGGCGCATGCGAGCGGCAGTCCTGCAACAAACCAATGCAGGGCCTGATTTCGGCTGAGCGCCCCTCGAGCGCCTTTCTCGGCCAGTCAGGATCCGCAATCAGGGCGCGCGCCATGCCGATCAGATCGGCTGTGCCGTCCTCGATGAGGGACTCGGCAAGCTCGGGGCGGGTAATCCGTTGACCCAGAATCACCGGTATTGCACAAGATTCGCGGATAATCCGGGCGGCACGAGCCGCCGAAGCCTCAGGCCAGGTGATGTCCTTCACATAGCCGCCACGAACGCCGATCGTGACGCTCAGGTAATCGACCATTCGAAGCCGATCCACGCTTCTAGCGATCCGGACACTGGCCGGAATATCGAGCCCCTCGGCAAGCTCCTCATCCGCTGTTAGCCGCAAACCCAGCGCAAACGAATCACCACATTCGGTCCGAATCGCTTCAATGATTTCAGCCAGAAAGCGAAACCGACGCGTCTCATCCCCACCATACCGATCGGTGCGACGATTGGTTTCGGGCGATAGAAACTGCGACACCAGGTAGCCGTGCGCACCGTGGATCTCCACGCCGTCAAAGTTCGCTCGCTTGAGGTTGGCCGCAGTCAGCGCGAATGAACGAACGATCTCCTCGATCTCATGAGTCTCGAGCTCATGCGGCGGATAGGGATCGCGCGGTGAACGCAGGGCCGAAGGCGCACTCGGATGCAGTTCGAACTCCTCGCCGATCATTTCACGACCCAGGTGCAGCAGCTGTCCGACGATGCGTGCTCCATGTGGATGTACGATCGCCGGTTTGCGGGCCATGTCATCGATGAAGTGCTCATCGAAGGCCTCGATGTTCTTGCGAGCCCGACGAACCGTGCCGGCATGAACCAGCATTCCACCCGCGACGATTAAGCCCACTCCTCCCCGCGCCCGAGCCTCGAAGTAGGCATCGTCATCGATGGTCGCACTAGAGTCCCTGAGCATCCCAGTGCCGTGCGGAAGCATCACCAGCCGATTTTTTAGCCTTAATGGACCCAGCTGGATCGGTTCAAACAGACGCGGAAAAATGTGCACAACGCGGCCCCTCAGCGTTGCTCGGGATGAAACTGACGACTCAGGAGCATTCTCAGCACAAGGGTTGTCCCTTGACTGTGGTGCGATGCATCAGTCGACGATGTTTCGGCCATTGATAGTTGTGGGTAGCCTGATGTTGCACCCCAATGTTGTCCCACATCAGGAGATCGCCAACCCGCCAGCGATGCCGATAGATGCGGTGCGGTTCCCTAAGCTTCTCGAGCAAATTGCGCAGCAAGACTCGACTTTCATCTGAGTCCATTCCGACGAATTCAACCGTCCGACCCTCGTTGACGAAGAGGCACTTACGGCCCGTCCTAGGATGATTGACGATCACCGGGTGTATGGCTTGGGGGGGCTGCTCGCCCGCTTTGGTCACAAGCCGGGCATCCATTCGATGGACCGAACTCAGCGATGACAAGAGCTTCTGACGCCCCTCGTCGAATTCCTCGAAGTGGCCTGTCGTCGGTACAAAAAGCGTATCCCCGAGAGCCTGTTCGTTGTCAAAGGGCACCTCGACCGCAAACAAAAATGAGGCCAGGCTGGGATTGGGCACGTACGTGGAATCGGCATGCCATTCCCGACCCGCATCGTGGATACCGATATGCCGGTCACCGTCCTTCAAATTGGTGATCAGCAGGACCTCGGCATGACCCGGCAAGGTGAAGCGACTGAATGGCAAGACCTCCAACTCGCCGAACCTTCGGCTGAACTCGATCTGCTTTTCCGGCGCAAGAGACTGGTTTCTGAAAACCAGCACGCCATATCGATCGAAAGCGTCCCGAATGCGGGCGAAGGTCGAATCATCGAGCGGCCCGGACAGATTAACACCGCGAATTTCCGCTCCCACCGGTGCTCCGCTCGGGAGCACTTCCATTGTATTGCTCGACATCGTGACTCCGGAATCGAGTTCGAATCGGTCGTGCTCAGGCTCGCACAGCCAGGTCGGGCAATACAGTCGCATAGCACGTTGTCCGACAATCAGATTATGTGGGGGGACCCCCATGATGTCAACGAATCGGAACTGCGATAGCATCTCGCGCACGGTTGCTCTTCAACCACCGTCCATTCGGTCTGGCGCACCCTCTTCATTGGTGGGCAGCCGATTGAGATGCTCGAACGACTCGCAGGGGGACAGCACCATGCCGACCAAGGCGATCTGGATCGTTCGATCCGTCGTAAAT
>JBIKVK010000209.1:0-6173 GCA_044356835.1 Burkholderiaceae bacterium
GTCGCAAGATCAGCGCGGGTGTCGGTCGCGGCGAGCTGATAGCTCACGCTCTGGTCATCCACCTTGAGGGTGTAGATTGCACCGGGCACCAAAGCCACGGGCGAGAAGTCGATTTGCCGGCTGGCGTCCGCCGAGGTGACAGCGGCGCTGATCACTGCTGCAGTAGCCACCCCGAGGTCGATCGTGCGCACCGCAGAAGCCGCGCCCGTGGCGCTCACCGGCGCGCCCGGCAGGGGTCCGGGCAACGTATCGGCTCCGGTACCGCCCAGCATCAGGTCGCCGCCCGCGAGCAGCGTCACCCGCTGACCCGTGCTGGGGACCCAACTGCCTGCGACGGTCTCGCCGACGCGAATACCGGTGTTGGCCACGCTGATGTCGCCACCCGCCTGTACCAGCACCGAGCCCAACATCTCGTACTGGCCGATCATGGTGACGTCATCGGTCGCCCGGACAGTCATCTCATAGTCCAGCAGGGAGGCCGTATTGAAGTCGCTGATGACCCAGCCTTCGAGCAACACATCATCACCACTGATGCGCAGCTCGCCCTGGGTATCGATCAGACCACTGCGGGCCAGCTGAGCCGTGCCCTGCTGCGATACGATCTCGATCAGATCAATACCGGTGTTGCGCTGGTCGTTGCGGTCTCGACCAATCTGGTTGTCGATGACAACATTGTTCCGACCCGTCAGCAGGATCTGACCGGTGGGCCCTTCGGAGATCAGGCGAGCGGTTCCGAAGGTGCGCAAACTCGTCTGACCCGGGACCGTCTGGCTGCCGGCCTGGATGACGATGTTGCGGTTGGCAATCAGGTCGCCCCGCACATCCAAGGTATCGGCCGCATTGATGTAGATGCTGGCATTCGGTCCACCCGCGTTCAGGGTGCCGCGCAACACCGCCGCGCCACTCGGGTTCAGGACAATATCGCCGCGGCGGGTCTCGAAGACGCCGCTCGAGGTGAGCTGGATGTCCTGCAGGGGTGAGGATGGATTGCGCGCCCCGTACATGTTGATGGCATCGTGGCCGATGATCCAGCCCGAAATCGTCAAATTGCCGTTGACCTGGCCTGGGCGACCAAAGTTGACGACGGATCCCGGCTGACTCGCGTCGACCGCCACAGGACGGTAAGACTTGATGAAGGCCTGGCCGGGCTTGGGCGGAACAGCATTGTTGTTCCGCGCCACCACATCCGTGGCCGCCTGCGTGAAGCCAAGCTGCGCCAGATTGACCGATCCAGAATCCTCACCGCCCGAGTGAAGCTTGATCTGTGATGCGCCGCGCAGCATCAGCCGGCCGTCGTTCAGCGCAACGGTCACGGGCTTGGCTGCGAGAATCTTGCTGTCTGCACTCAGGGCGGATTGGACAATGGCGTCGGAGAGCCGACTGCCGATCAGGCCCGAATTCGCTGCAAAGGTCACAAAGAAGGGTGACACCCCAGGGACGTTGTTCAAGGTCGGAGGGGAAATCAGCTTTTGCAGATCCTCAGCGAGCGAGGCCAGCCCGGTGTTGTTCAAGGTCTCGGACTTGGGGAGTGTGATCAAGCCACGGACCACCACTTCCCCGAGGTCGACCTCGAGGTCGAGGGTCACGTCCTGCGAAACATCGCCCTTGGCATAGATCGGGAAGTCTTCAGCAATGATCTGCTGCGTCCAGGCGGGCGCCGTCAGGATGAGGTTACCTGTCGAGCTGACATTGATCGTGCTGTCCTGCAAGCCTGTACGCACGCCTACGGTGCCGCCCAGCACAATGCCCTGGTCTCGGAACAGGTTCAGATCAGGATCAGGGTTCTGCGACGAAGCGCCGCCCTGCAGGTCGATCAGCTTGCCCGCATAGAGCTCACGGGTCAGCCGGATCTGCCGGTCGGCCTTGATGCGGATCTCGGACTCACCCTGGCCGTAGTTCGCCAGGCTGCCCAGGTAATTTCCACGAGCATCGTAGTGGTCGACGATCGCGCCCCCTGCGACCAGCATGCCGTAGATGGAAGCGTCGCCAGCTGATTCGATGGTGATCTTGCCGTCTTCCTGGCGTGTCGACAGCTGGGCCCCACCGGGCAGCACCACGCCGGTGAAGTCCACCGGGTTGACCCCACCCTTCAAGGTGATGCTGGAGCCAGCGCGGATGCGTCCACCGATCTCGACCTGACCGCCGGACTGCGTATTGGCCTTGCCACCGATGTAGACCTGCCGGTCCGATTCGATGCTGACCACGCCCGGGGCGTCTTCCCATTCGATGGTCTCGGACACCAAAATGCCGTTTGCAAACTGCTGCCGGACCTGACCGCCAACGGTGATGGTGCCGATCGCCTGCACCGCGCCGACGGTATCGATGGTGAGGTTGGCCCCCGACTGGTTGGAGGTGATGCCGGGCACCACGATGCCCGAACCGCTGCTCATCCAGAGGCCCAGACCGGCGTCGTCGGCTCCGGGGGTTCGGGTCGTTGTCAAGGACACCGACTTCGATGCGGCAATCACCGTGTCGACCTGGATGGACTCGCCCGCGTTGACAACAACCGTCGCATCACCCGTGCCCAGCACCTGCAGCCCCGTGGCAATGAGATTGGCGCCCGCAACAACGCGACCGTTGAGCACGACGTCCTGACCGCCTTCGATCAGGATCTGGGTGCCGCCCGCCAGGGTGTTGAGCGTGGAGGTCGCATGGACGTAGACACTGACGCCGGCGTCATTGGCCCCCCAACCCGTCGTTGGCTGCCCGCCCGCGGGGGTGACCCCGCCCCGCAAGGTGATGTCACCCGAGACGTTGGCATTGCCTTCCCAGTAGACCCAGCGATCCGACTGCAGCGTCAGATCCGATCCAGCACCATAGAGATTGATATTGCCGCGCACGATCACATCGTCCGCGCCCGTCACTTCAAGACCCTGGCCTGCTTCCAGCGTGGTGAGCGTTCCGGTCAAGAGGAAGCCGTAACCCCGCTGCTGGAAGAGCGGATGGACCTCCTGAACCTGGACATCGATCGAAGAACCGTTGCCGAACTGGTCGTAGGCGTAAACGACATAACTGTTCAGACCGTCGCTCAACAGCCAGCGATTGACATCGGCGGCCGCGCCTTGCGCCGTCGACTGGTAATCGACGCCCGGGATCAGGGTGGTACGGACAGCCCGGGCAGCAGACTCAGTCGCCTTGTAGAAGACACGGTCGTTGTAACTCTTGTAGCCAAAGGTCTCCAGCACCAGGAACTGTTGGTCTTCATTGAGCGTGCTGAAGGCCGCATTGCCGGTCGGCCGCGCAATGTCCTGCCAGTCGACGCGGTCGTAATCGAAGATGGCGCCGGCCTGGCCCGCGGGCGCAAAACCGTAGACCACTTGCAAATCGGGCGCAGCGTCGGCGCGGAGCGCGATTGATGGCGCCTCGTACAGCGTGTAACCCAGATGCGCGGCCACTGCCTGCTTCTGCGCCGACGTGAGCGCGCTGAAGGGCGCATCGGCGGCGGGCGCACCAGCGCTTCCCCAATTGACGGCACTGTTCTGGTAATCGACCGCCTTGCCCTGCAGGAAGGTCGGCTGCGCTGCACCTTCGGAGAAGGTCGGAATGAAGTCGCCCTGGACGAAGGAGCTCACCAGCTGCCTGTCTGCCGGTGCATTGTTGTTGCGCCACTTGCCTGCTGCGGTATCCCAGGCGTAGCCGAGCGTGGTGGCCACGCGCTGCTTCTGGAACTCATTCAGCTGATCGAAGCTGGCGTTCGCCGCCGGGGCGTTGTCCAGGGTCCGGTTGGGGTCGTCGGGGTTGGGCTCTTCATTGCCCCAGACGATCAGCGCATTTGAGTAATCGGGCTGTACGCCGCCGTAGACCGACTGCTTGCCCGCCCGGGCATCGGATTTGGTGAAGACGTTGTCGCCGCTCAACTGGTAACCCAGTGCCTCGGCAAGCACCCAGCGCTGCAGCAGTGACGACTGTGCAAATGTGGTGCCGCTCGCCGGGCGCGTCAGCCCCTTGGACGTCCAGACGGAATCGGGCACGCTGCTGTAACTGGAGGGATCGTCGAAACTGGTTCGAACCTCTGTTCCCTTGACGAACTTGAGCGTCGAGTCGTAACCGAGGTGCTGGGCCACGACCAGTTTCTGGGCGTCGCTCAGCCCTGCAAAACCCGCGCCCTCGGCCGGGGCACCGAATGCGCCCCAGTTGACGAGCGCATTTTCATAGTCAGGCGAATAATCGCCCGACAACTGTTGGCGCCCCTCGGCGGCAGCGCTGTTGTTGAAGGTGAGCGGACCGCTGAGCGCGTAGCCCAGCGATACGGCCACCCGGTATTTCTGCAGGAGCGACAGATCCGACCAGGTGGCCGAGGGGTTGGCCGGCGCCGGGGCCTGTCCCCAGTTGATGTCGGCGAACTGAATGTGTTGGCCGATCACGAACTCGGACATGGTGCGATCCATGCCGGAGGCAGGGTTGGCCTTGAAGAACAGGAAGTCGGTGTTGTAGCCCAGCTGCTGGGCCACGACCAGCTTCTGCTCGATGCTGAGCTCGAGGAAGGGGGTGTTGAGCGACGGGGCCGACACGGTGCCCCAGTTGATATCACCGTTGTAATAATCGGTGACCGGACCCTGGAGCGGATCGGCAATGACCAGTCGGCCATTGGGCGCCGACGGATTGAACAACACCGAACCGGAGTAATACTGGTAACCAAAGTGCGCCGCCACGGCCCGTTTTTGATCGAGCGTCAGATCGGCATAAGCCGTCCCGGCTGCGGGCGCAGTGGTCCCCGTCCAGTTGACCTGGTTGATCTGGTAACCCAGGGAATAACCGATGGTCGGCACCGCAACGAAGCGGCGATCAGGCGATGCGTCCGCCTTGTAGACGCCACCACTGGCAAAGACCTCGAAGCCCGCGCCGGTCGCCAGTGCGTTTTGCTCGGCGACACTCAGGCTGGCAAAAGGAGCAAGGCCGCTGACAGGCAACAGGGTGGCGGTCGAGCGCTGCTCATCCACCGTCAGCGTGCCATTGGCATTCGCGTCGAAACCGATGGGCAGGTTGGCTTGATTGAGGGCAGTGACCAACGATAGCGGGATCTGGGGCTGCTGACCCTGCGCCACGGGGGCGGGGTTCAGCAATTCGCCCATCAATGAGGGAGTACCGGCGACCGAGGTGAGGGTACGACCGTTGATCGTGTCGAAATAATCGGCGTAGTCGTCTTCGGTCTGCCCGTAGACGAGATTCATGCGGCCGCCGGAGGTGACCGATCCTGCGAGCAAGAGCTCGCCGCTGGTATTGAGCGTGAGCGAGGTATTGACCCCGGTCAGCACCGGAATCACCGAAGCGCCCACATAGTTGAACCGGGCGCCGACCGTCACCGCTGCGCCCGAATTGACGTGCAACAGGGTGTGCGACTGGATGTTGACGGACGCCTTGTCGGCCCGGGCCGCGACCGTTGCGCCCTCAAGCAAGCGGATGCCGCTCTGGGACGAGCGGATGTCGATGATCGCGCCGATGCCTTGGGTCGCGCCGACGATCGGCTGGCCGTTGGTCTCGGTCTTGCCGGCCAGAATGGACGCGCCACTGACGATCGAGCCAATGGCGTCGATCGTGAGCAGACCGCGACGGTCGCTCAGCGGCAGTCCGTCCGGGCGATTGGAGGCAATGCTGATTTCGACGCCAGGGTCAGCCGTCAAGCTGTTGAACGTGTTGATACCCGCGCCCGACTTCGTCCCGACCCGCTGCGACATCAAGGCCTTCGAGCCCGAGGACGCCGTCACGTCGATATCGATGCTGTCGCCACCGCGTAGCCAGCCGCTCAGCACAATCTGCTCGGCCAGATTGAGCTCGATCTCGTTGGCGGTGATCCCCGAGGCCGGCGCTCCCATCGGATTGTTGAGGCTGGTGCGTTCAACTTTGAGCGTGTGGCCCGCCAAGGTGACACGCTTGGACCCCACAAGGTCGCCGCGCACGACCAGCTGATCGCCGAGGAATGTGGTGGGATTGTCCAGCTGCGCGCCAAAGGTCAGCGGGCGGGCATAGCGGTCGAGGATGGTTTCGTTGCGAACATCGCCAATCAGCATCTGCACCGAGGTCTGATTGCGGTGACCGATGGTCACGGCAGCGAAGGTCGGCGCGATCGCAGAAAGATCGCGCGAGCCCAGCTCCAGGAAGCCGGTCATACCCGGCGAGTATTCGTCACCAAACCGCGACTGGGCGTAACCACCAATGTGGTAGTGCTGTTCAAG
>JBIKVK010000210.1:0-6162 GCA_044356835.1 Burkholderiaceae bacterium
CGACTTCAATCGCGGCCCGAGGTAAGGGTTAAGGATGACCTCACCGATTCGACTGACCTCGCCCAGACCCGAAAGCAGCAACAGCGGGGGCTGCAGGACATCCCCGTCGATGACCGAATGGACCCGGGCACTGTAGCCCAGTCTGCGGATCTGTTCGGCCACGATGCCGCCGATCATCGAAAACCGCAGGTAGGCTCGCATGCTCTGCGCGACCGAGATCCAGTCGTCGCCACTGGCGCCCTCCATGGTCTCGTGGCCCTGATCGATCAGCAGGTTGACGGCGTTGCGGTGGTATGGCGGAATCGGACGACCACCTGCATCGTGGGAATACCAGGCCCAAGAGGGCACCGCGCATAGGCCGACGGCGTCACTGCTCAGGTAATACGCCGCCGCTTTGAGGTTGTCGGCGTTACGCACCGGATCGGCGGTACTGGGGTCGATCGGCCCGCGCGCCTCGCCAAACTGCAATAACAGCAAAGCCCCAAGTGCACGCCGGGCGCAGGCGCCGATCGGACTCTTCATCACATAGTGGGCACCCTTGGCTTCGTCCTGGATGGACGAGCCCAGATCGCCAAACAGAATGCGCGCAAAGAAATCGGCGCGCTTGGGAAAACGCGGCACCCGCTCATGATCGATGAAGGTGGTGGGGTCGTCCCGACGCTTCAAGCGCTCAAAGGGGTGGGGGCCAAGCCTGAATTCACGCCCCTGGAACGGATCTCGAGTACCCGACCGGGTGCCCGTGCCCAGACCCAACCACCACCGCGGACCCAAGGCACTGACGCGGTCAAAGAGCGAACGAGGCCCAAGAGGCAGATCAACGGCCAGATCCATTGTGGTGGTCACTGCGGCCAGCCCGAACCGGCGCCCACAGAAGGGGTTCAAGAGGTGAACGGATCCGTCCGCCTCGTTTTCGGCCCAGGCAAGGCCCGCTGAAACGGCCAATCGCTGCAGATCGACGTCGCTACACGTTGCAGTGTGCGACCGTGCCGAGTACCCGAGGAGGCGGAGGTACGAAGCGAGCAACACCGCCGTCTGTGCCGACAGCGTCGCCGCACGTTGCGCCTGAGTTCCAATGAGCCAATCAGCCCCGGGCTCGCCTTCCGAAGGATCACGCGGAAAATCCACAAGCACCACGAGCGCATGTGAATGCCCGGTGATCGGCCCGTGGGTCATGCGGGCGGATCCGATCACATCGGCGAGCACCATATCGATGCCTGCCGCGAAACTGCCCGGCTGCGCGGTTTCCAGCTCGGACGCGAGGGCCGGCACTCCAGGATTGGTGATCGGTCGTTCCAAGCGGTGGTGGCGCTCCAGCTGACAGATCCCAACCATCGAGCTGTCGAAATAGTAGGCGGCCGCCTTGAGGTGTTCAGACCGCGAGACCGCATCGGTGGGAATCTCTGCAACCTGCTCGCTGACCGGTCCTTCGCGAATCACGTCGAACATGCTGATGAACCGGGCCATCGCACGAGACAATGAGTGCGGCCGCTCCGGGTCATCGAATTGCAATCGGACCGGGGCAGGTAGGCCGGACACATCCGGCTCGACCTTGGAGCGCGGCAATCGTTCAAGCGGGAACCGTCCCAGATGAACTGGACGGTCGCGGTAAGAAAAGAAGCGCATGGCCCAAGATAGGGGATCTCGATCGCTTCTGCAATCCGAGAGGCAAGATAAGATCGGGCCCGTGAAAAAAACCTCCCCGGGCGCCGAATCGGCCCTGTTGTCCGGTCCGATCCTGCCCACCCTGCTTCGGCTGGCCCTGCCCAATGTCATGACCCTCTCGCTGGGGGTGATGGTCAGCATCGCAGAGACTGCCTACATCGGGCGACTGGGCACGGTGCCCCTGGCCGCAATGGCGATCGTCTTTCCGTTCGGGATGCTGGTGCAGATGCTGTCCTCCGGGGCGATGGGCGGGGGGGTATCGTCCGCGATCGCTCGCGCGCTCGGCGCAGGCGACACGGTCCGGGCGCAGCGCCTCGTCCTGCATGCACTTGCCATCGGAGCGCTGGCCGGCCTCGCGCAGATGCTGCTGATGTGGACGCTGGGTCCGATCTTTTACCGCTGGCTCGGCGCGCGGGGCCCGGTCCTCGACGCTGCAATCGCCTACGGCTGGACATTGTTTGCAGCGGCCCCCGCGGTCTGGCTGATGAACGCACAATTGTCGATCTTGCGGGGTACCGGCAACATGCTGATGCCCGCGCGGGTGACGGTGCTTGCTGCCAGCCTGCAGATCCTGGTGGGAGGCGCATTGGGGCTGGGGATCGGTCCGTGGCCAGGCTGGGGCCTTCAGGGTGTCGCGCTGGGTACGATGGCGGGCTACGGATGTGGCGCGGTATGGCTCGCCCTGCGAATGAGCTCGGGTCGCGAACGGCTGCGACTTCAATGGCGCGGTCAGCGCCTCGATCCCGCGCTCTTTTCGGACATTCTGAAGGTGGGCGCACTGGCCTGTCTTTCACCGCTTCAAACGATCGCAACCATCCTCTTTTCCGCAGCTCTGATTGCGCCGCTGGGTACCCAGGTTCTGGCCGGCTACGGGATCGGTCAGCGCCTGGAAATGCTGCTCATTCCCATTTCATTCGGAATCGGGGTCGCAGCAGTACCGATGGTCGGCATGGCAATGGGGGCCGGGAATGTGCGGCGCGCGCGCACCGTCGCCTGGACCGCGGCCGGAGTTTCCACAGTGAACCTGACGATCGTGGGCGGACTGTTCGGGCTCTTCCCCGGGCTCTGGTCCGAGCACTTCAGCGAGGATCCTCAGGTGCTTGCCGCCGCGGCCCTCCATCTCGCCTGGATCGGTCCCCTCTTCGGCTTTTTTGGCTTCGGGCTGACCCTCTACTTTGCGGCCCAGGGTTCAGGCCGGATCGGTGGTCCGGTCCTCGCTGCGAGCCTGCGGCTGATCATGGTCGTGATCGCCGGGCTGACGCTGAAGCAGATGGATGCGCCCGTCTGGTCCTATTTCGCGCTGATGGGCCTGGGCATGGTCGTCTACGGGGTCGCCTGCGGCATCGCGGTCCGCCTGAGCCCGTGGGGACCCACCGGCCCCGGGATCAGCGGATCTTCGCGAAGAACTCATCCAGGCAACGATTGAAGTCCGGTGCCCGCTCGAAATACGGCGAGTGTCCGGTGGCGGGCAGCGCCGCCAGCGTCGCGCCAGGCAATTCGCGGGCGAGCGCTCGCAATGCAGGCGGGGCAATCACAATGTCCTCATCCGGCGAGATCAGAAGCACCGGGACTGCGGTCGCAGCCAGTTCCGCCGGTTCACGCACCCTCAGGCCATAGAGTCCGGCTCGAACAACTTCCTTGTCCAGATGTCGGGAGAGGCCGTCGATCTGCTGATAGAGCAGGTGCAGCGACGGCTGCTCCCGGGCCATGCGCGCGCCTGCCGCGGGGTGGATTCCAGCCGACCGAATCGATTGCGCTGAATTTTCAGAGTCGCTCTTCCAACGGGCGAATTCGCTGGCATCCAGCGAGCTCATCCGGCCCGGATCGATCGAGCCTGTGGTGGCCGAAAGCACCACACTCGAGACGCGGGCGGGGTGCCGTACACAGTACTCGATGACGGTCCAACCGCCCATCGACTGCCCGACGAGGTGCGCCCGCTCAATCAGAAGGTGGTCAAGCAAGACCTTCAGATCCTCAGCATAACGGCGGGGATCAGGCTGGCCGGCGTCGAGCGAAGACGGGTAAAACCCCCTGTGGGCGAAGGTCACGCAGGTATGAGTGCGCTGGAAATGGGATACCTGCTGCCACCAGGACATATGGTTGCCCCCGAGCCCGTGGGCAAAGACGATCACTGGACCTCGCCCCGTCACTTCGTAGTAGAGCTCACCACCCTCCACCCTGAGACGACCACTCGACCTGGGCGGCGGCCCCTCCATGGCAACAGTCGGGACAGCGGAATCGTGTGCGGTCATGGGTCAGTTCCTCCCTGATAACCATCCTACCCGAAGCGTAGACCGAACCGTCGCCCAGCCGCAGTCTGACCCGGTCGGCCTAAAGTTTCGCCATTCCTGGCCGACTACTAGCGAGTTCAAAGCTGAAATCCTGTGACCACTGCCCGCAGCACCAGGGGTCAGTCCGTCAGCTTTTTCAGCGGCGCCCAGATCCGGAACGGGCAAGCCAGGAGCGGGTCCAATGGAATTCAATATACCTGGGGGGGGCGCGATCAAGACGTTTCGTGTGATTGCCTGGTCGGCCGACTCGGGTTCAGGTCGTCAGTGGGTCGTTCCCGCAGGCCGACTCGCGCGCGTCGGTTCGATGCCCGGGGAAACCTTCGAAATCCAGGAGCTCCCGAGCGGCCGTCCTGTCCGTTTCCTCTGGGGCCGCCGCGTAGGCAATTCATTGTTCATCGTCGTGGGCGACCAAAATCCCGCCCAGGTGATGATCGAGAGTTTCTTCGAGGACAGCGCCGAGGGGGCCAACTCGCTCGGCACCCGTCCGATCGGCCAGACCCCGCTCACCTATCTGACCCAGAGCGGCGAACCGGTCAGTATCGCCACTCTGGGCGATACCTTGTCGCCGCTGCAGCTTGTACCGGTGGGCTCTGTGCCGCCCCCTGCAAGCTCATTCGTGCCAACGGCCTCATCCGGATGGGGCGACGCGAGCGGTATAGGCCCGATGGCGGGGATCGGCGCAGGCCTGCTCGGGGTGGGGCTGCTTGCCGGTGGCGGGGGTGGTGGCGGAGATTCGCCCCCCGCTCCGAATCCGGTTCCAGTCATCAAATCAATCAACTTGGCGGGCGCGAGCGACGACCAGGTCACCCGCATCGAGATATCGTCGGGGCTCGAGGTTGTCCTTGTGCTGGGCGACGCCATCCCGAGCGGATCGACCGGCGTTTTGGTGCTGGTCGACCCCGAGGGGCGCAGCAGCGCCCTGCCTTTCAAGATCAGCGACGCCGACCGGGCTAAGGGCTTCACCACGCTGGTTTTGAACAGGGATAGCTTTACCAAGGCCTTCCCGGACGGCATCATCGCCGGCGACTGGATCATGAAGGCGTCCGCAACCGATCCGTCGGGGCGCACGGGAGCCCCCAAAGAGCTGCGGTTCGAAATCGAGGCGTTCACGGAATTTTCAGGAGCCGTCGTGACGGGGCCCGTAACCGGAGGGCTGGCGATCCGACTGTTCGACAGCGATGGCAAAGCCCTTGCGATGTATGACGAGCGAGATGTGCTCGTCGACTACGTGCTCGTCAAAGAAAACGGGCGCTGGCTGGCCCGACTGGCAGGCGGCGACTACCGGGGTCCAATCATCGTTCGAGCGTCGGATGTCAATGGCACCTCACCGAATTATCTCGACGAGGTGACCGCCCAGACCCTTTCGCTCAACACCAGCCTCCATGCGATCGGAGTCATTGAGGAAGGCGCACCGGGCTTCAGCAAGCAGGGCGCGACGACAAACTTCGAAATCCACATTTCCCCACTGACGGAACTCGCCGCGCGTCTGGCTGGTGTTTCGGAGATTCCGAAGCGCAGCGATCAGACACAGTTGCTAAGCCGCGATGCGGTGGTCAAAGCCAACAAGGATGTGGCCGATGCATTTGGGCTGACCGGCATCTCATTGACCAGCCGACCGACCCCGACCAACTCGGTCGAGTTCGGCGTCGGGCCGGCCCGACCGGCGCCCAATGGCGCCGAAAAATACGGGCTGGTACTCGCCAAACTGTCCGGTCTGGATGCGCTGAATGCGCACAGCGTGGACGCCACACTCGACCAGCTGGAGGCACAGGTCCGCAGACCGTCTGAGGCGGGTCAAGTCGCGACGCTGACCCCGATCGGGCAAAGTCTTCTCGATCAAGGCAGTTCGATTGCCCTGGCCGCCGCGCGGGAGGGCCAGGGGACTTTCCTGACCCCAGCGAACCAGCCCGATGCGATGGCCGCGCGCAAGCGCTTACTCGGCGACGTACAGATCAGCAGCAAAACCCCCAACGAGGACGGGTCGGTGAGCTTCGCGGGCTCAGCGGCTCCAGGCGCAAAGCTGCAATTCGTCCGACTGTCTTTACCCACGGGTCAAGAGACGATCTTCAATGCTCAGGCCGATGCGAACGGACAGTTCGCGATCACCATTCCACGCAGTTCCGGCATGGATGCTTTCCACCTGGTGGCCTTCGACACCTTGGCCGCCGCTCTGAGCGTGCCGCTCGCTCTGCCGGCGGCGCCGGAGATT
>JBIKVK010000211.1:0-6161 GCA_044356835.1 Burkholderiaceae bacterium
TTTGAGCCATACGGTGAGCGCGTGAAAGCCCGCCATGCAGACAGAGCAGACCTCATGTAGGCGAGCGCGCGCGCCCGGGTCGCGTGCAAGTTCCCACGGCTTTTCAGAATCAAAATACTGGTTGATACGATCAGCGAACTCCATCGCCCCCCGCAGTGCCTTGCCGTACTCACGACCCTCGAGGCACGAGGCAAACTCGTCGCACCGGGTCGGCAGGTCGAGCTCGCGCCAGGCCTGGAGCTGACCGACATCAAGCAGGTGACCCTCAAAGTGTTTCAGAAGGAAGTTGGACGACCGGCTCGCGATGTTCACGTACTTGCCGACCAAGTCGCTATTGACCCGGGCGATGAAGTCGTCAGGATTGAAGTCGATATCCTCGACGCGCGCATTGAGTTTGGCCGCGATGTAATAGCGCAGCCATTCCGGATTCATGCCGATTTCGAGATAGCGCAACGGTGAAATGCCCGTCCCGCGCGATTTGCTCATCTTTTCGCCACTGACGGTGATGAACCCGTGCACGAAAACATTGCTGGGGGATTTCCGGCCAGAGAAGTGGAGGGTGGCGGGCCAGAACAGGGTATGGAAGTAGATGATGTCCTTGCCGATGAAGTGATACTGCTCCACTGCAGGATCGTTGACAAAATCATCGAAGCTCTGAGCGGTCTGCGCCCGCGCCTGGCCTTTCGTGAAATGACTCTTGAGGCTTGCGAGGTAACCGATCGGTGCGTCAAGCCAGACATAAAAATACTTGCCAGGCGCGTCCGGAACGGGAATGCCGAAATAGGGGGCATCGCGAGAGATGTCCCAGTCGCCCAGGCCCGCCTCGCTGTCGAGCCACTCGAGAGCTTTATGAGCCACCTCGGGCTGAAGCCGGCCTGACTGCGTCCACTCGCGCAGGAAAGCAATGCAGCGCGGATCGGAGAGACGGAAGAAAAAATGCTCCGATTGACGCAAGACCGGCGTTGCGCCTGACAGGGTTGAATAGGGGTTCAGCAGATCGGTCGGCGCATAGACGGCACCGCAGACCTCGCAGGCATCACCGTATTGATCCTTGGCGCCGCACTTGGGGCATTCGCCCTTGATGTATCGGTCGGGCAGGAACATGCCCTTGATCGGATCGAAGAATTGCTCGATGGTGCGGGTATCAATCAGGCCCTGCGCCTTGAGCGCAAGGTAAATGCCTTGCGACAGCTCGGTGTTTTCGCTCGAGTGTGTCGAGTGCCAGTGATCGAAAGAAATGTGAAAACCGTCGAGGTACTGCGGACGCTCCGCGGCGATCCGGGCCACCAGCTCTTCCGGCGTGATGCCCTCGGCCTGGGCCTTCAGCATGATCGGCGCGCCATGGGCATCGTCGGCGCAGACAAAGTGCACTTCGTGGCCGCGCAGCCGCTGGAATCGCACCCAGATGTCGGCCTGGATGTACTCCATGATGTGGCCGATGTGGAAGGACCCGTTGGCGTAGGGTAGGGCAGTCGTGACGAAAAGGCGTCGGCGCATGAGAAATCCGGGAAGCAGGTGCGAGCGGCTGTCGTTCCGGCCGGGAGATTCCGGCCGGGAGAGGGTCATCAACCTGCCGATTGTAGCGCTGCGGCGCGCTCCGAGGCCTGCTTTCGGGCATACTGACCCGAACCGCGACGCTCCGATGACCGTCATGTTTGGCCCGCTTTCCGACATCGATTATTTTCGACTCCTGATCGGCGACCCCGACTCGATTCCTTTGCTCGAGGCTGCGGCGTCGATCGCCTCGGACGAGTATCCAGGCCTCGACCTGCAGGCGACGCTGGCTCGGTTCGATGCGCTCGCTGCGCGCTTGGCTCAGGCCTGCTCGGGGCTGCCCACCGAGACCGAGCGTCTGCGTCGGCTTCTGCATTTCTTTCGGGTGGAGCAGGGCTTTGCGGGCAATCTGGTCGACTACTATCACCCCGACAACAGCTATATCCATCGGGTGCTCGAGACCCGCCGGGGCATTCCCATTTCGCTTGCGGTCATCCTGGTCGAACTGGCTCGCCACATCGGGCTGGATGCCGACGGGGTCAGTTTCCCCGGGCACTTCCTGGTGCGGGTCGATCTTCACGATGGCATGGTCGTGATCGACCCCTTCGCCGGGGCCAGCCTGGACCTTGACGACCTGGAGCAGCGGGCCGGTCCGCATGGCATGACGCTGCACACCCTGCTGGCCCCTGCGTCGCCTGCGCAAATCCTCACCCGCATGCTGAATAACCTCCATGCCATCTTTGCTGAGCGAGGGGCGGGCCCTCAGCTTGAGCGCATCCAGACCCGCCTGCGCTGGCTCGCGGAGTTGCCCGCCCCCTGACGCCCACATTCCGAACCCCGCATCCTCTGAGATGTGTTTTCACTGCCAAGCCTAGGAGGCCTGCAACATGTTCTCTCACGTCATGGTCGGATCCGCCGACATCGAACGGTCCAAACGTTTTTACGACGCGGTGCTTGGCACCCTGGGCATCCCGCCCGGCAATGTTGATCGGCACCGGGTGTTTTGGCGCACGCCCGGCGGTGCTTTCGGCGTTACCGTCCCGATCAACGGCCAGCCCGCCAGCGTGTGCAACGGCGGTACGATCGGATTTGCCTGCCAATCGGGCGAGCAGGTCGAAGCCTGGCATGCCGCGGGTGTCGCAAACGGAGGGACCACCTGCGAGGATCCCCCCGGCGTTCGCGAGCGTCCCACCGGGAACATGTACCTCGCCTATCTGCGCGACCCCGATGGCCACAAGCTCTGTGCGATTTATCGCATGCCCAAGGTCTGAGCGACCTCGCTGACAGCGGACCCCGGCCCCTCGCTGGACCGACCGACGGGGTCGGCCTCAGGGGCATTGCCGGCCTGCTAGACTGCGTCGCTTTTGAAGACGGTCCAGGGAGTCTTGGCAGGCATGAGCATTACAGTCGAACAGGCGACCGACGCCCTGCGCGGCGTGATCGATCCGAATACCGGCAAGGATTTGGTGGCGGGCAAGTCCGCGCGCAACATCCGGGTCGATGGCGCGTCGGTCATCCTTGACGTCGAGCTGGGCTATCCGGCGATCAGTCAGGTCGATCTGATCCGACGCGCGGTGATCAGCGCTCTGCGGGCGCTGCCCGGGGTCGACAACGTGTCGGCCAACGTCTATCAGAAAATCGTCGCCCATGCCGTACAGCGCGGCGTGAAGACGCTTCCCGAGGTACGCAACATCATTGCGGTCGCCTCGGGCAAGGGAGGCGTCGGAAAGAGCACTACGGCCGTCAATCTCGCGCTTGCGCTCGCGGCCGAAGGCGCATCGGTGGGCATGCTGGATGCCGACATCTACGGGCCCTCCCAGCCCCTGATGCTCGGCATCCGCGCTCGCCCCGAGTCGGCTGATGGCAAGACCATGGAGCCACTGGTCGGGCATGGCCTTCAGGCCTCTTCGATCGGTTTCATGATCGAGCCCGACACCCCGATGGTGTGGCGTGGTCCGATGGTCACGCAGGCCCTCGAACAGCTGCTGCGTGACACCCGTTGGAAGGACCTCGATTATCTGGTCGTCGACCTGCCCCCGGGAACCGGCGACATTCACCTGACGCTCGCCCAGAAAATTCCGGTCACTGGAGCGGTAATTGTGACCACTCCCCAAGACATCGCACTGCTGGATGCCCGCAAGGGGCTCAAGATGTTCGAGAAGGTGGGTATCCCGATTCTCGGGATTGTCGAGAACATGGCGATCCATACCTGTACCCGCTGCGGTCATGCCGAGCACATCTTTGGATCGGGGGGGGGTGAGCGGATGGCAGGTGAGTACGGTGTCGAGTATCTGGGAGGACTGCCGCTCGACATCCGGATCCGGGAACAAACCGATTCAGGCAAGCCCACGGTGGTGGCCGACCCCGGCGGCGAGCTTGCGGCCATTTACCGCGCCATCGCCCGCCGGGTGGCTGTTCGGATTGGCGAGCAGGCGCGCGACATGAGCCAGAAATTTCCGTCGATCGTCGTTCAGAAGACCTGATGTCCGGCCCGCTACAATCCCCCACCCAGTCTCGAACCGGAGAGTATTGATGACCGTCAAGTCCGACCGCTGGATCCGGCGTATGGCTGCTCAGGGCATGATCGAGCCGTTCGAGCCCGGACAGGTGCGTGTGGTGAACGGCCAGCGGATCGTCTCTTATGGCACCTCAAGCTACGGGTACGACTTGCGCTGCGCCGACGAATTCAAGGTCTTCACCAACATCAATGCGACCATCGTCGATCCCAAGGCCTTCGATGAAAAGTCTTTTGTCGACGTCAAGGGACCGGTCTGCATCATTCCACCGAACTCGTTTGCTTTGGCCCGCACGGTCGAGTACTTCCGCATTCCGCGCTCGGTACTGACCGTCTGTCTGGGCAAGTCGACTTATGCGCGCTGCGGCATTATCGTGAACGTCACTCCACTCGAGCCCGAGTGGGAGGGTCACGTCACCCTCGAGTTCTCCAACACCACGCCTCTGCCGGCACGCATCTATGCGGGTGAGGGGTGCGCCCAGGTCATCTTCCTCGAGTCCGACGAGATTTGTGAGACCTCCTATCGAGACCGGGGGGGCAAATATCAGGGGCAAACTGGAGTCACATTGCCGCGTACCTGATCTCGCATCCTTGCGCGTCCCTGCGCTGAGGCTGGGGTTTGGGGCGGCGCATGGGCGAACATGACCCCCATTCCCGAGTCGACTATCTGTGATTGATGGGCTGCATTCCCCTGCGGAGAGTTGGCTCATCCCTTGAACCCCGCGACCCGGGCTTTACGATGCGGGTCCTGTTGAAAATGCCTGATTGACACGCACGCCCAGAAGCTGCGGTCTTCCCCTCACCTCGTTACCGGTCCTCCGGAGGCCCGATGAACTCCCGTGATCCCAATTCCGCGCTGCTGCCGGCGATCGCCGACGTGCAGGCGTACCGCGACGAACGCAACATTCCCATTGGCCGAGTCGGCGTACGGGGTTTGCGCTACCCCTTGAGCTGGCAGGGCGAGCAGGGGGCCCAGCCCGCTGTGGGCCAGTTCACCATGGCTGTCGCGCTGCCGGCCGACCAGAAAGGCACGCACATGTCTCGCTTCATCGCTCTGCTCGAGGAGCGCGATCAGCGGGGCGAGTCGATCGATGTGGCCGGATTGGTCAGTCTCCATCGCGAGATGCTGTCGCGGCTCGAGGCCGAGAGCGGGCGCATCGAAGTGAGCTTGCCGATTTTCATCCGTAAAGCCGCGCCGATTTCCGGAATCAAGAGCCTGATCGACTACACGCTCGATGTGGTGGTGGACGGTTCGATCGATTCGGCGCGGGCGCGCGTCGGGGTGACCGTTCCTGTGACGAGTCTGTGCCCGTGTTCCAAGGAAATCTCCGAATATGGAGCCCACAACCAGCGATCGCACGTGAGCATCGAGGTGATCGGTCGTGAGCCCATCGCGCCGGAGTCTCTGATCCGAATCGCCGAGGCGCAGGCGTCCTGCGACTTGTACGGCGTGCTCAAGCGCGTCGACGAGAAGTTTGTCACCGAGCGTGCCTACGACAATCCGAAGTTCGTCGAGGACCTGATCCGCGACGTCGCCGCGGCCCTTTCGCTGGATCCCCGGGTGGAAGAGTTTTCGGTTGAGGTCGAAAATTTCGAATCCATCCATAACCACTCGGCGTACGCCCGCATCGACTCGCGTTGACTGCTCGACCCGGCCCGCCCGGCTGAGCTGCCGGGTCGGCCGCCCCCAAGGATGTCGGTCTTTCGGATCGGAGCTTCGTCATGTCTCAGCCCCTGACCCGGACTCAGTTGGACGGCCGTTATCCGCGCCTGTCTCGCTATTTGCATTGGATCACCGCGGCGATCGTTCTGCTGCTGGTGATTCCGATGGGCCTTTGGCTTGCGTACTTGCGCCCCGAAAACGAGGCGCTGAAACTTCGCCTCTACAACCTGCACGAGAGCTTCGGCATCTTGGTGTTGGTGCTGGTGGTGCTCCGGCTGGCGTATCGGTGGATCCGTCCCGCTCCGCCGTGGCCGGATGACACACCGTTAACGGTGCGTCGCATGGCGCGCCTGTCCCACGCCCTGCTCTACGTGCTTCTTGTACTGCTGCCGATCAGCGGATTTTTGGCGACCAATGCCTGGGGATTCCCACTGTCGCTATTTAATATGCTGCCCCTGCCCTCGCCGATTGGAAAGGACGAGGCCATTG
>JBIKVK010000033.1:0-20411 GCA_044356835.1 Burkholderiaceae bacterium
AAAGGGGAGTATGTCAACGGTCGTCGATCTTGAAACGGGACGGGGTCCGATCATGATCGAGTTTCGACTGATCGAAGCGGCTCCGCACTCGTCCTCGGGCCGGGGCCTTGCCGCCCCACTGATGGTGTTCCTTCATGAGGGCCTTGGATCGGTGTCGATGTGGCGGGATTTCCCGGACCGGGTGTGTGCTGCGACCGGGGTGCGGGGCTTGGTCTATTCGCGGCCGGGCTACGGCCGCTCTTCGCCCCGGCCGCGGGGTATTCCCTGGGGCTGTGATTTCATGCATCGCGAGGCTCGAGAGATTTTGCCAGCGCTGCTGGCAAGGGTCGAGCCGGACGCGGGGCAGGGCGCGGTCTGGTTGTTTGGGCATAGTGACGGAGGTTCCATTGCCCTGATCCACGCCGCAGAGCGCCCGGAGATGACCGCAGGCCTTATCTTGCTGGCCCCCCACGTCATGGTTGAAGACGTCTGCATCTCGACGATTGAGGGGGCGGTGTGCGCATTTGCCGAGGGTGACCTGCGAGAGCGTCTTGCAAAGCACCATCTTGACCCAGTATCAACTTTTTTGGGGTGGTCGCAAGCCTGGCTCAGTGAGGATTTCAGGAGTTGGTCGATCGAGGCTCTGCTCGAGCGAATCGAATGCCCGGTCCTTGCGCTTCAGGGCTTGGACGACGGTTACGGCACGATGGAGCAGATCGACGGCATCGCGAGGCGGGCCAGGCGCGTCAAATTGGTGAAGATCCCGAAATGCGGACACTCTCCGCATCGCGATGCGCCTCAGCGCGTGATCGATGAGGTGGCGGCACTTGTGTCTTTGAAGGGTGGGTGATCCCTTGGATCCAGCGCAGCTCCTTCTCTATACAAGTGGCTTGATTCTCTTCTGGCTGATGCCGCTCATCGCCTGGCTCCTGCTCAAGGGGCAGCGGGACAGCCCGGCGCGATGCTGGTTTGCGGGTACGGCTTCATACGCCATCGTAGGCCTTCTATTCGTATTTCAGGGCCCGCAGCCGCATTGGGCTGCCCTGGTTGGCGTTTCGGTTTTCGCGAACCTGATGGTGATGCTGCTCATCGAGTCGATGTTGCTCGAGCTGCAGGGAGGGAGGACCCGCTGGGGGCGCTGGGTCTTGAGCTCTTTGCTGATTGCAGCTGTGATTGCTCTGACACAAGTCCATATCGGATTGGAAGAGGCTCGTTCAGTTCAGCTAGTGATCATCTCCGGTCTGGATCTGCTGTTGTTGGTGCTACTGGCGCGGGTGGCCCGGGCTCATCGAAGTCGTGCGCTGCTCTCCGTGATCCTCATGGTCGTTGTGGTCCTGGTCACGAATCTTTTGAGGGTCTGGGCTTTCGTTTCGCTGGGTGAATCAACCTCGCTTGCTCAGTTCACGACGATCGCGATGGTCGGGTTTTTGGCGAACTACCTATCGGTCGTGTTTTACAGCTTTGGGTATTGGGGGTTCGTGATCGAGAAGGGGCGAGCGGCGCTGCTCAGAGCTATCGACGAGGCCGGGTCGGCGCGTGATGGCGAGACGAGCGCGCTTCATCGGGAGCGTCTGACCCAGGAATTGCTGCGCGAGCGGGATGAGCTCATTTCTCGGCTAGGGGCAATGCAGCGGATCGTCCACGTCGGTGCGCTCTCAGCGTCGATTGCTCATGAGATCAATCAGCCCTTGGCCTCCTCGCGCCTTTCGGCAGAGGAGGCTCTCGTCCGTCTGAGAGATGGGCGTCCGGTCGAAGTCATCGAACCACTCATAGAGCGGATCGTGGGCGAGACCGATCGCGCTGCGGGAATTGTGCGCACGCTGCGCGATTTGTTCCGGGGACGTAAGACCGAAGTCGATCACCGCAGCCTCGACGAGATCATCCAGCACATCGCCCATATCCTTGAGCAGCGGGTGCGGGAAAGCGATATTTCAGTGCGATTGCAGTTGGATTGCCCGGCTGTGCTGCCGGCCGGTGCCGGCGAGCTCGAACATGTCGTGCTCAACCTGATTACGAATGCGATCGAGGCGGTTCAGTCCTCTCCCCCAGGTGGGCGCTGGATCGCCGTTCGGACGGCCCTCAACGAGAACGGTGCGGTCTTTGAAGTCAGCGACAGCGGGCCTGGCGTGCCCTTGTCAAAACAATCGTCGCTCTTCAATCTCGCGCAAAGCTCGAAGTCGGACGGGCTGGGCCTGGGCCTATGGCTGTCCCGCTACATCGTCGAGCGCTACGGCGGTATTATCGAATATCTTGATGGTCCTAGGGCCGGCCCGGCAGCGCCGGCCCCGGTCTCGGGCGCCCGCTTCGTTGTGAGGATTCCGATGACCTCGGGCGAGCGCTCGGTCACGGTCGGCCCGCAGGTCACCTGAGTCAGTCCTGGCGTCCGATCCTGCGAACGCCGGATATCCGGGTGTTGGGTGCTTTGGTAGATTGCTTGTACGCTTTCTATCCAGTCAGGCGGGTGCAGCGTGTCTAAGGGACATGTTTTCTTGATCGACGATGATCACGGCGTGAGGGCTGTGCTGGCCGATCTGCTGCGCTTTGCTGGGTATGAAGTGACCATCTGGGAGAGTGCCGAGGTTTTTTTGTCACAGATCCCGATGTTGGCCCCCGCTGTTGTTCTGACCGACATGCGCATGGCAGGCATGAGCGGTTTGGAGATGCATATCGAGTTGACTCGGCGTGGTCGGAGGTTTCCGGTGATCTATCTGAGCGGAGAAAGCACGGTTCCCCAGACGGTTCAGGCGATGAAACTGGGCGCCTTTGACTTCCTGACCAAGCCCGTCAGCCGAGAGCAGTTGCTTGGCGTTGTCGCAGCCGGCATCGAGCACGATCGGCTGGAGATGCAGACCGTCCTGCGGCAGGCGCGCTTCAAACAGGCACAGGAGCATTTGTCACCCAGGGAACGTCAGGTGCATGACCTGCTGGTCCGCGGCTACAGCAATCGAGAAATCATGGAGGCTCTCGGGATCTCTTTGCCGACGGCCAAGCAATACGAGTCCGAGGTCATGCGAAAGCTCGGGATGCGCTCGCTCGCAGAGTTGATGGCCTTTTCCAAGGACCCGGAAGACGACGTTGCTGCGCAATCCCAAAAGTCTGCGTTGTCTAACTTACCTGAGGCACCTCAGCCAAGGGGTCCTTAAGGCCCTATGGTCAGGCCCGAGTCCTTGCGACCGCCAAAGTGGGTCCTTCAGGCATTGAGGGCCATCTGGACAGCCCGGGCGGTCAGGACGGGAATCAGATGGGCACGGTACTGCGCACTCGCATGCAGGTCTGAGACCAGATCATCCTCAGGGAAGCGGAGCCCGTTGAGGGCACTCGGATCAAAGTGACTGTCGAGGGCGGCCTCGAGCGCTTTCGCACGGAGCACTCCTGTGCCACCGCCCGTGATTGCAACGCGTGTGCCGTGAGCGGTTTGCGCCACGAAGACCCCGATCAGCGCAAATCGCGAGGCTTGCTGGCGAAATTTCACGTAGGCCGCCCGTCTTGGCACCGGAAATTCAATCCATCTGATCAGCTCTCCTGCGTCGAGCGCAGTGCTGTAGAAACCGGTGAAAAACTCGTCGGCGCTGAGTACCCGGCGGGTTGTGTGGACCTGCGCTCCCAAGGCCATCAGCCCAGCCGGGTAACAGGCGGCCGGGTCGTTGTTGGCGACCGATCCACCGATCGTTCCCATATTGCGCACCTGTACATCGCCAATACCGCCGGCCAGCGCCGCCAGTGCCGGAATGCTGCATTTCACGAGAGACGAGTCTGCAACCTCCGCATGCCGGACCATCGCGCCGATTCGCAGTGTGTTGCCGGATTGTTCAATACCCCGTAGTTCGGGGAGTCCGCCCAGATCAACCAGCCGGTCGCTCTGGGACATGCGCAGCCTCATCGCGCCCAGCAAGGTTTGTCCTCCCGCGAGGGCGCGACTATTGGTGTCTGCCAGGAGCGCGCAGGCTTCGTCCAGCGAGGCGGGGCGGAGCAATTCGAATGGGTACATGACTCAGGTCCTTCCCGCGCTGTCCGTCCTGAGCCGCATAGCGGCGTGCTGTACGGCCTTCACGATGTTCTGGTAGCCGGTGCAGCGGCACAGATTGCCCTCGAGCGCTTCACGCACCTCGGCGTCATCCGGTGAGGGGTTGCGATTGAGCAGGTCGGCCGTGATCATCAACATTCCCGGCGTGCAGAATCCGCACTGCAGCCCATGATGCTCACTGAACGCCTGTTGAATCGGGTGCAAAGGGCCGTCGGGCTTGGCCAAGCCTTCCACCGTGAGGACCTCGCAGCCTTGAACCTGAGCCGCGAGGATGGAGCACGACTTGATCGCTCGCCCGTCGATCAAGACGGTACAGGCCCCGCATTGGGAGGTATCGCAGCCCCTGTGGGTTCCGGTGAGACTGAGGTGCTCTCGAATGAGCTGAACAAGGAGCGTGCGGGGATCGACATCGGCATGGATGACTTGATCATTGATCCTGAGTTCGATCTTCGGCATCTTGGGGGCCTGCTTGGGGAAGGAGAACCTGGTCATTCGGGGCGTCGAGCCGCTGCGATAATAGCGTTTCTTGATACTGAATGTGTTCCACCGGTTTGAAGATCTCCCGCCCACCTCCGCCGCCTCCCGCGCCACCATGGCACCGCCGTGCCTGGTTCGATGGGCTGCTTTTCGTCGGCGCCTTGTTCTCCCTCGTCTCGGCTGCGCTCGCGGGCGCCCGCGATATGGGCTACCAGTGGAAGTGGGACCAGGTTCCCCGGTACCTGTTTCGCGTGATCGATGGCGAGTTCATCGCGGGGCCACTTCTGCGGGGTCTCGGCGTGACCATCGATCTGTGCTGGAAAGCCGGATTCCTCGCTCTTGTGCTGGGCGTGGCCGCTGCGGCGCTGCGGGCATCGAGTTCCCGTATCGGCCCCCTGTTGGCGCGCACCTACGTCGAGGTGATCCGCAATACCCCGCTGCTGGTTCAAGTCCTGGTGTTCTATTTCATCATTGCGGCCGTGCTCGATATCTCGAGAACTGCAGCAGGTGTATGGAGCCTGGCCCTCTATGAGGGCGCGTTTGTTGCAGAAATCATTCGGGGTGGATTGCAGTCGGTGCCCAAAGGCCAGCGTGAGGCCGGCCAGAGCCTGGGATTCAGTCGACTCCAGCTCCTGCGCGACATTGTGCTTCCTCAGGCGCTACCCCCGATGCTTCCGCCGATCGCAGGCGTGTTGGTCAATCTCGTCAAGCATTCGGCAATCATGAGCGTGATCGCAGTATTCGATCTCACCACCGAGGCCCGAACGATCGTCGCTGACACCTTCATGGCTTTTGAGATCTGGTTGGTGACGGCTGTTCTTTATCTTGCACTGACCGTATCGCTTTCTCTCTGCATCGCATACCTTGAGCTCAAATGGGGCCGCGGACGGTGGCGCAGCTGACGGCCTCTGTCCCCGTTTCCGGAGCTCGGGGGCAGCCTCCGCCGCAAGCCTGAGCTAACATTCGGTTCTCTCATTCCATCCCAACCGGAGAACCCGATGAACTTTTTCAGGCGTGCCGTCCTGAGCCTCATGGCCGCAGGCGGCCTGTTGGCGGCTTCCCAGCCCGTCCTGGCCCAGCAGGACAATCTGATCGAAACGATCAAGCAGCGCGGTCGTATGGTGGTCGCCTTCGGCACCTTCGTGCCCTGGGCGGTCCGGGATCGGCAGGGCAATTGGATCGGCTTCGAAATTGAGGTTTCGAACCGTCTCGCCAAGGATCTTGGCGTGCAGCTCGAATTGCTGCCTACCGCCTGGGATGCCGTTATTCCGTCGCTGATCGCCGGTAAGTTCGATGTGATCATTGGTGGCCTGACGATCACGCCGGCGCGCCAGGCGCAGATCGACTTCACCGAGCCCTATTCGAACTCCGGTCAGAATGTTGCAGCGTCCAAGCAGCTCGCCGCCGGGATGAAGTGGCCGGAGGACTACAACAGCCCCAAGGTGACCTTCACCTGCCGGCGCGGCGTCGCAGGATGCAAGACCATCGAGGAGCGCTTTCCGAAGGCAACGCTTCGCCAGTTCGATGATGACGCGATCGCTTTTCAGGAAGTGATCAACGGCAAGGCGCATGCTGTCATTTCCAGCGAGCCAAAGCCGACCTTCTTTTCGCTGAAGAACCCAGACCGCCTGTTTAAGCCCAGTGCAGAAAACCTCGTGAATACTTTCGAGGGCTTCGGGGTGCGCAAGGGCAATCCGGCCGCCCTCAAGGTGTTCAATGACTGGATTGCCCAGAATCGCGATTGGCTGAAAGCCCGCCACGACTATTGGTTCAAGTCGCAAGACTGGGAAAAGCTGCTGCCCTGACGTTTGTGATGTTCGTCAAGCCAGGGCGGCCTGACGGGGAGGTCGGGCGGTGAGTCGCCCGCCGCCTTCGGCCCGGGCCCGTCCCTGGACCCTCCTGGATGGCCTGATTCTGGCCATTCTCATGGGGCTGATGGTCTGGATCGTACAAGCTGCCTCGGCGAATTTTCAGTACCGTTGGGACTGGTCGTCGGTGTGGCCATTCATCATTCGGATTGATTCGGAGACCGGACGATGGGCGCCGAATCTGCTCCTTCAGGGGCTCTTCACCACCCTTCGGCTGGCGGTTTGGGGCATCCTGTTCGCGACGCTCATTGGCGTGGCCATGGGATGGGCCCGAACCCGGGAGCGGCTTTTGCCGCGGCTGATCGGCACGAGTTACGTGCTTTTGGTGCGTAACATCCCCCCGGTCGTCTTCGTCTTCATCTTCGTTTTTTTCATTTCCAGCCACTTCATGCCGGCTCTGCGCCTTGCCGACCGAGTTCGCTCTTGGCCGCCGGTCGCGCAGTCGTTCGTTGAGGTCCTGTTCGGGCCGGTAGCCATGCTCGACAACTTTGCTTTGGGTCTGATCTGCCTGGCCGTATTTTCCGGTGCGTATGTCACCGAGATTGTTCGGGCGGGTCTGCAGTCCGTGCCGAGGCACCAGGTAGAGGCCGCTCAAAGTCTGGGCCTCACCCGCGCAGATCAATTTCGGTTCGTGGTGCTGCCCCAGGCACTCCGTACCATGCTGCCGCCGCTGGCCGGTCAGCTGATTCAACTCATCAAGGACTCGTCGCTGGTGTCGCTGGTTTCGATTCAGGAGCTCAGTTTCATGGCACAGGACGTGCAGGTATCGACTCAGCGGGTGTTTGAAGTCTTCTTGCTGATTGCAGGGGTTTACTTTGTCGTGTGCTCCTCGCTGTCCCGATTGTTTTCGAGGCTTGAAGAGCAATCGCGCAAGGGCCGATGATGTTGCCTCACGAGACCCCCATGTTCGAGCTTCGTGCAGTCAACAAGTGGTTCGACATGCTGCATGTGCTTCGCGATATTGACCTTACGGTGAGGCGCGGAGAGCGTATGGTGATCTGTGGGCCATCAGGCTCGGGCAAGTCCACCCTGATTCGATGCCTCAACCAGCTCGAACATCATCAGGAGGGGCAGATTTTGTTCGAGGGTCGTGAGGTGGGCCCTGACAAAGGTGACCTCGCGGCCCTGCGTCGGGAGGTGGGCATGGTGTTCCAGCAGTTCAATCTTTTTCCCCACCTCACGGTACTCGAAAACTGCGCCCTGCCGCAGATTCGCGCGCGTGGCGCGAGTCGCGCTCTTGCCGAGGCACGGGCGATGGAACTGCTTGACCGGGTTCATATTCCGGAACAGGCGGCCAAATATCCGGCGCAGCTCTCTGGCGGGCAGCAGCAGCGGGTCGCGATAGCGCGGTCGCTGTGCATGCAGCCTAAAGTGATGCTGTTTGATGAACCGACCTCAGCGCTCGATCCGGAAATGATCAAGGAAGTGCTGGATGTGATGATCGAGTTGGCCGATACAGGCATGACCATGATCTGCGTGACCCATGAGATGGGCTTTGCGCGGCGTGTCGCCGACCGCGTCGTGTTCATGGACCAGGGCGAAATTGTCGAGGAGGCGTCCCCGGAGGTTTTTTTCAGTCAGCCCCGCTCGGAGCGGGCGCAACTATTCTTGAGCCGGATTTTGGAGCATTGAGGCCAACGTTCACCGCTGCAACGGCATAGCCACCCGCGGCCGACGGCAGCAATTCAGCCCCGGCTGCCCTCATTCTTCTCGGGCGTAACGTTTGTCGAACTCGCTGACCCAGTCAAACCCCATCATCTGGGAAAATTTCTGGAAGTCATGAAGGGGCGTCTCGACGCCGCTCGACGATCCGTGTTCGGCAAAGTGCTGGTAGATCTGGGCGTAGGCCGCCCCGGCCGCCAGAAATGCGGTCGCCGGAAAGATGGCCAGGCGATAGCCGATCGCGTGCAGGTCTGCCTTGGATAGAACGGGAGTTCTTCCGCCTTCGACCATATTCGCAAGGCAGGGCAGATCGAAGCTTTCGCAAATTTTCCTCATCTCTTCAACCGATTCGGGGCTTTCCACAAAAAGCACATCGGCTCCGGCCCTTGCGTAGCGCTCGGCTCGACGAAGAGCCTCGTCCAGTCCCAGGGTGGTTCGCGCGTCGGTTCGGGCAATGACGAGAAAGTTTGGGTCGACGCGGGTTTCGACCGCGACGCGGATCCGGTCTTCCATCGTCTCGGCAGGTACGACCCGACGTCCCAGCATGTGACCGCACTTCTTCGGAAACTCCTGGTCTTCGATCTGGATCATGCAGGCGCCCGCCTGCTCATAGCCTCGCACCGTGTGCATGACATTGAGCAGCCCGCCGAAACCGGTATCGGCATCGCAGATCATGGGCGTTCGGGTGATCGAGGCAAAGCGAGCCACTCGATCGACCATGTCGGTGTAGCTCGCAATGCCTGCGTCGGGCATTCCGAGGTACGAGGAGACCGTGCCGTAGCCGGTCATGTAGAGCGCGTCAAATCCCATGCGGTCGGCCATCTTCGCCGAAATCATCTCGTAAACGCCCGGTGCGACGACGATCGGTCCCTCGGCGAGCCGTCGGCTGAGGGCCGCTCGCCGATCCGGGAACGGGACGGTTGAGAGGCCGCGGTGAATGGGGGCGGGCTCCTTGCGCTGCTCGCTCATGGGAAGAGTCTCCTGGGTGTCCGAGTCGGGCTCAAGGTAGCACAACCGGCTCGATTTGACTGGCGGCGTTGCGTCGGCATTGCTACAGTGTTGCCCCATGCCTTCTCAACTCCGTTTCCCCTTATGACCATGGCTCCTTTGACCGTTGCTGCCGTTCGACCCCGGAGCGAGCCGGTGACGGCCCGCACGACCTGGATCTTTGTCGAGATCATCGATCGATCGGGCCTGCAGGGTTTGGGCGAGGGGACGCTGGAGGGGCGTGGCCCGGAGGTGGTCGAGGCCATGTCTAGATACGCAGCGGACCTGGTCGGACAACAGTTCCGACAGGGGGTGGAGGCGTCTCGTTGGGCCATCGCCCGCCTGAGCGAGGCCCGGAGCCTGGTGGATGCGGCCGCATTGAGCGCGATCGAGCAGGCTTTGCAGGACCTGATTGCGCGAGCCGCAGGGACACGACTGGCCGATGCACTGGGCTGTGTGTACCGCGACCCGGTCCCGATGTACGCCAATATCAATCGAGGGACCACTACGCGCCAGGCCGGGCAATTTGCCGATCGGGCGGTACGGGCCGCCCGTCTTGGTTTCGCCGGGATCAAGCTCGCTCCTTTTGATGGACTGAGCCCGGCGGTCTGCTCCGAACCCGAGGGGCGGACCCTGATCACTGCAGGGCTGGAGCGAATATCGGCCGTTCGCAGCGCTTTCGATCGCGAAGGCCTGCGCGACGTGTCCTTGATGGTTGACTGTCATTGGCGTTTTTCGATGGCTGCCGCATCGGCTTTGGTCGATGAATTGTCTTCGTTGGGGGTGGACTGGTACGAATGCCCTCTACCCGAAACCCCTGATCACTTCTCAGATCTCAAAGCGCTTCGCGGGCGCTCCAACGCGAGGGGGATGAGGTTGACCGGGGCCGAGTTGATGATCGGGCTGGAAGGCTTTATGCCTCTGTTGAAAGCCGGTCTCTATGACGTAGTGATGCCCGATGTAAAGTACGCGGGCGGGCTCGAAGAAACTTTGCGGATTGCCGCGGCAGCTCGGCATCACGGCGCCGGCTGTTCGCCTCACAACCCGAGCGGCCCGATCTGTCATGCTCACAGCGTGCATGTGGCCAGTGTGATCCCGAATATGCCTTTGCTCGAGGTCCAGTTCGAGGAGACGCCCCGTTTTGTCGAAGTGGCCGACTCGGGACTGCCCACTTTCGAGGGAGGTGCGAGCCGAATTCCCAGTGGGTCAGGGCTCGGAGTCGGGCTCGCCTAGGAGTTGTTTTTGACAACGACCGGTTTACCGTTTTCGGGCAGTCAAGGAGGAGCGATGATTCATTTGAGGGCAGCAAGTCGCCGGTGGGCGATGGCCGGCTCGATGGTCTTGGGCGTCGTCCTGATGCTCACGGGAACGGTCGTAACGGCTCAGGAATATCCAGCGCGAGCGGTCCGCATCATCGTGCCAAGCCCGCCCGGCGACGGTTCCGATCTCATCGCCCGATCGATCGCCCAGAAGCTGAGCGAGGAGTGGGGCAAGCCCGTAGTCGTCGAAAATCGAGCTGGGGCGGGTGGGCGGATCGGTACGGAAACCGCGGTCAAGGCGCCTGCGGACGGTTACTCTCTTCTGATGGGTAACGCTGGCTCCAACGGCATCAATGCGGCGATTTATCCCAACTTGCCCTACAAACTGGAGTCGGACTTTGATCCGATCAGCCAGGTGATTCGAGCGCCCAACGTCCTCGTCATCAATCCGGGGCTCAGGGTTGCGTCGGTCGCCGAGTTGATCAGTTTGTTCAAGGCCCATCCGGGTAAATACGCGTATGCCTCGGGCGGAGTGGGCAGCTCCGCCCATCTGTCGGGCGAACTCTTCAAAATCATGGCCGGCGTCGATGTGCTGCACGTGCCCTACAAGGGCGCGGGGGCAGCATTGAATGGCGTGATCAGTGGCGATGTGGTGATGTTCCTCGGCAACCTGCCCCCGGCAGTGCCCCATATCAAGTCCGGGCGGGTCCAGGCTTTGGGGGTGACCTCAATCGAACGATCGCCCATGCTGCCCGACGCTCCTACTCTGCACGAAACGGGGCTGAAGGACTTTGAAACGATCGCATGGTTCGGCCTGTTCGCACCGGCTGGCGTGTCACCGTCGATCATTGACCGTGTGCATCGGTCGGTGGTCAAGGCGGTCGCCAGTCCCGAAGTCAGGGAACTTTTCGAGAAGATTGGCGGAGTGCCGGTGGCCAATTCGCCCTCGGAGTTTCGAGCGATCGTACTGGCTGATATTGCCAAGTGGCGTCGGGTGGTCGCAGCCGCGAAAATCACGGCGGATTGATTCGGCTCTCAGTTCGCGGGTCGGGGCGCCATCGACAGGGCTACGATGGCTCCGACCACGAGGGCGGCGCCCACCATCTGGCTCGTATTGAGAGTCTGATCGAGGAACAGGGCAGCGAGTCCCATGGCGAAGATCGGTTCAACGTTCAAGATGGGCGAACTGTTGACCGCGCCCACGAGGGGTAAGATCACGAAGAGACTGGTGATCGCCAGCGCGTAAAACAGGGTCAGTATTGCCAGACCCGTCCAACCGGCCCCATCCGCTGGGAGCGCGAGGTCGGAGCGAAACCAGCCCACCGAGCCTGCCAGTATGGCCACGGTACACATCGTCAGAGCGCTCCTGACTCGTCCGTCCAGGTGGCCGAGCCGGGCGGAGCTGATGACCATGGCTGCTGCAAAGGACGCGGCTGCGCCCAGCCCAAATCCCACGCCAGCCAACATTCGTTTTGCCTCGGTTCGCGCGTCCGAGCCTATTTCCGCACTCATGCTGGCCAGCACGGCAGGAATATCGAGGGCAAGACCCAATCCCATCAAAATCACCGGCCAGGCGGCAACCGTGCGCAGGCGCGGGCGCTCACCTGCACAGAGCCATGTCAGTAGGGCGATGAGGATGGGAAAGGTGTTGAAGACCAAAAGCGCCAGGGCCACCGGCAAGCGCGCGACGGCTGAGTAGAGACAGAACCCCTGAAGAGCAAGCGCAATCCCGGTCGCGATTGCCGCTGGCACGGTCGCAGCGTCCAGCCGAAGCCGGATGCCTGACCAGACGATGAGTGCTCCGACGGCCAGCACTGTGACCGAGGATCGAACCGTGACTGCCGTGAGCACCGAGACCCCGTGGTCGATGGCCAGCCGCGCGCCGATGTGATTCAAACTGAACGCAAATGCAATCGCCATCAATGAAACCGGTCCGACCCAGCGGGGGAGGGGTGTCGTCATGATGGGCGCCTTAGCGCTCGTATCCCACCGGGGGGTCCAGCACCCGCAGCTCGAAGACATCCGGGCGTCCATAGTGCCCGGCATGGTCGACCACGATTTTGGGAATCAGCACATCGTCCAGGTCGAGCTCCGCAAGGATCAACGCTTCACCGCTCTGGGCCGCGGTGAGCTTCTGCCCTTTGGGGCCGATGACGCTCGCATGACCCTGGCCCTGAACCGACCTGAGAAATTCGAGTTCGGCACCGGAGGCACCAAAGTCCGAAATGGCCTCTTCGTCCAGTACGCCCGTTGCGTTGACCACGAAGCAACCCATCATGTGGGCGAGACCCTGGGTCGCCCGGTCAATGACATCAGGCAATCGGGTGGCCGGTGACACAAAGGACGGCCAGGAGGCGACGTGAATCAGTGGATAGCGGGCGAGCAAGGCAGCGATTGCAAGCGGGCTGCCATTTTCGCCACAAATGAGAGAGGAGAGTCGTCCCGCCGGGGTTTCGAACACCTGAAGCGTGTCGCCATAGCCCGGCGCGTGGACGATGCGCTCAGCCAGGGTCGGTGTCAGCTTTCGGTGCTTGCCGATCAGTCGGCCATCGGAGCCGATGATGATCTGCGTATTGAACATGGTGCCTGTCGAGCCCGGTCGTTTTTCACAGACTCCGATCACCGCAGTCACCGACGCTGCACGGCAGGCGTCTCCCAGGGCCTCGGTCTCGGGTCCTGGCACGATGACCGAATTCGAAAACAGACGCTTTGAGAGCTTAAGCGCTGCCGCACCCGTGGCTGGCAGCACAGTGAACCAGCAGGGGTGGGCGGGAATGAAGCCTTCCGGAAACGCAATCAGGTGCGCGCCGCTGCGACCGGCCTCCGCGATCAGGGCGCACGCTTTGTCGACGCTTGCCGTTCGATCGAGATGGGCGGAGGCGGCCTGCGCCGCGGCGACCCGGATCTTGCCTAAAGAATCGGACATGTCGGTGTGCTTTGTCAGGCGATCAGAGGCCTCGCATCAGGCCGCCGTCCACCCGAATATTTTGGCCGGTGATGTATCCGGCGCCATCCGAGAGGAGGAAAGCGATCGTGGCTGCGACCTCTTCCGCGCGGCCGTAGCGTCGCATGGGCACGGCGTCGCGGCGCTCGTCCACCTGGGGCAAGCTGTCGATCCAGCCCGGCAAGACGTTGTTGATCCGGACTCCGTCGGCGGCTAACGCATCGGCAGCGAGTTTGACGTAGGCTGCGAGGCCTGCCCGAAATACCGCGGAGCTCGGAAACATCGGACTGGGCTCGAAGGCCCAGGCGGTGGAAATGTTGACGATCGAACCCCGGCGGCGGGCTTGCATGCGTGGCGCGACGATTCGGACCGCGCGGATCACATTCATCAAGTACACCTGCATGCCGGTCGCCCACTGCTCGTCGGTCATCTCGAGTATCGGGCCCCGGGGACCATGGCCTGCACTGTTCACCAGTGCGTCAATACGCCCCCAACGCGCCTGCGCCTCATCGGCAAGCCGCGCAAGGTCGTCATCAGACTGGTTTGAGCCGGTGACCCCGAACCCCCCGAGGGATTCGGCGAGGGTTGCTGCCCGCCCGGAGGACGATAACAGAGCGACTCGATAGCCCTGCCCCGCGAGAAGCTTGGCCGCAGCCGCGCCCATACCGCTGCCGGCGGCTGTGATCAACGCTACAGGTTGGGAACTCGTCATTGTCGGATGCCCTCCAAAGTCGTCACTTTAACCGCTGTGCGTGTGCTTCTGCACCCGGATTAGCTTGCCGCAGCGGCCCCCAGGCCGGACAATCGGGCCTCCGCTTACAGCCGCATGGGGGTCAAAGATGCTCAATCCCGAGGGTCGGGTCATTATGGTTTCAGGCGCGAGTCGTGGCATCGGACGAGCTGTGGCCGAGCGACTGACCAAGTCCGGATTCAAGGTCAGCGCCGGGCTTCGCAGTGCGGGTGCTGCGCCCAAGATTCCGGGATTGAAGGCCTACCATTACGACGCGACCCATCACGACAGTGCAACGTCCTGGGTCGCCGAGACCTTGCGCGATTTTGGTCGCATCGATGGCCTCGTGAATTCCGCGGGCATCAGCATCCGGCTGCCGCTCATCGACTCGGATCAGTCGGAATTGTTCGGCACGATGGACCAGATGATGCTGGTCAATCTCAAGGCGCCGATGGCCTTGATCAGGGCAGCCTGGCCCCACTTGATCTCCTGCGGCGAGGGGCGGGTGGTCAACATCTCATCGCTGTCCGGGAAACGGATTCGCACCGAATACATCGCCTATGCCATGAGCAAATTCGGACTGATGGCTCTAAATCAGGAAATCCGCCGCATCGGCTGGGCGCACGGCATCCGGGCCACTGCCATTTGCCCGGGAATGGTCAACACCGACATGCACCTCAAGCTGCCCGACCCGCAAAAAAAGGAGATCACCCAGCCCGAAGACCTCGCCGAACTGGTCGAGGTCGCACTTCGGCTCCCGAACTCGGCGTCCGTGGGCGAAATTCTGGTCAACTGGCAGTTCGAGGCCCAGGCCTGACCCAAGCTTGACTTCGTCGCGCGCGGCTTGCCGGCCAGAGCAAGCTCTTCGTTTGACGTGAGGCGATGGGCTCTGGGTCCTATCGTTCAAATCCGCAGCGACGGGCCAACTCGTCGTGGTGATGGGCCCGCAACTGCTGGACGACGGCTCGCGCGAGGTCGGCTCGGGACGCTCGGCCGGAGACCGCTGCACTGTAGGTGGTCGCGAGTTCGAACTCCCGGGGCAGGGCGTCCACCCACTGTACCCCCGGCGTGAACAAAATTTCACTCATTTGAGTGCAGCCCAGGGCATGCGGATCGCCTGAATCGGCCATGGCCTTCATGGCCGTGGCACCGTTTGCGAACATGCGTATGCGCGAGTCCAGCGCCTGTCGCAGCCCCAAGGCCTCTAAAACCCTTGCAATGTGCTGGCCGGCGGTCGATTTGAACATGTCCGGGACCCAGAGGGTGCTCGCGGAGGACAACGCGCCCGCGAAGTCCTCGGGTGCGCGGACGCTGGGCATCGGTCGGCCGGCGGGAACGGCGACCCCAGTGCTCACTTTGCCGATCGGACCCGCGCCGTCCGCGGACAACTCTCCACTCGTGATCATGGCCTCGATCATCGTCTGAGTTGACACAAAAACGTCACAGGGCTCGCCGGCCCTGAAGGCGTCCTGCATCGCCCCCACCGCACCGAATCGACCCGTCGTCACGACGTCCAGTTGCTGCCTCAGAGTATCTGCCAGCGCGCCGATCAGGCCCTGGGCGGCCCCTGCAGAGAGAACCGCGACCGAGTCCGCCATCAGTCGGCCTTCATGCCTGAATCACGAACCACCTTGGCCCACTTGGCAATGTCGTTGTTCAGGTGAACTCGGAACGCCTCGACCGACATGATCATCGGATGGGTGCCCTGTGCGCCCCATGACTTGCGCAGTTCATCCCGGGAAATGATCTTGTTGACTTCGGCGTTGAGCCGATTGACCACGTCGGCGGGCGTTCCCTTAGGCGCCATCAGACCCAGCCAGATGGTGGCACGGTAGCCCGGGATGCCTGAATCCGAGGCGGTCGGGACTCCAGGCAGGATCGGAGAGGGCTGCGCACCCGTGACCGCGATCGCCTTCACCTTTCCACCCTCGATCTGAGTCTTCATCGTTGCGATCGCATCAAACATCAGATCGACCTGTCCCCCCATCACATCGGTGCGCGCGCCCGAGCTTCCCTTGTAAGGGACATGCACCACCTGAATTCCGGCCATCGACTTCATCAATTCGCCTGCCAGGTGATAGGGTGTTCCATTGCCCGAAGAAGCGTAGGTCATCCCGTCGGGCTTGAGCTTGGCTGCATCAACGATCTCTTTGAGGGTCTTGTGCGGAAGATTGGTCCGGGCGACGAGGACCAGATCGGATTCACTCAGGGGCGCGACGGGCTCGAAATCGCGCATCAACTGGAAGGGCTTGTTCGGAATCAGCGTTTCGTTGACCGTGTGGGTATTCGACATGATCAGCAGGGTGTAGCCGTCCGGCGCGCTCTTGGCGACGGCGTCGGTCCCGATGATCGACCCGGCTCCGGGTCGGTTCTCGACGACGAAGGGCTGGCCCAAGGCGCTTTGGAGCTGAGTGGCCAGCGATCGTCCGAACACGTCGGCCGATCCGCCTGGGGCGAACGGCACGATCAGCTTGACGCCGCGGTTGGGCCAGGCCTGAGCCTGGACGTCCTGGGTCAGCACACCGGACAACGCGATCGCGGCGACGGAGGCACAGAGCGAGGCGGCTTTGAATCCTGCGGTGGATAGCATCATGGTTCCCCTTTCGTCGGGAGGTCATTCGAGTGGGCCAAATTCGGCGCACGGGATGCGGGCTCGGATCTCGGCGGGGGCATAATATGACAACTCCCAAGTCAAGGGCATCCCGTCGGGATTAGCGGAAATGAGTGGTCAGGAGTTCGATCCGAGCCATCCGGCGGTCGTACCGGCGCGTTATTGGCATCACCTCGAGGATGGGCGTATCGAGTGCGATCTGTGTCCGCGCGCCTGCCGGCTCCAGGACGGTCAGCGAGGCTTATGCTTTGTCCGGGCCCGCAGCGGTGATGGCATGGTGCTCACTACCTGGGGCCGTTCGTCGGGCTTTTGCGTCGACCCCATCGAAAAAAAGCCGCTCAATCATTTCCTTCCAGGCACGCCTGTTCTGTCGTTCGGTACGGCCGGCTGCAATCTGAGCTGCCGCTTCTGCCAGAACTGGGACATCTCGAAAAGTCGTGAATCTGATCGACTCGCCGACGCGGCGAGCCCGCAGAAAATTGCCGGTACCGCGGCGCAGCTTGGTTGTCGCTCCGTCGCGTTTACCTATAACGATCCAGTCATTTTTTTGGAATACGCGCTCGACGTGGCCCAGGCTTGCCGCGAGCAGGGTGTTGCATCGGTGGCGGTGACCGCCGGATACATTCACGATGCTCCGCGTCGGGAGTTCTTTGCTTCGATGGACGCGGCCAACGTCGACCTGAAGGGTTTCACCGAACGGTTCTACCAGAAGCTTTGCTCGGCAAGCCTTTCACCTGTGCTCGACACCCTCCAATACCTTGTGCATGACACCCGCTGCTGGGTCGAGATTACGACGCTGCTGATCCCGGGTGAGAACGACAGTCCTGCTGAACTTGAGCAGATGTCTCGTTGGATTGTCGAAGCCTTGGGCCCCCACGTCCCCGTGCACTTCACTGCGTTCCATCCTGACTGGAAGATGCTCGACAAGCCGAGAACGCCGCATGAGTCGCTGATTCGTGCCCGCACGATTGCCCGGGACCAGGGCCTGCGGCATGTCTACACCGGCAATGTTTCGGACAAGGCCCGGCAGAGCACGTGGTGCCCGGCCTGTGGCGCCCGGGTGATCGGTCGCGATGGCTACCAGATTACCCACTGGGCGCTGGAAGCCTCCGGAGCCTGCACAGAGTGCGGCACTCGGATTCCGGGCCGCTTCGAGGTCAAACCGGGACGTTGGGGCAGCCGTCGACAGCCGGTGCGCATTGCGGCTCAGTGAAAGCTTTCGGTCCGGAAGCGCCACACGCGGGCCTGCTTCGGCCACTCTTGAGGTGGCAGCCCCGCTTTGAGCTTGAGGTGTTGCACGAACTGCCTCGGGTCCCTGAGCTGTTCCCAGACATGAGGCAGGAAGAGACCGCGCCGAAGTCCTCCATCCGGTCCGATGCCCTCTAGGATGACGCCGTCCTCTTCAGGATGAAGCGCGTCGACAAGCGCTGCTTCACCCTCGATGGGCAGGGGCCGCGGGTGCGATAGGATCGAGACCGAGACCTCGAGCCGGGAGGCCTCCGCCGGTGTCAATGGTTTGAATCTGGGATCCTGGAACGCAGCCTTGCAGGCGTTGATCACGACGTCGGTGACCAGGGGCTGCTGAGGCACGACGGAGCCAATACATCCCCGTAACTGTCCTTCGAGTGTCAGGGTCACAAAGCTGGCCCGAATGGCTTGAAGGGCGCGACTGAAGCCCTCGGCTTCAACTCGAGGCGTCCGACCCTGCCTGAGGTGAATGCCGATCGCCTTACGAGCGGCATCTGCGAGTTGACGCCGCTCGCCGTCGCTCAGCCGCGCCTGGGTGGAATATTCAAAAGCCCAGCTTCCGTAGCCGACCACGCGATCGCGGCGGTCTCGCCCGCCCGTATCGCCCGAATTGCGAAGGTCCAGCGTGGTGGCGCGCAGGTCCAATGCCGCAGCCCGAGCGAGCAGGCCGCGGATCGCGTGCCGGCCGCAGGCCTGCTCTTCGCCCAAGAGATCGCCTCTCAGGGTTTCAATGGACCGCCGCGCGCCTTCATCCAACCGGCGGGCCTGCTCATATTCGTGATAATGAGAGAGGTCCGAACTGATCACGATCAGCGTCTCCTCGCCACCCCACAGGGCTTTGAGCAGCGAATCGACCCGCTCTGCAGAGGCACCGCCCACCAGAACCGGAACGAGCGAAAAATCGCCCAGGGTGGCCTGCAAAAAAGGGATCTGGGTTTCCAGGCAGTGTTCTTCCCGGTGCGGAGCGTCATCGACTTCGACGCCGGGCAGGCGAGCCAGGTCAGTGAGAACCTTGGCATCAAGCGCGACGTTTCCCAACGGACTCGCGAAAGCGCGGGCCCGCGGGATGCAAAACTCGCGCACCGGAATGCGGTGGGGCGGGCCCAGCAGTACCACTCGCCGGATGGATCCTTTCAGCCGGGATAGGCTGCGGTACGCCGATCCCGCAATCGACCCCGAATAAACGAAGCCGGCATGCGGTGCAATCAGAGCCTTGGGTCGAATGGATGTCTCGGGCGCACTGTGCAGGCATTGCTCAACCATCTGGCGCAATTGGCCGGGATCGGCCGGATAAAAACTTCCGGCGTGCGCGGGACGTCTGAGGTCTTGGGCCGGAGCGGCGCTCGCACCGGTCGCTGGGGCAGGGGCAGTCGAGAAAAACATGGATGCATCCTGAGGAGGGTCAGGTCGAGGTCGATTCGGTCGGGGGCAGCGCACGCAGGCGGGGCAGCTCGAACGCCTGGACGTCCGGGACCTTCCCCAGCCACAGCGCCACCTCAACCAGGCAGCTCTGGGCTGCGCAGCCCTGCGATAGGGAAGATGCACCCTGATCCCGGGTGAGAGTGTTCGGGTTTCCGTGCCGATCGATGGAATCGGGCTCGCCCGGGCTGACTGGGTCCCACCACGCACCTGTGGACAGTTTCACCACTCCGGGACGTAGGGCCTCATCGAGCCGCGCCGCGGCGAGGCAGGTGCCCCGGTCGTTGAAGACCCGTACAAGCGCCCCATCCTCGATCGCTCGCGCTGCCGCGTCGGCCGGGTGAATGTGAATGGGCTCGCGCCGGTCGACCTTGTTCGCCAAGCTGTAACTTGAGTGGTCGAGCTGACTGTGCAACTTTGTGTAAGGCTGATCCGAGAGCATATGCAGCGGATACTGCGCCACCCGGGGAGATCCAAGCCATTCTCTTGGTTCAAGCCAAGAGGGATGTCCCGGACAATCCGGCAGCGCAAACGATGCGATGGTCTTGGAATGCAATTCGATTCGACCGCTCGGGGTGCCCAGGGGGTGCGCCCGAGGGTCGGCCCGAAACGATCCGAAGGCCACCACAGGCTGATCGTTGGCGGGCAGCCGTACACCACCCCGCGACCAGAACACATCGAATTCAGGCAGATCGCAGCCGGACTCCGCCATGCGCGAGCGAGATTGCTCATATAGCTTTTTAAGCCAGTCCATGACACTTCGCCCCTCGGTGAAGGCGTCCCTGGCGCCCATCCGGTCCGCGATTCCGGCGAAGATGTCGTAATCGTCGCGAGCTTCGCCGGGGGGCGGGACGACCCTCCGCATCGCGATCATGAGGCTGTCGCGGGTCGAGTGCCCGATGTCGTCCCGCTCGAGCGTGCTCGTTGCCGGGAGCACAATGTCGGCCATTTTGGCGTGCGTATTCCAGAACTGCTCGTTGACGATCACGGTGTCCGGGAGGCGCCAGGCTCGGGCCAGTCGGTGAAGATCCTGGTGATGGTGAAAAGGATTGCCTCCCGCCCAAACGATGGTCCGAATATGGGGGTAGCGATGCGAGGCGCCGTTGTAGGTGAATGAATCTCCCGGGCGTTCCAGCATGTCCGTGATGCGCGCGACGGGGATGAAGGCCTGCACCGGGTTGCGTCCTTGGGGCAGGGTTGGGC
>JBIKVK010000212.1:0-6098 GCA_044356835.1 Burkholderiaceae bacterium
GCGGAGCAGTCGGTCGATCGAAGCCTGCCCGAGAAAGCCCAGCTGCCGCAGGTTCTGGTCGAGCACCGCGTCCGCCTCGGCTCGATCGAGCGCAATCATCATGGCCACCCCGCCGGCACTGGTGATGAGAGGTCGTCGCTGCCCCGGCTCCAGACCGCCACCGAGATAAGCGGGCTGACCGGCCAGGGCGCCGCACACCCAATCATTGCCGCTTTTCATGAAAAGGATCGCCTGGGCATCGAACTGGCGCGCAAGCTTCTGCAAGGGCTTTCCGGCCAGCGCGACGAACTCCGCGTGTGCAGACATCGCCAGTCCAAAGTCGAAAATCAGCGGCCCTGGAAGGTAGCGACGATCGGACTGTCGTTGGGTCGCGAGCCCCTCGCGCACCAGCACCTGAAGGAGACGATGCGTGGTCGAATGGGACAAACCCAGCCGGTCCGCCAGATCGCGCAAACCCCAGCCGAGTCGCGGACGCAGGGTAAGTTCCCGAACGACCTGAACGGCCCGCTCGATGGCCTGTGTTCCGGGGCGGGCCGTTTCGGGGGATTTCGGCGTTGACATTGAAGCTTGGAGGTTTTCGTAAATTCAACCCGCGCGAACCGTTGTTCCACATTGTAGACACAATCCAGGACAGGTTGATACCCGGCTCTTGTCGCACGCGCACCGGAGCGACAAGAATGAGGCCAGAGGCGTCAATCGCTCGAACCAGATCAAAGGGAGACCAGGATGAATTCATTGTTCAAGTGGATCGCAGGGAGCGGCCTGTTGTTGGCGGGCGCGTTTTCTTCACCGAATGCGGTATTGGCCCAGCAGACCGCTTACCCCAACAAACCGATCCGCCTGCTGTCCTGCTGCACCGGCTTTCCGGAGAACGTCTCCAGGGTGCTCGCCCAGGCGATGCAGGAGCAGTTGAACAACCACTCGGTGGTCGTCGAGACACGGGCGGGCGCGAACGGCATCATCGCCGCCCAGTATGTCGCCACTCAGCCACCCGACGGCTACACCATCTTTATCGGAACCAACTCGACGCATGCGGCCAATCAAAGCCTCTACAAGAAATTGCCGTACGACTATGTAAAGGACTTCCAGCCCCTCGCCGGAGTCGCCCGGGGTGCGCTGCAGATTGTCACTCGCGCCGATATTCCCGCCAACAACATTGCTGAACTCACCGCGCTGATCCGACAATCGCCCGGCAAGTTTTCCTACGGATACGGCAGCTCGTCGGCGCAAGTGGCGATCGAGTTGTACAAACTGATCGAAAGCTTGCAGATCACGCCGGTGCCCTACAAGACCAATCCGCAGGTGACCCTCGATCTGCTGGGTGGGCGCATCGACATCGCGGCCAATGTCGCGACCGAATACACCCAGCACATCAAGGCCGGGAAACTGCGCTCGATGGGGACGACCGGCTCCACACGGCTGAAATCATTGCCCGATGTGCCGACCCTCAAGGAAGCTGGAGTCAAGGACTACGAGCTCACCTTCTGGAACGCCGCCTATCTTCCCGCCGGAGTGCCCCCCGCACTGCTCAGCCGGGTGAACGAGATTTTCGTGAACGCGCTGAAGCACCCCAAGGTCGTGACCTTTCTTGAGAACAGCCTGACTGAGTCGTTTGCCCAAGACCCCGCAGAGCTGGCCCGGTTTCAGGTTCAGGAACATGACAAGTGGAAAATGGTCCTGAAGGCCGCCGGCGTTGAGCCCCAATAAGGAGAGCCTGTCATGGCCGTTGAAATCCGCTATGTTGACGCACCGCTGGGCCACGAGATCTGTGGTGTCGACCTGAGCCAACCGCTGTCCGACGAGACGTTCGATGACATCGAGGCGGCCTACGATCGCTACGGTGTAATCACCCTGCGCAACCAGAAACTGACGCCAGATCAGCAGATTGCATTTTCAAAGCGCTTCGGGCCCCTCGACCGCTATGTGCTCGAGCGGTACAACCTGAAGACCCATCCAGACATCTTCGTGATCTCCAACATCCTCGATGAGCAGGGCGTACCCATCGGACTGGCCGATGCCGGGCGCTACTGGCACACCGACATGTGGGTGACTCGCCGTCCGCCGCGGGGCTCGATGCTCTACGCCATTGAAGTCCCCACCCGCGACGGGGAGGTATTCGGAGATACCTGGTTCTCAAGCATGTCGGCCGCCTATGACGCCCTGCCCGAAGAGATCCGGCAAGCGATCGACGGGCGCGAGGCGGCGTTTTCGGGACGCAAGAACGTCGAGTACCGGATCGCCAATACCCCGGTGGATCCGCGCACCGGGAAGCTCTCCAAGGCTGACGAAGAGGGCATGCGTGAACGGGCGGCGAACATGCCCGCCGAGATCACTCACCCCATGGTGAAGACCCACCCGCGCACCGGACGACGATCCATCTACTGGAGCCAGGGTTCGGTTGATCGCATCATCGGTTTGAGCCGGGAGGAATCCGATCGCATTCTTGCGTTCATCGAAGCGCATGTGCTCAAGCCGCAATTCATTTATCGCCATCGCTGGCGGGTCGGCGATATCGTGATCTGGGACAACATCAGCTGCATCCACAAAGCCACAGGCGACTTCGATCTGCCGCTGCGGCGGCACATGCACCGCACGACGCTCTCAAGTTCGGTGTTTGCGTCATGATGAAAATCGAGCGCATCACCACCCGGGTTGTGGCCGTCCCGCTCGACGAGCCCATCATCAATCCATTCCTCGGGGCGCGAACCCAGTTCGCGAGCCTGATCGTCGAGGTGCATACGAGCGACGGCAGCAGCGGCTTCGGCTACGCATCGATCGAAAGCGTACGGATGATCCGAGCCATCGAGTCGATCATCCAGGACCTGGAAGTGCTGATCCGGGGGATGGACCCCACCTGCCGATCCCTTGTTTATGAAACGATGTGGCGCGCCACGGTCGACCTGCTGCACGACGGTGCGGTCAACCTCGCGATGACCGCCATCGATGTTGCGCTCTGGGACCTCTTTGGCAAACTGTCCGGTCAACCGCTGTGGAAGATTCTGGGCGGCTTTCGTCGCCGCCAGCCCGTCTACGCCAGCTGGCAACTGTGGCGGCACCACAGCGCCGATCGCTGGCAGCAGGACGCTGACCGGTTCGTCAAAATGGGCTTCAAGGCGATGAAGCTTCGGCTCGGTGTGACCCGGCCGTTCAGTGAAGACGCGCAGCGCGCAAAGCTGGTCCGTGAGGTGGTCGGCCCGGATGTGGCCTTGATGGTCGATGCGCTCTGGGGGCTGTCGGTCAACGAAGGCATACGGATGGCTCGCATGCTGGGCGACTTGAATTACGCGTGGCTCGAGGAACCCGTGCGGGAAGGCGACTTTTCAGGTCTCGCCCAGGTACGCCAGGCCCAAGCCTTGCCCATTGCCGCTGGAGAGCGAATTTCCAGGGTGGGTCAACTGAAGGACCTGATCCCCGGGATCAATCATGCCATCCTGGACGCGCATCATTTGGGAGGCATCACCCCCTGGATCCGGGCCGCCTCTGAGCTCGAGAGCCTCAACATTCCGATCTCGGCACATTCGCATCCATTTACTCACATGCATTTGCTCGCAAGCAATCGCTGTGGGGCCTGGGTCGAATACATGCCGTGGTGGGACGTGCTGTTCGAAAATCCGCCCCAGCCGGTCGATGGCGCCCTAGAGATGAGCGACGCACCCGGACTCGGATTGCGCCTGAACGAGCCGAACCTGAAGGCATTCAGGATCGCCTGAATCCGGGGGCGACCCGGGCAGCGTGTGGGGCCGGCCTCGCCGCGGTCGGCCTCATGATGCGGGGGTGAACTGAGGCTGGGTGCGCCCCAGCGATCGGGGATCGAGCACGGATATCGCGGATAATGCCAGGCGATCATGCAGCCCATCCTCTCCGCCCTAGTCCCGGTCGTTCTCCTGATTTTCGTCGGATTGTTCGCCGGCCAGCGCCGTTGGGTTGATGCCGCAGGCAGCGCGCAGATCTCCAAGATGTGCTTCACGCTGCTTAGTCCGGCGCTGCTCTTCAGGACGATGAGCCGGATCGAGGTCCAGGCCGCTGACCTGGTGCCTGTGCTCGCCTATTTCATCGCGGTCCTCGCCCTGTTTGGGGCAACCTCTCTGGTCATGCGGAGGACTTCCCAGGGCATCGTGATTGCGCTTTCAGCGACCTACAGCAACCTGGTGATGATCGGCATTCCTCTGATCACCCTCGCCTACGGCCAGGAGGGGCTGGTCTACCTTTTTGCGTTGCTGTCGGTGCATTCGATGATTCTGCTCACACTGGCCACCGTGAGCCTGGAATGGGCGAAGGTACGCGAAGCCAAACGGGCCGGGCCCGATGCCCCAGCACCGCGCGGTCTGCCCATCGTGCTCCGGGCCCTGCGCAATTCGATCGTGAATCCCGTGGTGCTGCCGATTGCTGCCGGGCTGATCTGGTCGCAGACCGGATGGACGATTCCGCCCTTGATCGACCGGCCGCTTCAGTGGATGGGACAGGCCTTCAGTCCACTCGCGCTGCTCTTGGTCGGAATCAGTCTGGCCCATATCCTCGACCGACGGCCCGACCGCAGTCCCTCGCCCACAACCGCCAGCGGCGATCAATCCTCACGGGCACCAGGCGCTCAGGCAGGGATCGCCCTGAGGACCACGCTGGCGATCAGTCTGATGAAAAACCTACTTCATCCGCTTCTGGTTGCAGGTCTGTGCGCCCTGCTCGGCATCCGCGGACTCTCGGCCGTGGTGATCATCGTCGCGGCCGCACTGCCCACCGGCGCGACCGTATTCATGTTCGCGCAGCGTTATGGCGTGGCACGGGATCAGGTGGCGAGCGCGGTCGCCTTTTCCACGGCGGTCGCGCTGGGCGTGCTGCCCGTCGCGATGCTGGCCGCACAATGGCTGCTGTGAGTCCTTGATGCGACCGGGGCTCTGAAACGACGCCGTGCGAAAAAACCATCTCGACGCTCTTGCCATCGGTCTGATGGTCATCTGCTGCGCGGCCTGGGCCCTGCAGCAGATTCTGATCAAGATCACCGTCGCCGAGATCGCCCCCTTGTGGCAGGCCGGAATTCGTTTCGCCGGATCCAGTCTGCTCCTCTTGATATGGTGCCGCTCGCGTGGGGTACGCGTCTTCGAGCGCGACGGAAGCCTGTGGCCAGGCCTGTTGGCGGGCTTCCTGTTCTGCCTCGAGTTCATCTGCATCTATCTCGGCATGCGCGACACGACCGCATCCCGGCTCACCCTTTTTCTGTACTGCGCGCCCTTCGTCCTCGCGCTGTTGTTGCCCCGTTTTGTGCCCCAGGAACGGGTGAGACCGCTGCAGTGGCTCGGACTGGCGCTCGCCTTCGGCGCTCTGGCGCTCGCCTTCGGCGACACCCTGGTCGCCCCGGGCAGCGATCGGCAATGGGTCGGTGACCTGCTGGCCCTCTGTTCGGGCGTCTTCTGGGGGCTGACCACGCTGGTCATCCGGGTCACGGTACTGTCGCGCATCAGCGCGGAGAAGATGCTGCTCTATCAGATCGGCACCACGGCAGTGGCCATGCTCGTCGTTTCGCTGTGGATCGGCGAACGCTGGTCGCTGGGTGAATCACCGCTGATCTGGATGTCGCTCGCCTACCAGACGCTGATCGGGTCCTTCGTGACCCTGCTGATGTGGATGTGGATGCTGCAGCGCTACCCGGCCACGGGCTTGTCGGCATTCAGCTTCCTCACACCCATGCTGGCCATGGTCTTTAGCGTACTCTTGCTCGGCGAACCCCTGACCGTCGCGTTGGTGATCGCCCTGGTCGGAGTGAGCGCGGGCATCGTGCTGGTCAACCGGCGATAGCGGGCGCTCGACGATGTGCACCAATTTTTCCCCTACCCGCAACACGAACTGGGTGAGCCGAGCCTTTGGAGTCGACTTGCCGACGGAATTCCCCAGCGAATGCTATCCGGGCTATCTCGCTCCGCTGGTCTTGCGCGGCCCGCAGTCCGGACAGATCGCCTGCGGGCTGGCCGAATTCGGTCTGATCCCGCACTGGGCGAAAGATGACCGGATTGCGCGTCACACCTATAACGCCCGGGCCGAGACCGCCTCGGTGAAGCCCAGCTTCAGAGGCGCCTGGCGCGAGCGCCACTTTGGTCTGCTGCTGG
>JBIKVK010000213.1:0-6094 GCA_044356835.1 Burkholderiaceae bacterium
GCTCCAATGCCGGTCGCGGCCGGCGAGGCCCTGTATGAGCAATTCGATTTCTATCGGCTGGTCAGCGAAGGCCTGGCCGACGTGCTGCAACCTGATCTCGCCCTGTGCGGCGGTCTGAGCGTGGCTCGTTTTGTCGGCGAACTCGCTGCGACCGCTCATCTGCGGGTCTCGCCCCATGTATGGGGTACCGGGATTGGCCTCGCCGCGGCCGTAGCGTGGGTTGCTTCGCTCTCGGACTACCCACATAACGGCAACGTACCGGCCCCGACCCTGGTGGAGTACGACATTGGTCGAAATCCGCTGCGCGATACCCTGCTCCGGAGCCCCCTGCAGAGGGTGGGCGGCGACCTGCTGGTACCCACAGGCCCAGGTCTGGGCATCGATCTCGACCCGGAGGCGCTGACGAGGCACCTCGCGTCCTGATGCCGGACCAGACCTGACATCCCCGATGACACAACCCGCAGCATGATGCCAGTCGCAACGCCCCCGCGAAGCGAAGAGCGCGCGCCACTGCTCGACGTGGCGCGGCTTCAAACTTCGTTCTCGGCCGAGGGTCGTCGGCTGGTCGCGGTCGATGGCGTGTCCCTCAGTATGAGCGAGGGCGAGACCCTGGCCATCGTCGGTGAGTCCGGCTCAGGCAAATCGGTGACCGCACTCTCCATCCTGCAGCTCTTCAACCGCGGTGACCAGGCGAGGGTTTCGGGCGAAATCCGGTGGCGGCGGGCCGACGGTCGCACTGTCGATCTGGCCTCGATCGACGAGACCGAGCTGCGCAGGATCCGAGGTCGCGAGATCGCCGTGATCTTCCAGGATCCGGGGGCCAGTCTGGATCCGGTGTTTACCGTAGGCGATCAGATTCGTGAGGCACTTCGACGACATCGGCCCGGCGAGGATGATCTGCGCCTGGCCGTAGAGCTGCTTCATGATGTTGGGATTGCCGATCCCGAGCGTCGCGTCCACGCCTACCCGCATCAACTTTCGGGGGGCATGCGGCAGCGGGTGATGATCGCAATTGCGCTCGCGTGCCGCCCCCGGATGCTGATCGCCGACGAGCCGACCACGGCGCTCGACGTTACGATTCAGGCGCAGATCATGCGGCTGTTGGCCGAGCTCAAACGTCGGCACGGCATGGCACTGATGTTCATCACCCACGATCTGGGTCTGGTCGCAGAAATCGCCGACCGAGTGGCCGTGATGTATGCGGGCCAGATCGTCGAGACGGGACCGGTCGCGGATCTGCTCGGAAAGCCCCGGCACCCCTACACTCGGGCGCTCCTCGACTGCCGGCCTCAGCGGCAGTACCGCGATGACGGGGAGGATGTGCGCATCCTCAAGCCCATCCCCGGAAGTCCGCCGCGCCCTGGTGCGATTGAGCGCGGCTGTCGGTTCGCCCCGCGCTGCAACCATCGTGCGGCGGACTGTGAGCGGCGTGCCATCGAACTGGAAGAAATCGCAGGTGAAATAGCGCAGGTGCGCTGCCTGCGTTGGCGGGAACTTGCATGACGCGGGTCAGTCCGGCTGACGATACGATAGAGGGGGCCCCATTACTGCGGCTCACGGAGGTCTCGAAGCACTTCATTCTGCCCCGCGAAGGCTGGAGAGCGCCGCCCGTGCTGCGGGCGGTAGAGGGCGTGTCGCTGGCAATCGCCCCGGGCGAGGTGCTGGGACTGGTGGGCGAATCCGGTTCGGGCAAGTCGACGCTGGGGCGGGTGGCCTTGCGTCTGCTTGAACCGACCCTGGGGTCGATCGAATTCGAGGGCCGCGACATCACGACAGTGCGGGGCGAGGAACTCCGCGCGATTCGAAAGCGGATGCAGATGGTCTTCCAGGACCCATACGCGAGCCTCAACCCAAGACGCCGCATCGGCGATGCTCTGGACGAAGTGCTGAGGCTCCACGGGAATCACTCGGCTTCAGCCCGAGCCGATCAAGTGGCTCAACTGCTCGAACAAGTGGGCCTGTCGGCCGATGATCGGGACCGCTGGCCACGCCAGTTCTCAGGGGGTCAACGCCAGCGCATCGCAATTGCCCGCGCCCTGGCCGTCGGCCCACGGCTGTTGGTGGCCGATGAGCCGGTCTCGGCGCTCGACGTTTCGGTCCAGGCGGGTATTCTGGCCTTGATGCGTGACCTTCAGCACCGCCTGAAGCTCGCGATGTTGTTTGTGTCGCACGATCTGGGCGTAGTCGAGGTGATGGCCGACCGGGTCATGGTGTTGTATCTCGGGCGGGTCATGGAAGTGGCCGCGACACGGACGCTCTACAACAGGCCACGCCACCCCTACACGGCCGGCCTGCTCGCGGCAGCCCCAAGGATGCGAGGCAAGTCGGTGCAACGCGTCGTGCTGCGCGACGAGATCCCCAGCCCGACCGAGCCCCCGAGCGGCTGCGTGTTTCGAACGCGTTGCCCTTTCGCGCAGGCGCGCTGCGCAGCCGAGGTGCCCCAACTTGAGCCCGTCGGCGAGGACGGCCATCTGCGGGCCTGCCTGCGTGACGATCTCGAGCTGGAGGCAGGACGATCATGAGCGCTGCCAACGTATCAGCCCCAACCGAGCCCAGGCATCGACCCTGCATGCTGGTGACCGGGGGCCGAGGCTTCGTGGGGTCAGCCGTCGTGCGGTATCTTTTAGCCCGGGGCTTCGAGGTTCATGTATTCGGTCCGGAGAGTCCGGTTCCGCTACCCGCTGGGGCCTCCGAGACCCTCGGCTCGATCGAGGATGCCGAAGCAATTGATGAGACGCTGCGAAGGATCAGACCCGAATCAGTCTTGCATTTCGCAGCTTTTTCGGCGGGGCCGATCGGTCTCACCCGTTCCGGCGAAACCGACCCGGAGCGCATGATGGCGATCAATCTCCTGGGCTTTCGCCGCTTGCTCGAGGCTTGCGTGACGCATGGAATCCAACGAGTCATCTGGACCAGTTCGACGGTCGTACTGGGCCGCGCCCATACCCTTGAAACGCGATTGGATGAATCGGCCCCGCGACACCCGCTTGTTTTCTACGGACTGAGCAAGGTCCTGGCCGAAGATACCGCACTGTTTTATCGTGATCGCCACGGGCTTGAAACAATCGGCCTGCGAATTCCACTGATGCTTGGACCTGGGCTCTGGTACCAGGGTGCGGCTGCACAGGTTCGAGAACTCGTCCGGCAGGCAGTCACCCATCGCGCCCAGGAGTTGGTCGTTCCGGATTGTGCATTTGATGCGATGCATGTCGATGACACGGGGCGCCTCGTCGAACGACTGCTCAATCGTTCAGAAACCGCCCAACCGATCTATCATGTTGCTGGCTTCACGACCCACTATCGGGAAATTGCAGACCAGCTGGCGCAATGGGTCCCCGGATTTTCGGCCCGTCTTCGCTTCGAGCCCCCCGCCATCGTTTACCCTTTGGTGAGCCAGGACCGGATCGAATCGGACACCGGATGGCGGCACCAGCACGACCTGCGCAGTACCCTGCGTGACATGCTTGACGAAGAGAGAGGAGTTCACTGAAATGTCCATCGATGCCCGCCTCAACGAACTCGGGCTGCATCTGCCCGCCCCTCGCGCCCCCGCCTATGCTTACGTTCCAGTGGCCTGCCACGGCGACCTTGCCTGGGTCTCCGGGCAACTCCCCTGGCGCGCCGATGGCAGCCTTCCACAGGGCAAGCTCGGAGCGGGCGTCAGCATCGAGGAAGGTCGGGAAGCCGCCCGTTTGTGCGTTTTGAATGCGTTGTCGCTGATGCGCGAAAACCTCGGTTCCCTCGACCGGATCGCCCGGGTGGTCAAAGTCACCGGCTTCGTCGCAAGTGCGCCTGGTTTCATCGATCAGCCCTCCGTGATGGATGGCGCATCATCAATGCTGCTTGAAATTTTTGGAGAAGCGGGACGGCATGCCCGTTCGGCGGTGGGCATGGCTGAATTGCCCCGCGCCGTCCCCATCGAGGTCGAGTTCGTGTTTGCAGTGAAGCCCTGAGGGCTTCGATCGTCTCGCACCGATCCGGCGGTGCGAGGCTCAAAAAAGCCACCGGCCAAGATCCACAACCGAGGAGGAGCAGATGTTTTCAATGCTGAAGGCCATGCGTCTGACGACGCTTGCGTTCGCCGGTGCGTTAGCGCTGGGAGCCAGTGCACAGAGCACCGACGCACTCATCTATGGTGCAAGTGATCCCGCCGCGCGAAGCGGGGGAAAATTGACGATCGGGTCGCTGACCGAACCGCCGGCGATGGATCCCTATCACCAGGCGGCCGACGCACGGATTCGAGTCACCGTGCTCGCCTACCAGGGGCTGTTTTACGAGAGCGCGAACGGTCAGGCCGTACCTCTGCTCGCCGAGAGCCACACCATGGCGCCTGATGGGATGAGCTACACCTTCAAGCTGCGCCGCGGCGTCAAGTTCCATACCGGTCAGACGATGACCTCTGAAGACGTGAAGTACAGCTACGACTACCTGCGCGACCCGAAAAACGGCTCGCCGGGAGCCGGGGACTTGTCAACGATCGCATCCATTGAGGCGCCGGATCCCGACACTGTGATCTTCCGTCTGTCGGCCAAGAACGGGCTGCTGCCGATCACCCTCACGCACCGCTACGGTGGCGTGATTCCTAAGGACTATTTCTCGACGCCCGACGCCCGCACCCGACTCAATCAGACCTCGGTGGGCACCGGCCCTTTCAGACTGAAGCAGTTCAAGCCGAACTCGGTGCTGGTCTTTGAGAAGTTTCCCGAGTACTGGCAGAAAGGGCTTCCGCATCTCGACGAAGTCACCTTTGCGTTTATGCCGAATTCGGCTGCGATGGTCGTTGCCGCGCGCAATGGTCGAATCGACATGGGCATCTTCACTCGCCCCCAGGACGCCGAGCAACTGGCCAAGGCTTCGGGCCTCCGTCTGGTGCGCACCGCATCAATGAATCAAAAGAGCATCGACCTTGGCTCTGAGCATCCGCTGCTTGGCGATCAGCGGGTGCGCCAGGCCATTGCCCTGGCGATCGACAAGGACGAGGTAATGAAGGCCTCCATTGCCGGATACGGCCAGGTGCTCGGCACGATGGTGCCGGGCATGCAGGAGCGCTGGGGACTGCCGCTGTCGGAGGTAGCTCACCAAAAAGTCGATCTGGACCGGGCGCGCAAGCTCCTCGCGGAAGCGGGTCATCCCAACGGTTTCGAGATCGATCTGACCACCATCATCACCTATGACTGGATGGACGCGGCTGCAGTGACCATTTCCGAACAACTCAAGCGGATTGGCATCCGGGTCAACATCAAGAAGGTCGAACTGGGTGTCTGGGCCCGTAACTTCCAGAGCAAGCAGATGGGCTTCACCTTCAACGACTGGCCGTCGTCCCCGGACCCCAGTTTGCTGTTTTACCGGCACTTCCGGTCGGCCCCGCTGGGCGCAGACTTCCGCAACTGGAAAAACGACGCAGGCAGCGCGCTCCTCGATCGCGGCCGCGAGGAGTCCGACTACGCCAAGCGACGTGCGATCTACAACGAGTTCCAAAAAGTGCTGGCCACCAGCGTCCCGACCATCATGATGTTCTCGTCGGACCTGCTGACGGTCGAGCGTGACCGCGTACGCAACCACCAGCAGCATCCCACTGGCTGGTATTTTGGACTGGTCAAGACCTGGGTGTCGAACTGATCGGAACCCGACCGGTTCACCAATGCTGCGTTTTCTCTTGCCCAGGCTCGCGAGCGCCGCCATCGCGGCGCTCGTTTCGAGTCTGATCGTGTTCGTTCTGATGCGCTCGGTGCCCGGCGATATCGTCGGGCAGATGCTGGGTCAGACCAGCGATCCGACAGCAGCCCAGGCACTGCGCGGCTTTTTCGGCCTCGACCGAGCCCTGCACACGCAGTTTCTCGAGTGGCTGGGCCAGGTATTGAGGGGCGACCTGGGACGCAGCTGGTATCAGGGTCGACCCGTGACCATCATGGTCAGTGAGGCGTTCATCGTGACGCTTCAGATCGCCCTGCTCACTCTGATCCTGGCCACGCTGGTCGGGGTGCCCTTGGGCGTGCTGGCTGGTATCCGGCAAGGCAGTCGGCTGGATGCGGCCATCCAGGCCTTCAATTTGATCGGTCTGTCCGCTCCGGTCTTCTGGGTTGGACTGATGCTG
>JBIKVK010000214.1:0-6088 GCA_044356835.1 Burkholderiaceae bacterium
CAGCTCCAGCGACGGCAGCCGTATGCGCAGAGCGGCCAGGGACTGGTCGAGGAGCCTGCGCCCCAGATCGGCTGACTCGCGGTAGTTCAGTGTACGCAGGCTGTGCCGGATGCTGGCGCGCGCACGACCGGTCCGGACGAAGTTGAGCCAGCCTGGATCCGGTCGGGACAAAGGGTCGGTGATGACCTCGACGACATCGCCGTTGACCAGCTCGGTACGCAGCGGCACGGTCTCTTCGTTGACCCGGCCGCCCGTAGCGCGATTGCCGATATCCGTGTGGATCGCGTAAGCGTAGTCAAGTACGGTGGCCCCCCGGGGCATTGCCCGGATGTCGCCTCTCGGCGTGAACACATACACCGCATCGGGGAACAGGTCGACCTTGACGTTCTCAATGAATTCGAGCGAATCGCCGGTCTGGCTCTGAATGTCGAGCAGCGACTGCAGCCACTGGTGGGTGCGCTGATGCAGGTCTGAGAACGATTCCTGGTTGGACTTGTAAAGCCAGTGTGCGGCAACGCCGGCCTGAGCAACCCCCTGCATCTCGCGTGTCCGGATCTGAAATTCGACCGGCGTTCCGAACGGGCCCGCAAGCGTAGTGTGAAGAGACTGGTAGCCGTTCACCTTGGGGATGGCGATGTAGTCCTTGAACCTGCCCGGAACCGGCTTGAAGGCCATGTGCAGGGCCCCCAAAGCGAGGTAGCACTGAGGCACGCTGTCGACGATCACTCGGATGCCATAGACATCGAGCACCTGTGCAAAGGACAACCTCTTTTCCCGCATCTTGTTGTGGATGGAGTAGAGCGACTTCTCCCGACTCTGGATGTCGGCTTCGATACCCAGTTCTTTCAGGGCCCGGGTGACCCCTTCCCGGATGCGGCCCAGCACCTCGCGACGATTGCCCCGGGCGGCTTGGACCGCCTTGTGCAGGGTCCGGTAGCGCATGGGATGCAGGAAGCGAAAGCTGAGGTCTTGAAGGTCGCGGTGAAGCAGGTTCAGTCCGAGCCGGTGGGCAATCGGTGCATAAATCTCGAGGGTTTCGCGCGCGATCCGGCGCTGTCGGGGCGAGGGCAGCGAGTCGAGCGTCTGCATGTTGTGGAGACGGTCGGCGAGCTTGATCAGGATGACCCGGACATCACGAGCCATCGCAAGGAGCATCTTGCGAAAGCTCTCGGCCTGCTGGTGTTCTTTGGAGGCAAACTCGACGCGGTCGAGTTTGGAGACGCCATCGACGATTTCCGCAACCGGGTGGCCGAACCTCTCCGCCAGGATCTGTTTGGCGATCGCGGTGTCTTCGATCACATCGTGGAGCAGGGCCGCCATCAGGCTGTCGGCATCCAAGCGCCAGCCGGCCAGAATTTCGGCCACCGCAATCGGATGGGAAATATAGGGTTCGCCGCTAGACCTGAACTGGCCGAGATGGGCCTCGTCGCTGAATCGGTAGGCTTCGCGGATGCGTCGGATGTCGTCGTCGGGGAGATACTCCTCGGCCCGCGAGGTCAGGTGGGCCAGCGTGACAATGGTCCGTTCGTCGGGACTGGCCACAAAGCCTTGTTGGGCCAGGGGCCCCGTCGGACGGAGGGGTTCAGCGCCTCTGGCTCTGGAGGCGGCAGGGCGATCCTCCGAAGGCCGGCCCCGACCGAGGCTGGAGGAACCCGCCCGCACCGGCCGGTCCGCGACCTCGCCGGGCGAGGGGGCCAGCTTGGTCGGCGACATGGGGCAGGCTCAGGAAAAGCCGAGACGCTGTGCGATCTTCGGCGTAGGGGCTCGAGCGTGGCGGGTCAGGTCGGGATGCGGCGCAGCATTTCGATGCCAACCTTGCCCGATGCGATCTCTCGCAGAGCGGTGACCGTCGGCTTGTCTTTGCTCTCGATCTTCGCCGCATGACCCTGAGCCAACATACGGGCTCGATAAGTCGCGGCCAAAGTCAGCTGAAAGCGATTCGGGATTTGCTTGAGGCAGTCTTCGACGGTGATGCGTGCCATGATGTCTGTCTACCGGTGATGAGGGTCGGGGTAAGTCGGTGGGGCAGAGGCTGAACCGACACCTAGGGATTTGAACACCCCTGAGTGGCGGGCCCACTGCCGGCCAAAGCGTAAGCGGGACGCCCGAACGATCGCGTTCAGTTGCTCGACCGCCGTTGCAAAGTCTTGATTGATAATAACATATTCAAATTTATGAGCCTGCGCCAGCTCACTTCGCGCTGCGCTCATCCGCGCCGCGATGACCGCGTCCGAGTCCTGCGCACGGGCCCGCAAGCGTCGCTCGAGTTCAGTCAGGGACGGGGGGGCGATGAAGATGCCCACCGATTCAGGGAACAGGTGCCGGATGTTGTCAGCGCCCTGGCAGTCGATTTCAAGGATCAGATCCCGACCTCCGCGGATCGTGTCCTCGATCCAGGCACGAGAGGTTGCGTAGAAATTGCCGTGCACCTGCGCCCATTCGAGGAACTCACCCGCCTCGCGTTTCTGGATGAAGGAGCGCTCATCGATAAAGTGGTAGTGAACGCCGTCGATTTCGCCTAGCCGCGGAGGGCGCGTGGTGAACGATACCGACAGGCCGATGCTCGGATCTCGTTCGAGCAGGGCTCGGACCAGCGAGGTCTTGCCTGCACCCGAGGGCGCGACGATCACGAACAGGCTCCCGGGGTTACCTTCCTTGGCGTTCGTTAAAGAAGAATGCATAGGTCCTGGAGAGCGAGTTTTGGGTCGTCCGCCGGCCATGCGCACGAGCACACGACCGGCCTCAATCTTACGCGATGCGCCCCCGCCAGAACCTGACGGAGCATCCGGGGCCGTACCCGCCTGAGATCGGCCCGCGCGACTCCGGGGCGAGCATCAATCGATGCCCAGGAGCGAGCCTCACTCGATGTTTTGAACCTGCTCGCGGATCTGTTCAATCAGGACTTTCAATTCCACCGCCACCTTGCCGACTTCGGGCATGGCCCCTTTGGATGCGAGTGTGTTGGCTTCACGGTTGAATTCCTGCAGCAGAAAGTCAAGTTTCTTGCCGATCGGGCCTGAGCCGTCACAGGCTTCGGCCAGCGCCTTCAGATGACTCCGCAGCCGATCCAGCTCCTCAGCGATATCGATCCGCATGCCGTGCAGAGCTACTTCCTGACGGATGCGCGCCATGGTTTCCTCAAACGGCAGGGGGGCATCGACGGCCGAAATGGCGTTTCTCAACCGCTCCACCAATTTGGCCTCCTGAGCGGCGAGAAGCTGAGGGCCGTGAGCAGCCAGCCCATCAACAATCTCCGCGATGTGGCGCGCCCGCTGTGCAATCGTGTCGATCAAACGAGTGCCTTCCCGGACGCGGCTGGCGATGAAGGCATCGAGGGCTGTCTGCGCACAGGCGAGGACCTCTGGAATCAGGTCGCCCGCCGATTCGGTCTCGGTCAACACGCCCGGGTAACGTAGTAACTCGCTCACTGAAGGGGCTGACGATTCTGGGAATTCGCTACGGATCTGACGGGCGAGTTCCGCGATGCGTGCGAGAGCGGATACGTCGACCTGGGCGCCCGCAACTGTGGCCGCCCGATAAGACACACGAACATCGACCTTGCCACGAACGATCCGAGCGCCGATCAGCTCGCGCAAAGGCCACTCGGCGGCACGCAGTTCATCGGGCATTCGAAACGAAAGGTCCAGAAAGCGGGCATTGACGCTGCGTAGTTCAACGTTGACCTGTCCGCCGCTGTGGTCACGGACGGCATTCGCGAAGCCGGTCATGCTCTGAATTGCTGCGCGGCGCGCGACTGCTGGCGTGTTCAATGGCCCTCTCCGGCGAGCTCGGACGGGTCGTCCGGGAATGACGTCGATTGTATTGAAGAATCGGTCAGGGCTCGGAATGACCGGCATGGCGTCCCTAGAACCGCCATCGGAGCGCTTCTCGCTTCTGCTAATCTGCAAGACCTCTCAGGTACAAGGAGGCACATCGCCATGTCAGCCCGATCCGAGGGGCGCGGGAGCGACCGGCTCCGCCCGGTCACCATCGAGCGCGGGTTCACCCGTCATGCCGAAGGCTCGGTGTTGATTGCTTGCGGCGCGACGCGGGTGCTCTGCACGGCCAGCGTCGAGGATAAAGTGCCGGGCTTTCTCAAGGGGGCCGGACGCGGTTGGGTGACGGCCGAGTACGGGATGCTGCCGCGTGCCACTCACACGCGCGGCGACCGGGAAGCCGCGCGTGGCAAGCAGTCTGGTCGTACGCAGGAAATTCAGCGATTGATCGGTCGCAGTCTCAGGGCCGTGTTCGACCTCAGCGCATTGGGCGAGAGGACGATCACCCTGGATTGCGATGTGCTCCAGGCCGACGGCGGTACTCGCTGCGCCTCGATCACGGGGGCCTTTGTGGCGGCCTGCGATGCGGTGGCTCGGCTGATCGGTGAGGGGCGTCTGAATGCGTCTCCGATTGTCGATCATGTGGCGGCCGTATCGGTGGGCGTTGTCGGGGGTTCTCCTCTGCTCGATTTGGACTACCAGGAGGATTCGGGCTGCGATGCTGACTTGAACGTGGTGATGACCGGGCAGGGGGGCTTTGTCGAAGTGCAGGGCACCGCCGAGGGGGCGCCGTTTTCGCGCGTTGAGCTCGATCGCTTGCTTGCGTTGGCGGATTCGGGAATTCGCGAACTGATTCTGCGACAGTGCGAGGCCCTGGGGCCCGATCATCCCGTGCTTTCAGCCTTGACCCGGACCTCGCGGTGAGTCGTGTCCCCGAGGTCGCATCCCTGATGCACCAGGTGGTGCTCGCATCGGGCAATCCGGGCAAGCTGAGGGAATTCTCTGCCCTCTTTGCTCCGCTGGGGGTGTCCTTGATCGCCCAGCGCGAACTTGGAATCAGCGATGCCGAGGAGCCACATCCGACCTTCGTCGAGAATGCCCTCGCCAAGGCCCGTCACGCCAGTCGCGAGAGCCGTTTGCCAGCGCTGGCGGACGATTCGGGCATTTGCGTCGATGCTTTGCAGGGGCGTCCCGGGGTTCGATCCGCGCGGTTTTCGAATTTGCAGCCGGGGCTCTCCCAGGATGACGCGAACAACGCGCGTCTGATGATCGAACTCGAAGGTGTTGCCGACCGCACGGCCCGTTACGTGTGCGTCCTGGTGCTGGTGCGCTGCTGGGATGACCCCAGACCCCTGATCGTTGAAGCCGACTGGGTTGGCCTCGTGATCGATAGGCCACGCGGGCAGGGCGGTTTCGGCTACGACCCTTACTTTTTGCCGACGGGGCTGGGCCAAACGGCGGCCGAACTGGCCGCCGAGGACAAGAATCGCCTCAGTCACCGTGGGCGGGCTGCGCGGGCGCTCATTGATCGGCTGCCCGGCTGGGCAGGGTCCGCGGGCGCGGGATGAAAGGGGAGGGCGGGCAGGTCATACGCCTGCATCGTGCGGCTCATCGACTCGAGGGGTCCTCGGGCGTTGTCACGCCGCCCCAGCTGGGCCTCTATGTGCACTTGCCCTGGTGTGTGCGCAAGTGCCCCTATTGCGATTTCAATTCGCATGAAATGCGCGACTGGGACCGGCTGCTGCCTGAGGACGACTACCTTCGGGCACTCGAGGCCGACCTCGACGCTTCGCTGCCGTGGGTCTGGGGACGTTCAGTGCACTCGATCTTCATTGGCGGCGGGACGCCGAGCCTGTTTTCTGCGTCCGGTATCGACCGACTGTTGTCGAGTATCCGAGCACGCTTACGCCTGACGGCCAATGTCGAGGTGACCCTCGAGGCCAACCCTGGGACCTTCGAAATCGAACGTTTCCGTGGTTTCGCCGCGGCTGGGGTAAACCGGCTCTCGTTGGGTGTTCAGAGTTTTTCAGATCGGGCGCTCGCCGCCATTGGCCGGATCCATGGCGGTAGCGAAGCCTGCCTCGCGCTCGATCAGGCGATGCGTATTTTCCCCCGGGTGAATGTCGATCTGATGTACGCGCTGCCGGGCCAGTCCCCGGAAGAACTCGCCGCCGACCTCGATCGCGTTGCAGCGGTCGGAGTCACCCATCTTTCCGCCTACCACCTCACGCTCGAGGAGGGCACGCCGTTCGAGCGCCGCCCGCCCCAGCGGCCCGACGAGGCGCTCACAGAGGCCATGGAGGTCCTGCTCG
>JBIKVK010000215.1:0-6087 GCA_044356835.1 Burkholderiaceae bacterium
GTCCGAATCTCATGGCTGCACCCGATCGGCAGGAACGATCGATACGTCGATGGAACCGGGCGAGAAGGCGTTGCCAAGCGGCTCGAGGCCTACCCGCGAAAGCACCTTGAGGTGCGTGCGTGTGAGCTGATGTCCAATACTGATCGCAGCTTCTATAGCCGGCTCGAGACGTCGCGCGTGCATCACTCGACTCTCGACACTGTCAGCAGGGTCGCCAGTGACCGCGCTGGCATTCCAGGCATCGGAGAGCAGCGCAGCGCGACCGTGAAATCCGAGCTCGAGGTCTCGACCAAGGCCCGCTGATGACCGACCGGGCCAGAGCGCGGACACCTTGAATGAGAGACCCGAGAGGTGGAGCCCGGCCCTCGGATCAAGGCCGAACCGCACCGGACCCACCTCGCTCAATAGTGCACCCGCTGCGTCACCGCGACCTGAGGCGCGCTCTGCGACCGCGAGGCCAGCGTCGAACTGCATTGCCTGTCGGTATACGGTCAGCCCGCCGGGTTCCTGAACCATCGCTCGTCCGTCGAGACCCCGCCAGAACGGCCGGATCACGGCCTCAGGCGCGCCTTCGGCGAGCGCGTCTCCGCTCAGCACCTGTCGATCGGTGCCTCCGATCGTGCGACCCAGAATGGCGCGACTCAAGGCCTGGCGGGTCGAGTCTGACTCACAGACATGGCGCGAGCTCGCGCATTCGAAGGCACTGGCGCGAGCAACGGATACAGCGCCCTGATCGATCGACTGGAGTTTCGCCCAGACCAAAATGAGACCAATCGCCAGGCTGAAGACCATGCCCACGAGCAGGGTCTCGACAAGGGCCTGACCCGTTTCACGGGGTACGTTCATCCTATTCGGCATGGGTCTGCGCCTCTTGTCGCTCGCGGTCAGTGGGGGCGACGAGTCGTACTTGCCAGAACGGGCTGTAGAGGCTCGCAAACTCGATACGCTGCGCGGGCGGAGGCGGCCGGAAATACACTTCGGCCGCAGCGAGCGCCTGCAATCGTCGGTTCTCATCGCTGCGGATGTCCGGACCAGCTTGGCCGACGGTACGCACCAGGCTTCGATCAAGCGCAGAGGGCTGGAGTGACAAGCGAGCCAGCACCGCCACGCGACTGGTCGGACGCGGCGTATCTCGATCTGCGAGATCGTGGATGGTCGAGAGACCTCGATAGGTCATCCCGGAGGATGAGGACTGCGCGGAAGCCCTCGCCCAACGAGTTGCCGCAGGATTGACGGCAGCCGCGGGATGATCAATGTCCGGAGATCCCTCCGCCGACGGGGAAGAAGCGCTGGCCATGCCCCAGCCTGCGGGCATGGCCTCACGGTCGCGGCACGGCCCCAGCCCGAGAAAGCCCGTTCCCCGCCAGTCGTGAATCGACCCGGTATCAAGCGCTTCCCAGCTACCCAGATCGTCGGACAGCCGCGTGCTGCCCCGCTTGCGGTACCACAAGGTCCATTGATCCAACTGTGTGCTGCGGCCGATGCAACCGGACGGTAGAGGCAGACGCACGTCCCGATCGCGATCACCGCCCGTGAAGGGGTCGAGCGAGGCCAGAACGACGTCTCGGAAACGTCTGCGGTCATCGTCGCCGGTCTGTCTGCGTACAAAGCCGGCGAACTCCCCTTGGTCCGAAAGCGCAAAGGCCGAAATGCGCCGATCAGTCGCTCGCGCCACTTCGTTGGCCACAGCACTGAGCCCGAAGGTATTCGCTGACCGAAGCAGCAAGACCTGACTGGTCTCGAGCATATCGGCAAGGCCAAGACCCGGCGCACCCCGTGCCATGACCTCAAGTTCGCTAGCACGGCCGCTGAGTTCGGCTGCGGTGCTGGCCGTCTGTCCGATGGCCGTCAAGACGGCGGCGGCGGGTGGATACGCCGCAGCGAGGAGCTCTGCGCTGCCTGACAGGGTCTCGAAGTGGCGTGCCCAGGCGGCCAGCGTGACGGCCTGGGCGATCGCAACCTCCTGCGCCACAATCGTCCGGTTGGCATAGGCCAGCGAGTTGAGGACGCGCGCCCGCCAGATGCCGGCGCTGTAGGCCGCCGCGTCGGCGGTACCCGCCAAGCGCTCGCGCGCGGAGAGCAGCGTTCCGGTGCGCATCAACATCAGCATCAGGAGCGCGCCGACCGCAATGATCATCAGCCCCAAAAGCAAGGCCTGTCCCGATTGATCGCGTTCCAGGCGCTGTACCGTGCGCATTGCGGCAGCCTCGAGCGGATACGAACGAAAGTTCCGGACTCAACGGGCGGCACTGCCGTAGTTGTCGAGCCCCTTGCGCTGCGACGCAGCGCCCTGGGCCGCCGATGCGCTCGAGCGCGCCTCGGAAATCGCGGCATCGGCGTTCTGGCCGGAGAGCTCAAGCGCGATACCGGCGGTCTGACTGCGCAAGGTCTGACCGAAAAAGGAGTAGACGCCGATCGCCGCGACGGCGACCAAAGCGACCACGATGATGTACTCCGTCATGCCCTGCCCGGACTGACGATGGAGAGGACGATTTTGACGGCGGTTTTTCATGATGGCTCCTTGTTGAACAAGCTTCAGATGGAGCCATTAAATGGACCGGTCGATCGACCTGCAACTCAATCGTCCGGTCTAGACCTACTGGCTAGTTGAGCCTAAAAGGTCAAGCGATTCATTGGGTTAGGAGGACTACGCCATTCGGACTGAGGCATAGTTGACAAAAATCTGGAGGCTCGGCCCAACACGCCGGATGACGTTCGTCACACTGAGTCGAAAATCACTCGAGGGGCGTGCGTGAAATCGATCACGGGGGTGCTCGGACCCCCTTCGGGCCGGCGTCTAGCGGGCGGGAGCAGGTCGACGGACCGCGTGACTCGCTTCGATCTTGCGCCGAATATGCTCGCCTGCCGTAATGGGGTCGAAGCGGGGCTGCTGTCCCTCGGGCACACAGGTCGGAACACATGCGATGCTCTGGTCGTAATTGGGATGAACAAACATCCCGATCGACAAGCGACGGCTCTGCGGACTGCCCACCGGAGGATTGACGACTCGGTGCATCGTCGAAGCCCAGTGGCCATTCGTCCAGTGATGCATCATGTCCCCGAGGTTGACGACAAACTCACCGGTCCGCGGCTGTACGGGCGCCCATTGCCCATCCGGCATTTGAACCTCCAAGCCACCCTGCGCATCGGTCGCCGCCAAGATGGTCATTGCACCGAAGTCGGTGTGGGCTCCGGTCCTGAGCTGTCCGGGCAAAGGCGGCTCGGACAGCACCGGATAGTGATGGCAGGACATGATGCTGAAGTGACGGTCCAACACCCCGTGAAAGTAGCCGTCCGGCAGGCGCAAGGCAGCACCAAAAATGTCCATCATCCGACGCGCCAGGACCTCATAGGCCCGGTAAATCTCGATCAGCAACTCGTCCAATCCCGGAGGCGAATCAGGGATCAGGTTGGGCGCGTAGCTGGTGTGGGCCTCGGGCATCTGCGCATAGTGAGCCCGATGATCGTCGACCGGCCCGAGAAAGATGGTCTCCCGCAGGTCAGGGGGGGTCTGTTGACCAAGCGTATTGGCAAGACCTCGGGTCGCAAAGCCGTGAAAACCGCGCTGGCGGGATGCCCCCGTTGGATGCCAACGGTTCTTCTGGGCTTCGTCGAGATCGAAGAAATCGAACAGCATGCGCTTCAACTGTTCAAAACGGGCCAGCGGGAAGCCATGACCGCTGATGATCAGAAAGCCTGTTTGTTCGCAGGTTGCGGCAACTGCACGTGCGACCCTGGCGCGGTCCTCGGCACCACCTGAAACGAATGGGCCGATATCGATCGTCGGCACAGCGGAGAGTCGGGTCATTGACAGCCTCTGAAGTCAGGCCAAAGCAGACAGCTCGCGATCGATCAACCGACCGTAGGCGGGATCGGACCGGATCAGCCCCCCGGACACCAAGGCCGCCTTGAGGCGGAGCAAGGGGGTGGGCGGTAGATCGGTCGAATGCGCCCAGAGCCCGCTTTGACGGTATTGAGTAATGATACGCACAAGCCGCTCGCGCGGTTGACCGGGAAGGAACTCGGATACCGCCGCTGCGACCGTGTCGGCCCGGGATCGTTGAAGATCGGCGAGTGCACGACTCATTCCGGTCACCAGACGATGACAATCGTCTCGCCGGTACCGCGTCATGTTTCGAGTGGCATAAAACGTGGTGTAGGCAATATCCCCGCGGTCGGTGAAACGATGCCAGACCGAACCCTGGCCTTCGGAGACCAGTTGATCGGCATACGGCTCAAACACCTGGACCACATCGACCTCACCCCGCAAGTACGCCGCGATATTGCGCTTCATGGGCCGGACGCGGCGACCCGCCAACGCGGCCGGGTCGAGTCCCGCACGCTGCAGATCGTCCTGAAAACACATCCATGGCGTGGGAACGTCGCCCGCAGGCGCGAGCCTCATGCCTTGAAGGTCGGCGAAACGAAAGCGGGCGCGCCGCCCCCGCCCGACCAACACAAACGGGTCCCGGGCGACCACCTGTGCAAAGCAGACCAACGGGCATCGAGGGTCGGCGTCGTGATGCATCATCACCCGCATCGGGCCGCCCCACGAGACATCCGCCCTGCCCTCGAGCAGCATCAGCGGCGTATTGGTGGTCGCAGGCGACAGCACATGTTCGATCGCAAGGCCCTCGCGCTCCCAGTACCCCCCTGCCAGCGCAAGGTAGAACGGGACATAAGGCACTGCCCGCATGTTTTCACACAGTACGAGTCTTCGGCGGGGCATCAGAACTCTCCGGGTCGATCGACGTATCGTCCCATGGGGCCCAGATCGCCGCACACCGCCTGCGGTCGGATGCGACCGAACGCTTCGATCAGGCGCCCCTTGAGCCAAGCACCTGCGCGGCAGCAACCTCGCCGGCCAGTCGGCCAGTGTTAGTCGCCATCAGCAGGCCCGAGCCGGATAGATAGCCCCAATCGGCCGGACCGGAGAGGCCGCGCGCTGCGCCGCCCCCGGCAAAAAGATTGGGAAAGGGGGTTCCGTCCTGGCGGAGCACACGCATTTCGGTGTTGATCTCCAAGCCCCCTTGGGTGTGGGTCAGCGCACCGATAATCTTCGAGACGTAGTAGGGTGCGGACAAGGGCGGCTTGGTCGTGAAATCACGGCCAAAGGGATCGGCCTTGAGCCCCCGGGCCGAGGCTTCGACCTCGGCGAAGGTTTCGGCGAGGACCGCCCGGTCGCAGCCGATGGCCCGGGCGATCTCATCGACGGTATCGAAGCGTCGGACCGCGCCCCCCTCATGCGCCTGCATGTGGCTGTGCTGCTTGAAGGCCAGCGTCTCGCCGCGCTGACTCCAGATCGCCCAGGCATAGTTGCCCGGCTGGCGATGGACCTTGAGGGCCTGTTCAGAGTAACCCTCGTTCTCGTTGGAAAACCGCCGGCCATGCTGGTTCACATGAAAGCCACCCTCGGTGACCGTAGGCCAGCTGAGGTGGACCGAGGCGGGAGTGGCCACCGCACCATGACCCTGGAAGGAACCCATGTCCTTCAGCGACGCGCCCAGAGCCTCACCCCAGCGAATCGCATCGCCCTGATTTCCGGTGTGTCCCTCGTAGAACATATCGGCCGCTTCCGGAATGTAGCGCTCAAGAAGCTCGCGGCTGCCGCCATAGCCGTTGCACGCGAGGATCAGCGCGCCGCAGCCGATCTCCTCGACGGCCCCGTCCGGACGGGTGACCCGTACGCCATGGATGCGACCCGCAGCATCGGCGAACAGGTCGGTGACTCGAGCCGAGGTCGCAATTGGAATGCCTTCGCGCTCGACCGCCGACACCAGCACAGTCAACAACTCCGCGCCATAGCGGGTCGGCGAGGCATGCATATGCGGCCGGCTGTGACCGGGGTATTGAAAGTCGAGCACCGGGGAGATGGGCAGCTGGTAACGATCCACCAGCCATTCGACCGTCCGGGTGGATTCATAGGCGATCAGGCGGGCGATCTCGTGATCGCACTCGCCGTGGGCTTTGGCCAACAGATCCTGAAACAGGAGTTCGGGAGAATCATCGAGCAGACCCACCGCCCGCTGCAGGCGGGTCCCGCCGGCCGGGATTTGACCGCCCGAGAGTGATGTATTGCCCATGGGT
>JBIKVK010000084.1:0-12573 GCA_044356835.1 Burkholderiaceae bacterium
TCGAAACCCCGTCCTCGGTGTCGGCCTCTCCCACCGTCGCGGCGAAGGCCAAGGCACAACCGGCCGCTCAGACTCCGCCGAACACCGGGGCCCAGGCCTACGGAGCAGGCTCGGACCCAGCCCAGGCGGTCGCGGCCCAACCCATCTCGATCGAAGAATTTGGCAAGATCGATCTCAGGATTGCGAAGGTCCTCGAGGCGGTCGCGGTCGATGGGTCGAACAAACTGCTGAAGCTCACGCTGGATGTGGGCGAAGCGAAACCGCGGACCGTGTTTTCGGGCATTCGCTTGGCCTACGACCCACAGGCGCTGGTGGGCCGGATGACCGTGCTCGTGGCGAACCTGGCGCCCCGAAAGATGAAGTTTGGACTTTCAGAGGGCATGGTCCTCTCAGCCTCGGGGGAGGACGACCGCCCACCGTCGGGGATTTTCTTGCTCGATGTCGATGAGGGCGCACAGCCCGGCATGAAGGTCCGATGAAGTCGAGTCGGCTCGCCTCGCAACGTCCGACCGATCGGGCTCGCAGTTGAGCGGACGGGCGCGCGATGTTCTTTCGTCCCAGACTCATCGACGCGCTCAAACAATACTCCCGGGCCGATCTTCGCCATGACCTCGCGGCAGGCGTGACCGTTGGCATCGTCGCCCTGCCTCTCGCGATGGCCTTCGGAATTGCAAGTGGCGTCAAGCCCGAGCAGGGCATCATTACCGCAGTGATTGCGGGTTTCCTGATCTCGTTGCTCGGCGGTTCCAGAGTGCAGATCGGCGGTCCGGCCGGAGCCTTCGTGGCGCTTCTCTATGCGATCGGCGATCGCTATGGTCTGGCCAATCTAATGATCGCAACGATCATGGCGGGCGGACTCATCTTCACCGTCGGCGCTCTTCGCCTGGGGCGGTTCATCCATCTCGTTCCAGTACCCGTCGTGACCGGATTCACCTGCGGTATTGCCCTGGTGATCGCGTTGCAGCAGGTCCGGGATTTTCTGGGCCTGGCGATTGAGCGGATGCCGGCCAATTCGCTCTCCCAGATCGCAAGCCTGGCCGGCCACATGGATACGATCAGACCGCAGGCACTGGCCCTGGGTCTGTTGGCGCTCTTCATCGTCGCGCTGTGGCCCAAGACCTATGCCGCCCAACAGCCTGGCTGGCGCCAGTGGCTCTCGCGCGCCCCCGGAACCGTCGCGGCCCTGGTGGTCTGCACGGCGCTCAGTCGCGCGTTAGAACTGGACATCGAGACCATCGGGAGCCGCTTTGGCGGCATTCCACAGGCCTTACCCAAGCCCAGCCTGCCCAGCTTCGATTGGGCCACCGTCCAGTTGCTGCTGGTGCCGGCCCTCGCGATCGCCGCGTTGGGCGCGATCGAGTCCCTGCTCTGCGCGCGAGTGGCCGACGGTATGACGGGCGAGCGCCACGACCCCAACCAGGAACTGATGGCCCAGGGGATCGCCAACATGATCACTCCTTTTTTCGGCGGCATCGCGGCCACCGGGACAATCGCGCGGACCGTGACCAATGTGCGTGCCGGCGCGCGCAGCCCGATCGCGGGTATGGTTCACGCAATCACGCTGGCGCTGATCGTCCTGGCAGGCGCTTCTCTGGCTGCTGACATACCACTGGCCACCCTGGCCGGCATTCTCTTGTTTGTCGCCTGGAACATGGGTGACTGGCGGGCCTTCGCCGACTTGAAGCGCTTCACGATGCACTATCGGGTGCTGATGGTGGGTACCTTCGCCTTGACCGTGATCTTCGATCTGGTCGTGGCGATCGAGGTGGGACTGCTTGCAGCCGGACTGCTATTCATCACCCGCGTCGCTTCGGTCACTCGAATCGAGCCGATTGCGCTGAACGATGCATCGGCGCCGGGTTGCGAAGCCTGGCGCCTGTTCGGTTCGCTCTTTTTTGGTTCAGTCGGCCGCATCGAGCCCTTGCTGAACCGGAGCGCCTTTCCGAGCCGGGCGCTGATTCTCGATGTGCACCAGTTGATCAATGTCGACACGACCGGGCTGGACAGCCTGCGCACCTTGGCCCGGCAGCTGCGCGAACAGCACAGCCGCCTGATCCTGGTCGCGCCCAATGAGCAACCGCATTCGCTCTTCGAGCGGAGCGGCTTTCTCAAGGAACTGGGCCCACAGTCGGTCTACGGGACCCTGGAGGCCGCGCTCGAGTCACTGCGCGAGACATCGCCCGGGTCGCTCGCTACTCTCTGAGAACATCCGCGCCGGAACGCGGGACAGGACACATCAGCCTGGCCGCACCACCGCAATAGCCCTCGAGGCCCGGGACGGCTCAGGCGAAATAGCGCTCGAAGTTTTCCGACAAACGGGCCTCGATCTTGGGTTTGTAGGCGGCCAGCAGAAAACCCAGTCGCGCCTCGAGCCGGATCCGATCGTCAAAGACCTTCAAGACACCGGACAGTCCGCTGCGCTTGAAGCAGAGGGCATTGCCCTCCCAATCGGAATCGACCCGAAATTCCTCGCGCATTTCATCTGCAAGCCGCTGAGCGACCGCACGGGCACGATCCAGCCCGATCTGGTGCGAACGTTCGAACACAATGTCAGCCAAGACCTTCTCCGGTCAGCGCGGGAGGCCGGATCCTAGCGCGATCGCCGCAACCGAGCGCAGCGCGGGGCTATCTATCGTGCGGGCAGATGCACAGGCGTCATCAGCGCACGCCCCTCGACCCAAGCGATCAGGTTTTCGGCAGCGAGCGAGGCCATGGCGACGCGCGCACTTCGCGTCGCGCTGCCAATGTGGGGAGTGAGCACGACGTTGCGACGCTCGAGCAATGCAGGCAGCACGGCCGGTTCGTTTTCGAAGACATCGAGCCCGGCGGCCGCGATCCGGTCCTGCGCGAGCGCCTGAGCCAGGGCGGCATCGTCGACCACCCCGCCCCGGGCGATGTTCACCAGCGTTGCAGTCGGTTTCATCAGACCGAGTTCGCGCGCGCCGATCAGGTGGTGGGTCTGGGGCGTATAGGGCACAACCAGCACAACGTGATCTGACTGGGCCAGAAGCGTGTCCAGATCCACCCGGGTCGCCCCGAGTTCAGCCTCGTTCGTTGCTGCGCTTCGATTGTGATATAGGACACGCATCTCAAAACCACGTGCCCGCCTGGCCACGGCCGAGCCGATCCGTCCCAGACCCACGATGCCCAGCGTACTGCGCCAAAGATCTGCGCCCAGGAACTGGTCGAATGCCCAGCGGTTCCATTGCCCGTCCCGCAGCCAACGCTCGGTCTCGGACACACGGCGGGCAGCCGCCATCAGAAGCGCCCAGGCCATATCGGCCGTAGCTTCGTTGAGGACCTCGGGGGTATTGGTCACTGCAATGCCGCGTTCGGCGCAGGCTGCAAGGTCGATGTGATTGAAACCGACGGTTCCGGTCGCCACGATCCGCAGGTGCCGGGCGGCCTGAATCCACTCGCGATCGACCCGATCAGTGCCGACAACAAACAGGGCATCGCGATCCGCCGAGCGCGCCAACAGATCCTCGCGACTGATCGCCGCATCGTCCTGATTGCCCAGCACCTCAAAATGCTCGTGCAGGCGCTGATAAACCTCGGGAAAAATTCTGCGGGTGACCAGAAGACGGGGTTTCATGATGGGGTTCCTGCCTGAACGTAGCGACGAACCAGTTCGGCGCTCTCGCGCCAGTGGGCTTCGAGCTGATCGGCTGCGCCCAAATCGCGCGCCAGCACGGCCGACAGCGTATAGCGGTTGGACAGCACGAAATAGCCCTGCGCCGCGATGATGAGATAGAGCTCAGCCGGATCAATGCGAGGTCGAAACAGTCCGGCTGCCACCCCCTGGGCGAGCAGTTGCTCAAGCTGGCCGATCACCGGCGATACCAGCTGTTCCAAGGTCTGGGATTTGCGCAAATGCCGCGCCTGGTGCAGGTTTTCGGTATTCACCAGGCTGATGAACTCGGGGTGCTCGACGTAATAACGCCAGACAAACCGGCAGAATCGCTCGAGTGAATTGAGCGGATCGACCAGATCGATCTCGAGCGCGCGCTCGGCGTCGCGTAAGGCCGCGTAGACAGATTCCAGCGCGGCCCGAAATAGGCCTTCCTTGCTGCCGAAGTAGTAATAAAGCATGCGCTCGCTCGAGCGCGCGCGGGCTGCAATTCGGTCACCGCGCGCGCCCGCGAAGCCGCTGCGCGCAAACTCGAAGGTGGCCGCCTTCAGGATGCGCGCCCGGGTGGCATCGGCATCGCGCCGCCGAATGCCCCCCGAAGCGGCCCCCTCATCGGCTCTGGGCCTGCGGCTACGGGCGGGCAGCTGTTCTGAACTCAAGAGAGACTCTTCCAGGCATTGATCCGCGACGACTTCGAAGGGCGATCCCGGAGCCGTGCTCAGGCGACGATCACCGGCACCTCGACGGCAGGCGGCGTGTTGCGGCTGCGCTGGCATCGCACGATGCCATCGATCATCACCATACCCACCCCGGGGATGTCTCCCAGCCGGACACTGTCGAGCAGATCGTGGCCCGCCGAATGTTGCGCCTTGTCGATGAACACAAAATCAGCGGGACGTCCGGGTTCGATCAAGCCTTGAGCAAGACCGCGCATTCGGGCGGTGTTGCCGGTCGCAAAGCCGAACACGATCTCGGGCGCGATGTCGGCGAGGCTTGCGATCAGGGCGATCAGCCTGAGCATGCCCAGGGGCTGTACGCCCGAGCCTGCAGGTGCATCGGTCCCGAGAATGACCCGATGGGGACATTTGAGTTCCATTGCATGGCGGGCGGTCAGGATCGCGATCCGCTCGTTACCGTTGTGCACGATCTCCAACGCACGACTGCTCTTTTCGCACAGCTTGCACACCGCCTGGTAAGAGAGCGAGGTGTGCCCGCCATTGACGTGCCCGATCACATCGGCGTCGGCCTCGAGCACAACCTCCTCGTCGATCAGGCCTGACCCGGGAATGGACGGACCGCCGGTGTGGATGGTGCTTTGAATCCCGTGCTTGCGGGCCCACGAAACCATCTTCGCCGCTTCATCCCCAGCCTTGACCGAACCCAGCCCGATCTCGCCCAGCAAGCGCACGCCGGCTGCAGCCAGATCGGCAAAGTCCTGTTCGACCATGCCCTGCTCAATGACCGGCGCACCCGCAAGCACACGAACACCACCGCCGACGCCCGCCATGCGCATGCCGTCAAAGGCCCGCTGTGCGGTGATCGCAAGCGCCTTGACGCCGACGATGTCCTTGGGCCGTCCGGGCAGGTGAACCTCGCCCGCAGAGATCATGGTGGTAACACCGCCGTGCATGCAGGACTCGATCCAGCCGAGCTGATTCTGTCGCGGGGTCCAGTCACCGAACACCGGATGGGTGTGAGAGTCGATGAGACCCGGAGCGATCGCCGTGCCACGACAATCAATGACCCGCTTAGGCTGACCGGTATCGCAATCGGCTGCCTTGCCCACCGCAGTAATCACACCATCGTTCACTACGATGGTGTCGGCATCCAGAATCGGGCGGTCGATATCGCCCGACAGCATCAGTCCGACGTTGCGGATGACGACCTTGCCGGACGTCTCGGCGCTCACTGTGGCGGCCATGTCTACAACTCCTCGATCGTAGTGCGGTGGGCGGGAATCGGGCGGCGTCCGACCTAACGCAACCCGTCTTGTCCCTTGATTTCATGGACCTGCAGGCCCCCTACCCGGGGCAGGGGGCGGCCGCTGTCGGTGACCGAAACGGCCACCAGAATCTCATTGGCTCGGGGCGCATCCGGCAGACGCGCCTCGATGGCATCGAAATGGCTGCGCACGAAGGCGGCATCCTTGTGGCCCAGCGGCACATCGATCGGCGTACCAGGCCCACCCATCTTTTTGGCCGAGGGCACCAGCGCGGCCCCCTTCTCCACAGCCACTCGGAGCGGGGCGCCCAATTTGGGATGCAGAATCGCCGCGGCGTGTTCGAGCTCCCCCGCCTCACCCACAATGGCCGCCTTGCCATAGCTGTGCGCCTGACCAGGGGCGATGCCCAGGGCGCGCACGCAGCGCTCGCCCAGCAGGCCACCGAGTTCCTCGCCAACCGCGATCAGCTCATCGAGTGACTCGCTATAGCGGCCCGCGTAGGGATTGACAATGACCGCGATCGCGAGCGCCTTGCGCGTCGGGGGCGAGACCTCGCGCCCCATCTCGGAGTGCGTTTCCTCGACAGACACCCACAACTTTCGAATTTGAGCGGCCATTTTCATTGTCCTTCAGTCAGCATCCAGCGCTTGCGATCAGCCATGATTGTGCACCAATGCAATTCGCCTCAAACCGCGAGGTACTGGGCACGGACTTCCTCGTTGCCCTTCAACTCCGCCACCGATCCCTCGAAACGGATCCGGCCTTTTTCGATGATGTAGGCGCGATCACCTACCTCCAGCGCAAAATGCAGGTTCTGCTCTGACAGCAAGACCGCGACTCCCTGAGCCTTGAGGGCTTTGACGGCTGCAGCCATCTGATCGACGATGACCGGGGCCACACCCTCCGAGGGCTCGTCCAGAAGGATGCACAAGGGGTTGCCCATCAGGGTGCGGGCGATCGTCAGCATCTGCTGTTCGCCCCCCGACATGCGGCCACCGGGTCGGTCAGGCATTTCGGCCAGATTCGGGAACAGCCGGCCGATACGAGGAAAATCCCAGGGCGAGATGCCGGCGCGGGCAGGCTGCCGACCCACCTCCAGGTTCTCAAGCACCGTCAGCTCGGTAAAGATGCGTCGTTCCTCGGGCACATAGCCCAGGCCCAGCCGCGCGATCTGGAACGGCTCAAGCCGCTCGACCGCTCGCCCCATGAACCGGACCTGGCCCGAGCGTGGTTTGACCAGCCCGGCGATCGACTTGAGCGTGGTTGATTTGCCCGCGCCGTTGCGACCGAGGAGAACGACCACCTCACCCGCCCGCACCTGCAAACCGACATCGAAAAGGATGTGCGCCTGACCGTAAAAACTGTTGATCCCGCTCACCTCGAGCATGGGATGCGCATCAGATGCGGCCGCCGACGACGCGCTCATTGAAACCTCCCGCGGGTGTGCATCGCGCGCACCTCAGTGTTCGGCCCGCGAGCCGAGATAGACGCGCTGGACCTCTTCGTTGGCACGGACCTCGGCGGGGCTGCCCTGGGCAATCAGCACGCCGCGATTGAGCACCATCATGCGATCAGCGTGCCGGAACACGACATCCATGTCGTGCTCGGTAAAGAGGACGGCCACGCCGGCCTCACGGACCAGCCCCGCGGTCAAGGCCATCAGTTCGAGCCGCTCCTTGGGCCCCATGCCTGCGGTTGGCTCGTCCATCAGCAACAACCTGGGCTGATGGGCCAGTGCAATCGCCAGTTCGAGCCGCTTCAGATCGCCATAGGCGAGCACCCCGCAGGAACGTTCCGCCTGCGCCTTCATGCCGACCCGATCAAGGAGCGCGTCGGCCTCATCGACAAACTGCCCAGCCGCGCTGACCCAGCCATTGGCGAGCATGCGGTGGTGCGAGAGCAGCGCCATCTGGACGTTCTCGCGCACGGTCATCGACGCAAAGGTTGCCGTGATCTGAAAAGTCCGCCCGACACCCAAGCGCCAGACCTCGCGAGGCTTGAGGCCAATCAGACTGCGCCCGCCCAGCCGGACATCGCCGCGATCGGGTCGCAATTGACCGTTCAGCATGTTGAAACAGGTGGACTTGCCCGCGCCGTTGGGCCCGATGAGCGCCATCAACTCTCCCGCAGCCACCGAGAAAGTGACCTCATGCACCGCACGCACACCACCGAAGGACTTGGAAAGCCCGGAGACTTCAAGCAGAGGAGACATCAACGGGCTCCCTGATCGCGTTCGGGCATGAAGCGCTCGCGCAGCGAGCCGGCGATACCCTGCGGGAAAAGCAAGACCAGGGCGAGGATCGTAAAGCCGAGCATCGCGCGCCAGTAATCCGTCTGCCGGGCCACCGTGTCATGCAGCCAGGTAAAGACCGAGGCGCCCACCCAAGGTCCGACCAGGGTTTGGATGCCGCCCAGCAAGACCATCACCAAGCCATCAATGGACCGGCCCACCGAAATGACCTCAGGGGAAATGCTGCCCTTGGAGAAGGCAAAGAGAGCTCCGGCGAGGCCGCACACCGATCCGGCCAGAACGAACGCAGCCCAGTGAACCGCAATTCCATTGATGCCGATTGCGTCGGCCCGCAGCGGCGAATCACGGTAGGCGCGCATCGCATAGCCAAACGGCGCAAGCAGCACTCGCCTCAGCAAGAGCACTCCGGCCACCGTGGCCGCCAGAGTCAGGTAGTAGTAGACCCATTTTTCGGACAACCAGGAGGCCGGCCAGACCCCGACAATGCCGTTGGATCCCCCGGTGAACTCATCCCACTGGAACACGATCGACCAGACAATTTGGGCGAACGCAAGGGTCAGCATCGCCAGATAGACGCCCGACAGGCGCACACTGAACCAGCCAAAGAGCAGTGCCCCCAGTCCCGCGAGCAGGGGCGCAAGCGCGAGCGCCAGCTCCATCGGCAAGGCAAATGCCTTGAGCATCAGCGCGGCACCATACGCCCCGAGACCAAAGTAAGCGGCGTGTCCAAATGAGTGCATGCCGCCCGGCCCCATGATGAAGTGAAGGCTGGTGGCAAACAGCACGGCGATGAGAATGTCGATCATCAGCACATTGATGAAGGGCGCGACCGTGCTTGCAAGCGGCACCATGAGCAGAGCGAGCAGCAACAATCCCCCGAGGCGCTTCACAAAGGGGGGTGCCGCCCGCATCGGTGGTTCGGCGTGCCCGGCATTGCGGCTGACCGCCGAGGGCTTTCCGAGCAAGCCCCAGGGGCGCCAGATCAGCACCGCAGCCATCACCAGGAACTCCACCACCAGAGTCAGCTTTGAAAACGAAAAACTGACGCCGAAGATCGTCACCTGCCCGATGGCGATACAGATCGCCTTGATTTCGGCGATCAGCAACGCGGCCAGAAACGCTCCGGGCACACTGCCCATCCCGCCCACCACGACCACGACAAAGGCATCTCCAATCGCAAGCAGATCAAGAAACTGATTGGCCGGCTCGCGGGGCGACTGCAGCGCCCCCCCCAGCCCGGCAAGAAACGCCCCCAGCATGAACACGCCGGTGAACAGCCAGGCCTGATTGACCCCCAGCGCGCCCACCATTTCGCGATCCTGCGTGGCCGCGCGGATCAGGATGCCCCAGCGGGTGCGCATGAGGACGAACCACAGGAGGCCGAGCACCAGCGGACCGATAAAAATGAGCACGAGGTCATAGGTCGGAAACTGGCGACCGAGAATCTCGACCGACCCCTTGAGTCCAGGCGCGCGGGGCCCGACGAGGTCCTCGGGGCCCCAGATCAACAGCACACCATCGCGTATCACGAGCACGACCGCGAACGTCGCCAACAATTGCAGCAACTCCGGGGCGCGGTAGATTCGCCGCAACAGGAGCAACTCGATCACCAGACCGATCAGGGCCACCACTGCAGCAGCGACAATGACCGAGGTCCAATACCCGAGGGGCGAGCCACCAATGCGTCCGACAATCGAGAATGCAACATAGACGCCCAGCATATAGAAGGAACCATGGGCGAAATTCACGATTCGGGACACGCCGAAAATCAGCGACAGGCCCGCCGCAATCAGAAACAGGCTCGAAGCACTGGCCAGGCCGTTGAGCATCTGGACCAGCAAGGCGGAAAGGGTCATCGACAGTCGATCCGGATTGGGGTCAGCAGGGCAGGACAGCGATCAAGGCCACGCCCCTCACGCGGCTGGGCCGCAGCGGGAACGCGCTGCGGCCCGGACCGCACGATGCGGCCCGGACTGATCCGGACCGCCGGGACGTCCTGCGGGTGGCCGATCAGGACTGCGGACGCAGCTTGGCGACCTCAGCGTCCGAAGGCTGATACTTCGCCCCGTCGAAGTAACTGAAGTCGCGCATCGTGCCGCGACCGTTCACCACCGTGGTGCGGCCGACGTAAGCACCAAGCGTCGATTGATGGTCCTGCGGGCGGAACATGACCTGGCCACAGGGCGTACCGAACTGGAGCCCGCGGAAGGCGGTGATGAGTTTCTCGGTCTCGGCCGTACCGGCGCGCGCCACCCCGGCCGCGATCGCCTTGATGGTGCAGTAACCGACAATCGAGCCCAGCCTCGGATAATCGTTCCAGCGATTGCGGTAGGCGGCGACGAAGGCGTCGTGTTCAGGGGTCTTGATGCGATCCCAGGGGTAGCCCGTAACGAGCCATCCCTCGGGCGCTTCGTCTTTCAGAGGATCGATGTACTCCGGCTCGCCGGTCAAAAGGCTCACCACCTCACGCCCCTTGAACAGGCCCCGGGTATTGCCCTCGCGGACGAACTTGGCCAGGTCTGCGCCGAAGAGGACATTGAAAATCCCATCCGGCTTCATGTCGATCATGGCCTGCACCACGGCACCGGCATCGACTTTGCCCAGGGGCGGCGCCTGCTCGCCGACAATCTCGATGCCGGGTTGCGCCTTGGCCATCAGTTCCCTGAAGCTCGCCGCAGCGGACTGGCCATACTCGTAATTGGGGTAGACGATGGCCCAGCGCTTTTTCTGCATCGCCGCGGCCTGAGGCACCAGCATGGACGTCTGCATGTAGGTGGAGGGGCGCAGACGGAAGGTGTAGCGGTTACCGTTCTGCCAGACGATCTTGTCGGTGAGCGGCTCGGAGGCGAGGAAGAACACCCGCTTTTGACGCGCAAAATCGGTGAGGGCCAGACCGATGTGCGACAGGAAGCTGCCCGCCAGGATGTCGACGCGGTCGCGGCTGACGAGTTCTTCGGCTACTCGGACAGCGTCACCCGGATTGGCCGAGTCGTCCCGAGCAATCACCTCGAGCTTGCGGCCCCCCAGGCCACCGGCCGCGTTGACCTCTTCCGTTGCGAGCTCCCAGCCCTTTCGATATGGATCCAGGAAGGCGGGTTGTGCCTTGTAGCTGTTGATTTCGCCTACGCGGATCGGACGCGACTGGGCTGCGATCGAAAACGGCATGACGCTGCTGACCAGGGCGGCAGCAGCCGGTGCTCCGCTCGCCGCAAGGAACGCTCGCTTCTTCATGTTGGGTCTCCTGGGGTTGTTTGTGATGGGTATGGGAAACAGCCGAAATGTAACTGTAACGAGATCAATCGTCACGCATCAGGGGTAAGGTGGGGAACGGTCCAGGCACGACGCGCCAGCGGTCGGCCAGCAGCAGGGCGGCCCGATCGATGAGCCCCAGCCCCGACAGCCGGCGGGCGAACGCCTCACCCGCATCAAGCGCCAGGTCAATGCTGTTCCCGGATAAGGCACCCACCGCAACGGTCACCAGGCGGTCGCCGAGATCGGAATCGTCTCGAACCGCCGAGGCCGGGGCGCGCTCAATCGCAGGGTCATCGACATCGACCGCGTTGGCGATCAGGGTTGCCGCCGCGTCGGCTGCGGCGGCATCCTGGGCGATCACCGTGACCGTGTCGGCTATGCCCAAGGAGAGGCTACGCCCTCGCCAGCCCGAGCTCGCCACGCCTCGGACCGAGTCTCGCGAGTCGATTTCGAAGGCCGCATCGAGCGCAGGCGCATCAAACCGCCCCACCACGCCGACCCGATACCGCATGCCCGGACCGAGGTGCAAGGCAATGTCTCCGCCGTTGTTGACATAGGCCCGATGCACCCCGGGCACTTCAAAGCATCCAATCAGGTGATCGGCTACCGCACCCGCGACTGCGGCCATCGGCGTGATGAAGAGCCCCGTGGCTCGCGCCAGGCGCGCTGTGGCTTCGTACATCCGGCAAGCCACAGGCCCCTGCGGAGCCGAAGCGGACGAAGCCGCAGCCTGTACGCCAGGGTCTGTCTCGGGTCCGCGCTGGGATTGCCTCGAGTCAAGGCATCCGGTCGGGCAAGCCTCTCGCAATCGGGGCAACTCGGCGACGAGCGCCGAGAGCACGGGCTCAAAAAGGCGCCAAGCGCGCTCGATCGCTGCGGCACAGGCCGCAGGTTCACCATCGAGGCCAATGATCAGATCGATCGGGCCCTGGGCAAAATGCCATCGCCCGTCATCAAGACGCTGCCGCGACGCAGCCCACCCAGTCACCGGATCGGGTCCATCGGCCACGGGTTGCCCGGGAGCCAGTCGATCAGTCGGTGCTCGCCGCTTGCCCAGACGTCCTCGATTCGACGGACGCGATCCATGTGCCCGCCCAATTGCTGGTAGTCAGCGAGCTTCAGGGTGAATTCGATCGGCGCGACGATGGCCGGCGTCGGCACAGAACCGAACGAGCCCTTGGGCATCTGAGCGACATCAGCCATGATGGTGATGCCTCCGCCTGGCCAGACGTAGACCGGGGCGCCTGCGCACGTGACACGCGTCAGCAGGTGTTTGATCGAGCGTGTGAGCAGAATCGGGTTTTCGGTGACCCCCGCCCGCAAGCTTCCTCCCGCGCCCCCCAGGAAGAGGACGGTGGCGAGCGCCGGCTCGCAGTTCTCGCCGATCCGGTCGACGACCTTGCGGACCGAATCGGGCATGGCGGCTGGTCGCGGCACGAGAGAGTCATCAAGCTCGAACCACTGGGCATGTTCCCCGGTCGTTGACACCATCAACAA
>JBIKVK010000161.1:0-7486 GCA_044356835.1 Burkholderiaceae bacterium
TCGCAGACCGGGGCGCGCCACCTTGGGATCCCAGCCTTCGATGATCGACAGCGGATCGCTGATGTCGGTGCCCCCCCAGCCGGTGCCTGGGTTGGCCACCTGAAAGTACCGGCCCGGAGTCGATTTTCGGCCGTGTATGCGAATGCCCGAGGGCGGCATGTCCAGGCAACGGCCCGCCTGATGCTCGGTCAGCACCCCGGTGATGTGGTCGTCCACCACGACCACCTCGTCCACATGCCCGCACCACTGCCGCGCAAAGATCCCTATGGTCGCAGAACCGCAGCCCACCCGCATGCGCTGCTCCTCGATGCCGTTCACGATGGGAGCTTTGCCGGACTGCACCGTGAGCGCTGCGCCGCCTTCGATCTGAAGGTCAACCGCCTCATGATTGCCCAATCGCTCCATCAGCTCGCAGGCCATTCGGCCCTCTCGCTTGGAACCGCCGGTCAGGTGATGCACCCCGCCGAGGGACAGGAACTGCGATCCGTATTCGATGGTGGTGACATGCCCGACCGCCTCGCCGTGGTAGCGAACGTTGGCCTGTTCAGGGCCCAGGTATCGATCGGTGTCGATCTTGACCTTGAAACTGCAGTAGCTGAAGATGCCCTCGGTGACCACCGTGACCATATCCACGCCCTGATGGCGGCTGGCCACGATGAAGGGCGCGGGTTTGTAGTCCGGGTAGGTTGTACCGCTCGCCACGCCGGACACAAAGACGGGAGCCTCCTCGCGGATCCATCGGCCATCCCATTGACCCGGGTCGGCCGGCACCCGCTCGAGGTCCGGACGCTTCATAAGCACGACCGGGTCCATCCGACGCAACTCGCCCCCGACATTGCCCCAACGATCGCAGGCGCCGAGTCGGCCTTCGCTGATCTGGCACAGGACCGGGCAGGCGTCACACTGGATCTTGTTGGTGGCCATGTTCTCGGGCGGCCGCGACTTGACGACCGGCGATTCGGGTGCGGCGGACTTCAGCTCGGCATCGCTCATGTACGGGCTCCCGAGCGCAGCGCCGCGAGCAGCCGGTCCGGAGTCACCGGTACCTCATGCAAGCGGACGCCAGTCGCCCTGCGGATCGCAGCAAGAATCGCAGGCGCGGTCGCAATCAGCGCGGGTTCTCCAACGCCCTTTGCCCCTGATGGGCCCAGCGGCTCCGGATCCTCGATCAGGTGGACGGTGATCGGCGGAATGTCGCCCACACTGGGAATCAGGTAGTCGTGAAGATTGTCGGTGCGGCCGGCGTGATACTCCTCCATCAGGGCGAGGCCCAGGCCCTGGGCAATGCCCCCGTGGATCTGCCCTTCAACCTGGGTGGGATTGATGGCCCGCCCGACATCGTGGGCCGCATGAATTGCAATCACGCGGACGGTGCCCAGCTCGATATCCACTTCGACCTCGGCGAACTGAGCTGCATAGCCGTAGGTCGCGTACGGGACACCCTGACCATTCGCATCAAGGGGCACGGTCGGGGGATCGAAGTGGCCCTGGCCGACCGCGACATGGCCCCGTTCATCGATGGTCAGCTCAGACAGCGCCCGGCGCGACACCACGCTTGATTCAGCCGCCTCGCTCACCCCGCACAAGGTGCCGCCCTCCAGCCAGATCCGGGCGGGCTCAGCGAGGGCGAGCAGTTCAAGCAGGCGCGCCCGAAGCGCTGCCCCGGCAAAACGCACTGCATTACCCGACACGAAGGTCTGCCGCGACGCCGAGCTCTTGCCGCCATCCAGCGTGAGCGCAGTATCCGAGACCGTTTGATCGATCAACCTCAGTGGAACACCCAGCGCGTCAGCCGCGATCTGCGGCATGATGGTGTAGGTGCCCTGTCCGATGTCGACCGCCCCGTTATAGAGCACGAAGCGACCGGCGGGGGTGAGGCCGATCTCCATGGATGAGGGATTGGCAATGACCGTATTGCCAATCCCGTACCACATGCAGGCGATTCCGATTCCGCGCCTGAGTGCCGAGGGGCGAGCGCCATGCGGATCTGACGGGGCGGTGCGGCCCGCGGTAGAGGGCATGTCCGATCGGCCCAGACGGGCCTGTGCCTCACGCCAGGCGGGTCGAAGCGCATCAAGGCAGGCCCTGAGACCCACCGAGGCCGCGAGCCACTGGCCAGTCGCCGTGCGATCGCCCGCGCGAAGTGCGTTCTGATAACGCAGCTCCAGGGGGTCGACGCCTGAGCGCTCGGCGAGTTCGTCGATCAGCATTTCGCCGAGCAAGGTAGATTGCGGAACGCCAAAGCCACGAAACGCGCCCGCAATCGGGTCGTGGGTCATCACGGCACGGGTGAGTGCCCTGACGGCCTCGAACCGATAGGGCCCGCAGGCGTGGATCGGCACCCGGTTGGCGACCGTCGGGCCCCAGGACGAATAGGCCCCGGTATTGAAGTCGCCCTGGAAGTCGTACGCAATGAAGCGACCATCCTCGCCGGCAGCGAGCCTGGCCTTCATGAGGGCCGGATGGCGCTTGGTGGTCGAACGCATCGACTCCGGTCGGTCGTAAACCATCCGCGCCGGGCGACCAAATTTGCGAGCAGCTGCGACCAGCAAGGGTTGGATCGACAGGTCGAGCTTGCCGCCAAAGCCGCCACCGACCGCGGAGGGAATGATCCGGACCCGTTCAGGCGGCAGCTTGAACATCCAGGCGATCTCGTCACGGTCCATGTAGGGCGTCTGGGTGCATACGAAGATCGTGACCCGCGGGCCCTGTTCGTCGACGTCCCAGCGGGCATAGCCCGCTTCAGGCTCGATATAGGCGTGCTCGATGTAGCGGGTTGTCATGCCGCCCTCGAGCACGACCGGCGCGCGGGCCGCCATCTCGTCGACATCACCCTTCACCACACGACCACGACACAGAATGTTGTCGGGCCAGCGCTCATGGACGGCGGCCGCTCCGGGCGCCAGGGCTGCCTCGATCCCGGACACGGCAGGAAGCGGTTCCCAATGAATCGGCACAGTCGCCGGATCGATCGACTCGATGGCCTGCGCTGAGCCGGCAATCACCAGAACGGCCTCTCCCAGCAGCCGCGCCTCGCCCTCGGCAAGCGCCGGCTGGTCGCGCAAGTCGGGAAAAATCGCGAAGCGGTTGACCGGAATGTCGGCGGCGCTCACCACGCCGACAAGCCCCGGACGGACCGCGAGCCACCCCGCCACATCGCCCAGCCGGAACCGGGCATGAGCATGGGGCGAACGAATCACTTTGAGGTGCAGCGCATCGGCCGGGGTCTCGTCCGCACCATAGCGCTCCTCGCCCGTGACTTTGACGCGCGCATCAAAGCGAACCACCCGGGCGCCCACCGCCTGCCCGGCCACGACCTCGCCGATGCCCAGGGCGGCAGCCGGTTGCGCCGCGCCGGCCGCGATCACCGCCTCGACGATCTTCCGATAACCGGTGCATCGGCACAGCACGCCCCCCAGACCGTCCAGCACCTGCTGCTCGTTTGGCGCGGGGTGGCGACGGAGCACATCGGCCGCGGCCATGAGCATCCCGGGCGTGCAGATGCCGCACTGCGCAGCCCCATGGTCGACAAAGGCCTGCTGCAGCACCGACAAACGCCCCTGCGGATCGGCGAGGGATTCGACCGTCTCGACGGTTCGCCCGGCGCACTGCACCAGGGGCACAAGGCATGAACACACTTGTCGTCCCTCGAGAAGGACCGTGCAAGCGCCGCAGTCACCGGCGGCACATCCCACCTTGGTTCCGGTCAACCCCAGATCGTCGCGCAGAGCATCGCTCAGTCTGCGTGCGGACGCCCCGGCCGGAAATTCGCGATCGACACCGTTGACCACAAAACGCAAGGGCGCATCGGCCTCAACGGCAGGCGGTTCGAAGGGGCGATTCAATGGACTCTCCTCGATTCGAGCGCGGCCACCAGGGCACGACGGATCAACTCCCGCGCGGCCTCCCGGCGGTACGCGGCGGTGCCCCGCACGTCATCAATCGGCGAAATGGCCGCCTCGATCAGCGGCACCCCATCGCCTCCCGGCACGAGCCAGCGATCCAGGTTGCGCTGCAGCGTAGAAGCGGCCAGGCCGACCACCCGGGCTTCGAGGCGGTCGACTCGGCGGGCCGCCGCCGAGCAGGAGCCGACCGCGATGCGGCAGGCGCTGATCACCTCGTCCGGATCAAGATCGATCTGGACGGCCACCATCACAACGGAAATCACCAGATAGCGACGATGACCCAGCTTGAGGAAGGCCGAGCCGGCGCGGCCGGACGGACGCGGGATTTCCACCGCCGTCAGCAACTCGTCAGAGGCGAGCGCAGTCCGACGGTTGCCCAGCACGAAGTCGGCGAGCGGCAAACGCCGCTCGCCACGGAGACTGGACAATTCGACCTCGGCCCCGAGCGCCAACAAAGCGGGCACGCCGTCGGCCGCGGGCGAGGCGTTGCAAAGATTGCCCCCGACCGTGGCCTGATTTTGGATCTGCAAGCCGCCCACCTCGGCGGCCGCCTGATGCAAGGCGCGAAGCCCCGGCTCGTTGGGCCGGGCTCGCCATTGCGTCCAGGTCGAAGACGCTCCCAAACGCACCCAGGATCGACCCGATGCGTCCACCCGGTCCTCGATCTTGCGAAGCGCTTCGATCGCCGACAGGTCGAGAATGGGGCGTTCGATCGAACGCCCCACATAGGCGGGGTAAACATCGGTCCCCCCGGCCAGGACCAGCCAACGAGGATCAGCCCGCAGAGCGAGCGCTTCGTCCAAGTATTTCGGCGAACGAGCCGACTGCGGCGACGCGGTTGAATTCATGCGACCCAATCTCCGCTTGATCGTGGACCCTGAACCCCAAACATCCCGGGCAGCAACCCGGAAACAGCCGGGCCCGATTTCTGATGAAGTCCTTACTTCATTAGCTGTTGCCGAAAACTTAGCCTACGGTAGAATTTCCGTCAATTCATACCCGACCCTGACGGGCAATTCCGCCCGGCTCTTTGAGAGGACGACTGACCATGACCCATGTGGTGACCGAATCCTGCATCCGCTGCAAATTCACCGACTGCGTCGACGTCTGTCCGGTGGACTGCTTTCGCGAGGGGCCCAACATGCTGGTCATCGACCCCGACGAGTGCATCGATTGTGCGGTGTGCATCCCGGAGTGTCCGGTCGAAGCGATCCGTGCCGAAGAAGACGTGCCGGCCGACCAGCTGCAGTTCATCGCGCTGAATGCCGAACTCGCCCGCGACTGGCCCAGCATCACGCGTACCAAAGAGGCTCTGTCAGACGCTGACGAATGGCGCGAGGTCAAAGACAAACTCACCATGCTCGACCGGGGCTGAGCGACGCCATGGGTTTGAAGCTGCCTGCCGGCCTGACTTTCCAGGACCTGTACGACGACCCGGGCCTCGCCCGGGTCGACCGCCTTTTCCTGGAACGTCTCGATGCCCATGATCCGGCTCTCGCGGCGCGATTGCGCGCGGGGCGTGAATCCGTGGCAGGCGATGCGCCGATCGCCGCCAAAGACGAAGCAGCGCTCCTGATCGATCTCGCGCCCAAAGTCGATGCGTTTATCGCCGAGCTTTTCGACATCGGAGAGGCGGTGGCCGACCTGAAGGCGCGTCATCAGGAACTCGACCCGCTGTACCAGGTCAAATGGAAATTCGTTAAGCGGCAGGCCCTGCTCAAGGTATCCGCGGAACAGCTCGCATCATTCGACCCCGAGGCAGCACGCGCCCGGATCGAGGCCTGGCTGGGGCAGCCGCTCGAAGAGCTGGCCTTCGCGCGCGCCATCACCGATTGGCAACAGGCCAATGACGCCGAACGCATCGAACTCGCGATGCACTACTGCGCCTGGGCGGTACAGACGCCCGAGGGGCGGTCCCGTCACTCCCAAGGCGTCCTGTTCAAGCAGCCAGGCAAGGTCGACCCCTGGGCTCTTCTGGCACACGGCCACGCCCAAACCCAAGACGGGGTTCAGACCTTCACCATCGCACCCGGGCACATCCGGCGTCGCGAGGGCTTTGCGCTCACCGATCAGGGGACGGATCTGCGGGGGGCGCTCGACCAGGCCAACTATTGCATCGGCTGTCACAATCAGAGCAAGGACTCCTGCTCAAGGGGGCTCAAGGACAAACCCGACGCGCAGGGCCGCACGGTCTACAAGAAGACCGTCTTCGGGGTGAAACTCGCCGGATGTCCCCTCGAGGAACGCATTTCCGAATTCCAGATCGCCAAGGCCCAAGGCCATGCCATCGGCGCACTGGCCATCATCACCATCGACAATCCTATGGCCGCAGCGACCGGGCACCGGATCTGCAACGACTGCATGAAGGCCTGCATCTACCAGAAGCAAACCCCGGTCGATATCCCTCAGGTCGAGACCCGCACCCTCAAGGACGTGCTCGAGTTGCCCTGGGGTTTCGAGATTTACTCGCTGCTCACGCGTTGGAATCCGCTCGATCTCCGCCGTCCCCTCCCTCGCAAGGACAGCGGCTACAAGGTGCTGGTCGCAGGCATGGGGCCCGCCGGCTTCACCCTTGCCCATCACCTCATGAATGACGGTCATACGGTCGTCGGCATCGACGGGCTCAAGATCGAACCGCTGCCGCCCGCCCTGTCGGGCGTCGATGCCCATGGCGAGCGAGTCGCCTTCGAACCGATTGAAGAGGTCGGAACGCTCTACGAATCGCTCGATGATCGGCTCATGGCCGGTTTTGGCGGAGTCGCGGAATACGGCATCACGGTCCGCTGGAACAAAAACTTCCTCAAGGTCATCCGGCTTTTGCTCGAGCGTCGCGCGCGCTTCACCTTGATCGGGGGCGTGCGCCTGGGCGGCACCCTGACCGTGGATGACGCCTGGTCACTGGGCTTCGATCACATTGCACTGGCCATGGGCGCTGGACGCCCGACGGTGCTCGACATTCCGAACGGTCTGGCTCGGGGCGTGCGCACGGCGAGCGATTTTCTGATGGCGCTGCAACTGACGGGCGCAGCCAAATCCGATTCGCTCGCCAACATGCAAATCCGGTTGCCGGTCGTCGTGATCGGGGGCGGGCTGACAGCGATCGATACCGCGACCGAGTCGCTCGCCTACTATGTGGTCCAGGTCGAGAAATTTCTCGAACGGCACGAGATTCTCAAGAAGATGATCGGCGAGGCGGCACTGCGGGCGCGCTGGTCCGATGAAGAGCGGGACACCGCCGAAGAATTCCTGCACCATGCCCGAGAGATCCGCGCCGAGCGCGAGCGGGCGCGCAGCGAAGGCCGCGAGCCGCGCATCGTCGAACTGCTGCAACAGTGGGGGGGCGTCACGCTCGCCTATCGCAAGCGTATGGTCGACAGCCCGTCTTACACCCTCAATCACGAGGAAGTGGAGAAGGCGCTCGAGGAAGGCATCCGCTTCGCGGAATGCCTGGACCCCCGCTCCATCGACGTGGACGCCCAAGGCGCAGCGCGCACGATCTCGCTGTGCCGCCAGGTTCGCGCCGAGGATGGACGCTGGTCCGACGCGCAGGGCGATGGGGCTCTTGTCACGTGGCCAGCCCG
>JBIKVK010000217.1:0-5913 GCA_044356835.1 Burkholderiaceae bacterium
TGTGGCCCACACCGCCACTGTCTCATTGCGCGAGGAGTTCACCCGCTGGAACACGTCCTGCTGAGGGATCGAGCCAAGAGCCATGGTGACCAGCGCCGCGGTCCAGCCGAGGATATCGACCAGATCCAGTTCGGGCAGAAATGCGAATTTCCCCTCCGCCGAAGCCTTGGCAATGACTGCCGGGATGCCGCCGGCCATGTCGCCAGCGATAGCCGTCACGATCAGCAGACCGATGACGATCACGATCATCTGGACGAAGGTAGTCACCGCTACCGACCACATGCCACCCAGGAGCGTATAGGCCAGCACCACGCCCGCGCCAATGATCATGCCCGTGTTCATTGAAACCACGTCGTCGGAGAGAACGTTGAACACCAAGCCGAGCGCAGTCACTTGAGCCGAAACCCAGCCCAGATAGGACACCACGATGCAAATCGAGACGATCAGCTCGATGCGGCGGTCATAGCGTCGGCGGAAGAAGTCGCCCAGTGTCATCAGCTTCATGCGATAAAGCGGAAGTGCAAACACGAGCCCGAAGAGCACCAGGCACAGCGACGCGCCCAGCGGGTCCGAGATCAGCCCCCGGAAACCCTCCTCGAGGAATGTTGCTGAAATGCCCAGCACGGTTTCCGAACCGAACCAGGTTGCAAACACCATGGCCATAACCACGGGCATCGGCAGGTTGCGCCCGGCCGTGATGTAGTCCGAAGCCGTGTGGACGCGGCGCGCGGCCAGCAGACCGATCAGGATCGAGACGGCCAGGTAGACGGTGACAATCGTGAGCAGCATCGCCGGAGACCTCCGGTATGTTGAGATGCGCGGATTGTATTCGGCCGGTGTTGCCCGGGGTCAATCACCGTACTGCAAGGCCGGTGATCCAGGGCAGCAGCTGTAGCGCCGCGATCACGACCGCGAGGACCGCGAGTGCCCGCACCACGCGATGCGTCCGGCGTTGCTGGAGCTCGAGGCTCTCCAGGCGGCGCGCTTCGGCCCGACTGCGGAGGGTCACGCCAGCTTGTGCGGCGAGTGCGGCATGAGCGAGCCGCGGCAACTGAGGCAGCAGGTTCGACCACTGCCGAGCTTCAATTTTCAAGCGGGCCATCAAACCGGGCCAGCCCACCTGCTCGAGCATCCAGCGTTCGAGAATCGGTTTGGCGGTCACCCAGAGGTCGAGATCGGGATCGAGTTGGCGTCCCAGGCCCTCGATGTTGAGCAGGGTCTTCTGGAGCAGGACCAGTTGGGGCTGGATCTCCACATTGAACCGTCTGGAGGCCTGGAACAAACGCAACAGCACCAGACCCAGAGAGATTTCGCGAAGCGGGCGGTCAAAGAACGGCTCGCAGCAGGCGCGAACCGCGCCTTCGAGCGATTCCACCCGAGTCTCCGCGGGCACCCAGCCCGATTCGACGTGCAGCTCGGCCACGCGCCGGTAGTCCCGCTGGAAAAAGGCGAGAAAATTTTGGGCCAGGTAGTTCTTGTCAAACTCGGACAAGGTGCCGACGATGCCAAAGTCGAGCGCGATGTAGCGATTGAAGTGCTCTCCCTCGTCGCCGACCAGGATATTGCCGGGATGCATGTCGGCGTGGAAAAAGCCGTGCCGGAAAACCTGAGTGAAAAAGATCTCCACCCCCTCGCGAGACAATCGTTTGAGATCGATCCCCGCTTCTCGCATGCGTTCGATACGCCCGATCGGAATGCCGTGCATGCGTTCCATCGTGAACACATTGATCGCACACCAATCCCAGTGCACCTCGGGGATCAGCAGCAAACGGCCGTCTGCGAAGTTGCGGCGCAGCTGGGCAGCGTTGGCGGCCTCGCGCACCAGATCGAGTTCGTCGTGAAGATAGTGGTCGAACTCGTCGATCACCTCGAGCGGGCGCAGCCGGCGCGCATCGGCGGAAATCCGGACAAGCAACTGGCCAAGCGTACGCAGCAGGGCGAGGTCGCGATCGATGACCGGCGCCATATCCGGACGCAGCACCTTGACGGCGACGGGCTGGCCGTCGGGCAGCCGGGCGAAGTGGACCTGCGCAATGGACGCCGATGCGGTCGGGGTTCGGTCAAACTCTGCGAAGAGCTCACCGATCGGTTTGCCCAGCCCTCGCTCGATCTCTCGCACCGCAACCTCGCCGGGAAATGGCGCAACACGATCCTGAAGGAGCGCCAGTTCATTGGCCAGGTCCAGTGGCAAGAGGTCGCGCCGTGTCGACAAGACCTGGCCGAACTTCACGAAGATCGGGCCGAGTGTCTCGAGCGCCTCACGAAGCCTCTGCCCTCGCGGCGCGTCCAGACGGCGCCCCAGCCTCAGCAGTCGCGCAAAGCGCAGCAGCCAACGCGAACCGAAGGTCACAGCCGCGCCATTTGCGGCGATTTCGTCCAGACCGAAGCGCCAGCAGACGAACAGAATTCGCGCCAGGCGCACCGCCCTCATCGCAGCGCCTCGTTGTCCGGCACATCGTCACCTGGGTGGAGGCGCGCGATCTGGGTGACCTGGATCGTTTGATGGGGGCCGGGCCGGGATGTTTCGGAGGCGGTGATCGCCTGTTCAAGGCCTCGGTCGACATCAAAGCCGATATCGCCCTCGGGGTCGGGCTCGCCCGAGGCCGTGATCGCAGCGAAGTCGAAGAGCCTACGGTCGAGCAGGTGCGATGGCGCGACCGATCCCAGGGCTGAAAAAATGTTCTCGATACGCCCAGGGTAGCGCTTTTCCCACTCGGTGATCATCCGCCCGACCTCGCGTCGCTTCAAGTTGTCCTGAGAGCCGCAGAGTGTGCATGGAATGATCGGAAACTCGCGCCAGGCGGCGTAGTCGACCAGATCCGCTTCCCGAACGTAGGCGAGGGGCCTGATCACGACATGCCGGCCGTCGTCGGAGACCAGCTTCGCCGGCATGGCCTTCATCTTGCCGCCGTAAAAGAGGTTCAGAAAAAAGGTGGCCAGGATGTCGTCGCGGTGGTGTCCCAGCGCGATGCGGGTCGCACCCAGCTCGTCGGCGACCCGGTACAGGATGCCCCGGCGAAGCCGCGAGCAGAGCGAACACATCGTTCGGCCCTCGGGGATCACGCGGGTGACAATCGAATAGGTATCCTGTTCCTCGATATGAAAGGGCACCCCTCGCCCGCGCAGATAATCCGGCAAGACATGCTCTGGAAATCCAGGCTGTTTCTGGTCGAGGTTGACGGCAATGATGTCGAAATCGATGGGTGCCCGCTCGCGTAGCGTCAGAAGCAGGTCCAACAGGCCATAGCTATCCTTGCCCCCCGACAGGCAGACCATCACTCGATCGCCATCGCCGATCATCGAATAGTCGGCAATCGCCTGGCCCGTCAGGCGGAGCAGGCGTTTGTGGAGCTTGTTGCGTTCGCGGGCGATTTTCTGCTCACGCGCGAGCGACCGGTCAGGCGCGTTCACGGCATTCTCCAGAGCTCGACTTGCACCGCACGGGCTCGTGGCATCGGCTGCGGCTTGGTGACCTCGACGCGCAGTGCGCGGACCCCGGACATGTGTTGCAGATCATCGGCGAGGGCCGTGCAGAGCGACTCGACCAGTCGGAACCGACGGCCACCCACCACTCGCTCGATGGAGGCGAGCACCTGCTCGTAATTGACCGTGCCCGCCAACTCATCGTCCTGCGCGGCCGCGGGATCGATCGGCACATACAGATCGACCTCGATCTGGATCGACCGCGGCTGCGCCTGCTCATGGTCATAGACGCCCAGGAAGCCGTCGATTTCGATGCTTTGTACCCGCACACGGTAGCAGTCTGGGAATGGGGTGCTCATGAATGCTCTAACTGGGGCCGCCGCATTGGCTGACGAGGCTCGCAGTCCCGTCGACGAGACCGAGTATGCGGTCAGCGCTGAAGTCGTCGCTGGGTATCCCGGGGGGCCGGCAGCCGGTCGGGTGCGAGTGTAAAGCATTTGGGCGCTGACCAGCGCCGCAGCCAACCCTGTCTGCGGCAATCCACTAGACTCGCGGAAGGCTCGATGGGCTTTCGTGCGCATCGGCCGCTTGCCCACCAGGCCTCCTGCCATCCATGAACTCGCTCCCCGAGCCCACCGCTGATCAGCGCGCACATTGCGCAGCGCTCAGCTCAGTGCTGACCCATCGCATCGCCGAGGCTGGGGGCATGCTGCGTTTCGATCGGTACATGCAGGCGGTACTCTACGAGCCGGGCCTGGGTTATTACATGGCGGGTCAGCAACGGTTTGGGGCTGCAGGCGATTTTGTCACTGCGCCCGAGCTGAGCCCGATGTTTGGGCGCTGCCTCGCCGTTCAGTGTGCGCAGTGGTTTGAAACCGGTGCGCCTGCGGTGATCTGGGAGTTCGGCGCCGGAAGCGGTGCGCTGGCCGAGCAGCTGATCGGCGCGCTCGATGCGAGCGGCCGCACCGATCTCGAGTACCGGATCATCGAGCTCTCGCCCGAGCTCAAGCTTCGACAGCAGGCGCGGCTCTCCAATGCCTTGCCTGCCCGCCTGCGCGAGCGGATCGTTTGGCTCGACCATCTTCCAGACGCCATCGAGGGCGTCGTGGTCGCCAATGAACTCCTCGATGCCTTGCCTGTCCGGCTGTTCGACTGGGCCGACGGGACCGTCTTTGAGCGCCATGTCGCTGTGCACACGGACGGCTTCCAATGGCAAAGTGTGCCCGCTGAAGCCGACTTCGAGCGCATCGTCCGGCAGCGGCTGACCGCGAGCGGCTGGCCTCTTGAAGCTTTCGAGTCGGGCTACTGTTCGGAGGTGGGCGAACAGGCCGGCGCCTGGCTTCGCTCTGTGGGCGAGCGCCTGAGACGCGGCGCCCTGCTGCTCATCGACTACGGATTCCCTGCCCGGGAGTTCTACCATCCGCAGCGTCGAACGGGCACGCTCAATTGTCACTATCGCCATCGCTCGCATGCGGACCCGTTCTGGTGGCCGGGTCTGTGCGATGTCACGGCCCATGTCGACTTCAGTCTGCTTTTGGAGCGGTCGCGCGAAATTCAACTGGAGCTGCTCGGGTACACCTCGCAGGCCCAGTTTCTCCTCGCCTGCGGGCTGCTCGAACAATTCGAGCGGGCGCTGCCGGCCGGCTCGCTCGATCGGGCACGCAGCGCTCAGGCGGTTCAGCAATTGGTGTCGGAGGCCGAAATGGGTGAGCTCTTCAAGGTGATTGCGTTCGGCCGGGGCCTGTCCGGGGCGGGGCCCGGCTTCAGTCTGCGCGACCGCAGCGCTGCGCTTTAGCTCGGCGGGCGGCGGTCGGGGGTGGCCTGCGCGCAGATGCTGGTGTCCGCAGCAGGCTTTTCGGGATCAGCATGCCCCGCGCCCGCTTGATCAGAAAGCGATTCTTGCCGGCTCGAGCGCGCCTCGCGTTGGGCGATCCAGAGCGTCGAGGCCAGGATCACAGCCCCCCCGATCAAAGTGGTGCCTGCGGGCAGATCGCCGAAGAAGATGAGGCCAAAAAGCGATGCCCAGACCAGGTCCAGATACCGCGCCGACTGAGTCGCCGACAGGTCGATGCGGTGATAGGAGCGCGTGATGCAGTAGTGGCCGAGGCTCCCCATCACGCCGCACAGGAGAAACAGCAGCCACAGGCCGATCGACAAGGGCTGCCAGACCCACAGGGCCACGGGCAGGGTGAACACAGTCACCCCGAGGGATTGCCAGAACACGATCCGGGTGGGTCCCTCATGGCGGATGACCCGCTTGGTCAACAGCGTGGAGGCGGCAAATACCGGTGGCGTAGCCAGCATCAGCAACGCATACCAACCTCCGCTGCCCGCCAGTCCCGGGCCGACGACGATCAGCACCCCGGCAAAGCCGATCCCGGCGGCCACCCAGCGCGCCGCCACCATTTTCTCTCCGAGGAAGAGGGCCGCTCCAAGCATCAGGAAAATGGGGCCTGTGAAGCCGATCGCGGTGATGTCGGCGAGCATCAC
>JBIKVK010000218.1:0-5908 GCA_044356835.1 Burkholderiaceae bacterium
CTCGCCACCCCCATTCGGGCGGGACCGAGGCGCATCAGATGGGCGATGAGACGGGTCGTCTCGGTGGTGCCCGTAGTCCCCGACACGCCGATCACAGCAATTCGGCCGTCCTCGCTGTCTGAAAACAGGTGCTCGACGATCGCCTCACCAACCGGTCTGGGCGGTTGACCAGGCGGATTGATATGAGTCGACAGTCCTGGACCCGCGTTGACCTCAACGATCGCTCCCCGTTGCTCGGTCAAGGAGCGCGCAATATCCTCGACCACCAAGTCGATGCCGGCGATATCCAGACCGACCACGCGGGCAGCGAGCGCCGCCAGACGCGCTGTCTCCGGGTGGACGAGTTCAGTGCAATCGAAGCAGACATTGCCGTTGCGCTGGACCAGAACACGTTGCCCAGCGGGCGGAACGGAATCGGGTTCGTAGCCTTGCGTCTTCAGATCGATACGGGTTGCCGAATCGATCCCGACCGGATTGAGCGGGCTCCCCATGACGCCGCTCCGCAAGGGATCGGAATTCAATTGGAGATCGATCAGCTGACGAATCGTCGAGCGGCCATCACCGGTGACGTACGCGGGCTGGCCGCGCGCGGCAGCCGCAAGCCGACCGCCCACCACCAGCAGACGGTGCTCGTTGCCGCGGACGTAGCGCTCGACGAGTACGGCCGACCCCTCGCGTTCGGCGACCGCAAAGGCCGCCTCGACCTGGGCGCGCGTTTGAAGATCGAGGCACACCCCTCGGCCGTGATTGCCATCGATGGGCTTGACCACCACCGGCAGTCCAATATCCTCGGCCGCCGCCCACGCCTGGGCCGGATCGCGGACGACGCGGCCCTCGGGAATCGGCACGCCACAGGAGGCGAGCAACTGTTTGGTCAGGTCCTTGTCGGTCGATATACCCTCGGCGATCGCGCTGGTTCGATCGGTTTCGGCGGTCCAGATGCGCCGCTGACGGCTGCCCTGACCCAGCTGGACCAGATTCCCCTCGTTGAGTCTGAAGATCGGAATCCGCCGCGCGTCGGCAGCGTCCACGATCGCAGCAGTACTCGGTCCAAGACAGTGCCGCTCGGACAGATCGATCAGCTCTGACACCAGGCCTGGGACATCGAAGGGGCGATCATCCATTGCAGCGAGCAGCAATTCGCGGGCCCCTTCGAAGGCTCTCAATGTGAACGTTTCATGCCAAAGGCTGACCACCACCTTGTAGAGGCCTCGACCGGTCACCTCGCGAGCGCGTCCGAAACCACCGCCGGGCATCCCGGCCAGAGCCTGAAGCTCAAGGGTCAGGTGCTCGAGGATGTGTCCGGGCCAGGTGCCCTCACGCAAGCGTCGCAAGAAGCCGCCCGGCACCTCGTAGCTGCAGCGATGGGCCTCCAGGGTAGGCACCCAGGCGGCGAGGCGCTCGGGCAGGCCGGGAATGCGGTTGGACGGAAAATCTTCCAGCTCGCCGATATCGATCAGCGCTTCCATCGCCGGGTCATACGTCCACATGTTCGGGCCGCGCAAAAACACGACCGAGACGATCTCGATATTACGTTTCACAGCTGGACACTGGGGATGGGAAACGATGGAAGGCGCGGGCCGGGAGGGGGAAACGCGGGGGCAAACAAGCGGAGTTTGTCGACTTCATGAAAAAGACGCTGAAGAATACTGTACGCTTGTCGTCTGGACAACTGAAATTTCCCGTCTTGTGAACCCGCCTATTCAGGCCGAAGCATCGCTCACCCCCGTTTCCGTAACGGGTCGGGCGCACGGAGCCGAACCCGTCGGACACGACGAAACCGTGCTTGCGATGCTCGATACCGATCTCGATGAGCGACTCCGGTATCGACCCGGCCAGGTCATCCTCACCGGGCGTCGTCTGCTGGCCCGCATGGGCGAGGAATCCTGGCAAGACTGGGTGCTGAGCCCGTCGACGATGCTGCGTTTGTCCGATCATGCAGGGGTTGGGCATCTCGATCTGTGCATCGGTGGTCGGCTCGTGGCCTCCTGGCACTTTACGCTGGTCGGGCTGCCTGCAGCGCACCGGCTGACCGACGCACTGGAAGCCCTTCAGCGCGGCGTGCTCCCAAGCTCCACCGATGCCGAGGTACGCTGCGATCGATGTGGCGCGAACATCCCCGATGAGGCTGAGGAGTGCCCGAGATGCGACGCCGAATCGACAACCGCTCCTTCCACCTGGACCCTGTTCAGGCTCTGGCGTTTCGCACAGCCCTACCGGATGCAGTTGCTGATCGGACTGATCCTCACCATCGCCTCGACCGCAGCCACGCTGGTTCCCCCCTACCTGACCATGCCGCTGATGGACGAGGTCCTGATTCCTTATCAGAACGGCAAGCCGATTGACACGCAACTGGTCACGATGCTCCTGTCGGGCCTGCTGCTGGCGGCACTGATCGCATGGGGTCTCGGGTGGGCCCGCACCTACATCCTCGCGCTCGTCTCCGAGCGGATCGGCGCGGACTTGCGCACCAGCACCTACGACCACCTGATGAAGCTGTCGCTGCAATATTTTGGCGGCAAGCGCACTGGCGACCTCATCGCCCGAATCGGCAATGAAACCGACAGAATCTGCCTGTTCCTGTCGGTCCATTTGCTCGATTTTTTGACGGACGTGCTGATGATTGCGATGACCGCGGCCATTCTGATCTCGATCGATCCCTGGCTTGCCCTGGTCACGCTGTTGCCGCTTCCGGTCATCATTTGGATGATCCACATGGTGCGAGATCGCCTCAGGCACGGCTTCGAGAAAGTCGATCGCATATGGGGTGAGGTCACCAACGTGTTGGCCGACACGATTCCGGGGATTCGGGTGGTCAAGGCCTTCGCCCAGGAATCTCGCGAGTCCGGACGTTTCCGCGAAGCAAACATGCACAACCTCGCAGTGAACGACCGGGTCAACCGCGTGTGGGCGCTGTTCTCGCCCACGGTCACGCTGATGACCGAAATCGGCCTCCTGGTGGTCTGGGCCTTCGGCATCTGGCTGGTCTCTCGGGATCAGGTAAGCGTGGGCGTCCTGACCGCGTTTCTGGCCTATATCGGTCGCTTCTACACCCGACTCGACTCCATGAGCCGGATCGTGTCCTTCACTCAAAAGGCCGCGGCTGGTGCCAAGCGGATCTTCGACATCCTGGATCATGTCTCGAGCGTGCCCGAACCGGCCCAACCCGTCCGAATCGGGCCGATCAGCGGCCGGATCGAACTGCGTAACGTCGGTTTCCGATACGGTAGCCGGTCGGTGGCGAGCGATATCGATCTCACGATTCATCCGGGTGAAATGATCGGGCTGGTCGGCCACAGCGGCTCGGGCAAGAGCACTTTGGTCAATCTGATCTGCCGTTTTTACGACGTGACCGAGGGCTCGATCATGGTCGACGGAGTCGATATTCGATCGCTCGCGCTGGCCGACTATCGACGCAACATCGGGCTGGTGCTGCAGGAACCCTTTCTGTTCTTCGGCACCATCGCCGACAACATCGCCTACGGCCGCCCGGAGGCAAGCCGGAACGAGATCATTGCAGCGGCCCGGGCCGCGCATGCGCATGACTTCATTCTCCGCCTGCCCCATGGTTACGACTCGTTGGTCGGCGAACGTGGACAGGCCCTGTCGGGAGGAGAACGCCAGCGGATCTCGATCGCTCGGGCCCTGCTGATCAACCCCCGGCTGCTGATTCTCGACGAGGCGACCTCGTCCGTGGACACGCAGACCGAAACCGAAATCCAGAAGGCACTGGACAATCTGGTGCGGGGCCGCACCACCATCGCCATCGCACACCGACTGAGCACATTGCGGCAAGCCGACCGGCTGGTCGTGCTTGACCGGGGTCGGGTGGTCGAGCAGGGCAACCACGAAGCACTGATGCGCCGCGAAGGTCACTACTTCCGCCTCTATCAGGCGCAATTGCGAAACGTCGATACCGAAGATCCGCCTCCGTGGCCCGCCGCCGCGCAGACCGGTCGCATTGCTGGCCACAACTGACATGCCACAGCGATTGATGTGCAGGCCCGACGGCCGTCTCTGCTACCGGGATCCGGAGGGCCATCTCTTCGAGAACGTCGTGGCGGTTCGGGCCTTTCCGATCACCTCGCCCAAGACCGGGCTGTCTCTGATGAGCTCAGACGGCCATGAATTGCTCTGGATCGAATCACTGGACGATCTGCCCGATCATGAACGGGAACTCGTCCAGAACGCACTCGAGCAGCGCGATTTCATGCCGGAGATTCGTCGGCTGATGGCGGTCTCGGGTTTCGTGACGCCCTGCGCCTGGACCGTGGACACCGACCGCGGCGAAACCCGCTTCATCTTGAAGGGCGAAGAAGACATTCGCAGGCTCAATGCCCAAACCCTACTGATTTCCGACAGCCAGGGCATTCACTACCTGCTGCGTGATCTGGCTTCGCTCGACCGGCAGAGCCGCAAATTCCTCGACCGATTTCTGTAAGGTCCACGCCAGGCCTTGCCATCCGTCAGGATTTATCCCCAGGCGGTTCGAGGCGCCTTACTCCGCGCGCAGCGCCTGTGCGGGCGTGAGCCGCGCAGCACGCAGGGCCGGGTAGAGCCCGAAAAAAACGCCCGCCAATGCACTGGCCGAAAGCGCCGCGAGCGCGGCGTGGCCGGTCACCACCGCATCGACACCAAACTGCCCGGCCGCAATCCAGGCCACACCGACCCCCAGCAGCAACCCGACCACCCCCCCCACCACGCAGACCGTGACGGCCTCCAACAAGAACTGCATCGCAATGTCGCGACTGCGCGCTCCGATCGCCATTCGCAATCCGATTTCGCGGGTGCGTTCGGTCACGGTCACCAACATGATGTTCATGATTCCAATGCCGCCCACCAAAAGGCTCACCGACGCAATGGTGGCGAGCAGCGTGCGCATTGCGACTGCAGTACGCTGCTCGCTCTCGTAGAACGAGTCCTGTCGCCGCACCATGAAATCATCTTCCAGGCCCTCGCCGATCCGATGTCGCGTGCGCAACAGGAGCTTGAGGTCGGCCTCGACCTGAGGCAGCGCCGAAGCGCTGACCGCCTCGACCAACACCCGATGCACCCGATCCGGGAATGCACTGCCGAACAGGTCGCGCCGCACGGTCGACAAGGGCACATAGACGATATCGTCAAAATCCCAACCATCCAGCGAATGCCCCTTCCGGGCGAGCACCCCCACAACGGTAAACGGCACGTTGCGGATGCGCAGGGTCTCACCAACCGGGGATCGACCGGGAAACAACTTTTCTGCGACCGTGGCGCCGATCACCGCCTTGCGGGCTGCGACACGAAGATCCTGCTCGTCGAAGACGCCGCCGCCCGTCACCTGCCAGTCGCGCACTTCGAAAATTCCGGGCGAAGATCCTTGCACCGGACCGAGCCAGTTCTGCGACTCATGAACCATCTGAACGGAATTCCAGGTCGTCGGCGAGACCGCTCTTACCAAGGGCATCGCAGCAATCGCACCCACATCACCCAGAGTGATGGTTGGAGTCGCGCCCGATGCCTGACGAACGCCGCCGCTGGTCGGCGCTCCCGAGGTCACCACCAGCACATTGGTACCGAGCGAGCGCATCACCTGTCTGACCCGCTCCTGCGAACCCTGAGCCACCGCCAGCATGACCACCACGGATCCGACGCCCACGATCATCCCGAGCATTGCCAAAGCCGTTCGCAAAGGATGAATGGCGAGCGCTTTCCAGGCCTGGGCCGACAGGGTCAGGAACATGCCCATCGCCGGAATCAGAAGAGCCGCAAGCGGAATGCAGGGCGGCGGTCCGCTGGCCCACCGACGATTTCGCCGACTGCCACCCGGTCCTCCTGGTTCAGACTGCTCGGCCACAGCAGCTCGGTCAGGGTACCGTCACTGATCCCGAGCCGAACCGGTTGCCGGACGAGGACTGGCCGACCCTCTCTC
>JBIKVK010000317.1:0-3835 GCA_044356835.1 Burkholderiaceae bacterium
CCCAACTTTGGTCGGTCTCGTGAAACACTGCCCCTGATCGCACAGAGGATGAAGACCCAGAAGGTTTGCCTCGATTGCTACCCGTATGCGGCCTCGTCGACCATCCTGTCATGGTCCCGGGCCAAGATCGCGAAAAAGGTCCTGATCACCTGGTCGCGACCGCACCCCGAATACAACGGCATGGATTTGGCTGAAGTGGCCCGCCGAATGGGCCAGTCCACCGAGGACACCATCGCTCGCCTGCTGCCCGCGGGGGCCATCTATTTCTCGATGGACGAAGATGACGTTCAGCGCATCCTGCAGTTTGAAGAGACCATGATCGGCTCGGACGGCCTGCCGCACGATGCCCGACCCCATCCCCGACTGTGGGGCAGTTTCCCGAGGGTGCTGGGGCATTACAGCCGCGGCCTGGGGCTGTTTCCGCTCGAAACCGCGATCTGGAAGATGACCGGCCTGACCGCGCAGAATTTCGGCCTCACAGATCGGGGGGTGTTGCGCCCGGGCGCCTATGCAGACCTGACCGTGTTCGATCCCGAGACGGTCGGCGATGCCGCGACTTTCGAGGACCCCGAGCGTCCATCGACGGGCATCGACCAGGTCTACGTGAACGGAGTCCTCTCCTGGAATGCAGGCGCCGCCACCGGCGCACGGCCCGGCCGCGTATTGAAGCGAGGTTGAATTCGAGTGAACGTTTCATTGCGCGATCAGGTCCAGGCCCTGCGGCCGAAGGCCGAGAGCCTGTTTTCGGCACTCCGCGACGGCAGTCTTGACGCCGTCCGGGGCGGCGTCACACGAGACACGTACGGGCCGGGAGAGGCCTTTGCGCATCGCCTGATGGCCCAAACGGCCCAATCGCTCGGGCTGGAAGTCCGCACCGACGCTCTGTGCAACACCTACATGACCTGGCCGGGGCGTGATCGGGGCCTGCCTGCCGTGATCATCGGCTCGCATCTCGACTCTGTGCCGGCGGGAGGAAATTTCGATGGCGCCGCCGGTGTGGTCTCGGGCCTGGTCGCGATCGAAGCGCTGCAGCGCGCCGGCGTGCGCCCGAGCTGCGATTGGGTGGTCATGGGAATCCGCGCCGAAGAAAGCATGTGGTTTCAACACTCCTACATCGGCAGCCGGGGGGCCCTGGGAACACTCAAGCCTGAAGTGCTGGCGAACCACCGGATCGATACAGGACGAAGCCTCGAGGACCATCTGATCGAATCGGGAGGAAATCCCACAGCCATCCGGAAGGGACACCATTTCATTGATCCGGGTCGGGTCGCGTCGTTTCTCGAAGTTCATATCGAGCAGGCTCCGAGCCTGGGCGAATCGGGGCACCCGATTGCGATTGGACAGGCGATCCCGGGCAATTTCCGTCATGCGCAGGCCCGGATCATCGGGGAGTACGGACATGTTGGACTGCCCCGGCGATTCCGTCGGGATGCAGCCCTGGCGGGGGCTGAACTCTCTTGTCGGCTCGATCGGCTCTGGGCCCAGTGGGACGGCTCAGGCCGCCCGATGGCCTTCACGATCGGCGAGTTTCACACCAATCCCCACCGCCATGGTCTGACTATCGTACCCGGTGAGTTTCACTTCAGCCTGGATGTCCGGGCTTATGACTCTGAGGACCTGCAGGAACTCGAACGGGAGTTTCTGTCCATCGTCACCGACATCGAGCGATCAAGGGGCGTACGGATCGACCTGGGGCCCAGGGCTTCGGCGCCCGTGGCCAAAGCGGACGCGCTGATCAGCGCCCAGCTCTCGGAATGCGCGCATGCGCTGGGCATCGCTGCGCCGCCACTGCTCAGCCCCGCGTCGCACGACGCCGCCGCGTTTTGCGCGGCGGGCATTCCCTACGGATTTGTCTTTATCCGCAACCCGAACGGCAGCCATCACCCGGACGAGATGATGGACACGGGCGACTTCATGCTCGCCACAGCCGTACTCGCCGAATTTCTGGCGAGTCGGCATGGCGAGAGGGTCATTTGACTTCAGACGCCCAGGCGGGCTCGACCCACTGCGCATGCCGATCGAGAGGCCAAACGGGTCGAGGGAGTCTCTTGAAGGGCACATTGGCCAGATTCGGAGTGGTGAGCCCCGGACTGTCCACGTCGACGATACGGTCGTCTGGGAAGAATTCATCAAAGCCGGCGCGGTAGTGGCCCCGGCTCTTGACGATGACCACACGCGCGGCCGCAATGTCGACGCCCAGCGCCTCGAGCATGACCGGGTCGCACAGCTGGCGGCGCAGACTTCCGACCGCCACGCGCATCCCCGAATCGACCATTTCAAGCAGCGCTGACGGACCCATCGAGAACTGACGCCCCTTCAGGATGCCCCGTCGACCCACCAGCTGGCCATCGTGGATGCTCCGCACGACAACGCGGGCCCGGTAGGGCTCGGAAAACGGACTGGTTTCGGCCGAATTGAAATGGGCTTCGAATTCGGCTCCCACGCCCAGGCGACGGGCTTCGGAGGCCAGGGCTGCATCGACGAACACGCCCAGAACCACACCCGGAACTGCGGCCTGATGAAACGCCTTGAGCAACCAGGCCGTATTGCCGCGCCCCCCACCCCCAGGATTGTCGGCCACATCGGCAAAGAGCATCGGCTGAGAAGCCGACCGAGCCTTGCGGACGGCTTCCTCGACCTCAACCATATTGGGCACATAGCGCTCGCGATCCGCCCAGCCCGCCCGTGCGAGCTCGAGTGCGCAGCGGCGAGCCGCATTCAGGTCGCCGCGCGCCGTGACGGTCACAGTCACGCCGCACTTGGGCAGATCGGCGAAAACAAACCCAGCGGCCACCGAGACCGCAGCGATTGGTCCTTGATCGGGTCGCTGCACCTTGGACACGCCCATACGCACCAGATCCGCATAGGGGCCATGCGCGGTCAGCAAGGTCACCGAGGGCGGCGTGAGCGGCAGCCTGATGTAGGCGGTCTGCGGTTTCATCCCGGCGAGCATCTCCCGGATGAGACGAGCAGCATCCTGCGCCCGCTCGGCTTGGTCGACATGGGGGTTGGTGTGATAACTCAGCAGGGCATCGATCGCCAGCACCGTCCGCTCCGAGACATTGCAGTGCAGATCGTGAGTGACCACGATCGGAACTCCGGGGCCCACGATGCCTCGGAGCATTTCCATCATCACGGCCTCGGAGTCGTCCTCGCCGACCACGGCGGACGCACCGTGGTTGCTGACGTAGACCGCATCGACCGGCATCGCTTTTTCGAGGCCCGCACGGGCCTTCGCCATGAACTCATCCCACACCTCTCGGGACGCAGGCCCCCCGGGAGGCGCACTGATAACGATCAGCGGGGCGGGCGTCCACTGCCCGGTGCGATCCATCTCGGCATAGAAACCCGGAACCTCCTTGGGCAGATTGCTGGTGGTTCGGGCAAGTGAGTTGATCTCCTCGCCCTCACGCCAGCAATTGGCCACGTAATCCTCCCGGACCGTGACCGGCGCAAAGCTGTTGGTCTCGAGGTGAAATCCGACAATCGCGACGCGGGGAATCTTCATGAGCGAACTCCGGTCAGGCCCGGCGCAAGGTGAAAAAGAGCGGCATCTGCGGCTGGAAGTCCGTCCATTCGCTGCGGATGGCCGAGACCGTGTAGCGAGCTCCGATCGGCACGTAAGGCACGTCCTCAAAGATCTGAGCCTGCATCTCCCGGCAAATTTTCTGCTGCGCGGCAAGATCGGGCGCCTTGAACCAGTCCAGCCGCAACTGTTCGATGCGCTCGCTGGTGGGCCATCCGAACCAGGCCTTGGTGCCATTGCCGCGAATAGCCAGGTGACCCGCAGGATCGAGATTGTTGGGGCCCGTCGTTGCAGTAAATGCAACGTTCC
>JBIKVK010000034.1:0-19757 GCA_044356835.1 Burkholderiaceae bacterium
ATACGAGGAACTGGGCAGCCATGTCGACGAGCATGGAATCGGCGTGAGCAAGGTGACCCTCGACGTCAGCAAGATGATGGCTCGAAAGGACTCGATTGTCGCCAAGATGACGCAGGGTATCGAGTTTCTATTTCGAAAGAACAAGATTGTCTGGCTCAAGGGCCATGGCCGATTCGCCGGCCGGAGCGAGGCGGGTTTCGATATCGATGTCGTCGACGGAAAAGAGGCTCAGCGTGCAAGCGCACGTCAGATCATCATTGCGACCGGCTCCAAGGCTCGTCACCTGTCGGGCATTCCGGTGGACAATCAAATGGTTCTTGACAACGAGGGCGCACTTTCACTGACCGCCGTACCCAAGCGTCTGGGTGTCATTGGTGCGGGTGTGATCGGGCTTGAGCTCGGATCGGTATGGCGGCGGCTGGGTGCGCAGGTGACCATCCTAGAAGCCCTGCCTGAATTCCTGGGAGCAGTCGACGAGAGCGTTCGCAAGGAAGCCTGGAAGCAGTTCACCGCTCAAGGTCTGCAGATCCACTTGGGCGTCAAGATCGGCGCAGTCGACGTCAAGAAGAATGCAGTGAAGATTTCGTATGCAGACTCCGCCGGGGCGGCGCATGAACTCGACTGCGATCGGCTGATCGTTTCGGTCGGTCGAGTGCCCAATACGGACGGGTTGGGTCTCGATCAGGTGGATCTCGCGACCGATGAGCGAGGATTCATTCCAGTCGATGCCTCATGTCGCACCGGTGTGCCGGGCATTTGGGCGATCGGCGATGTCGTCCGGGGGCCGATGCTGGCCCACAAGGCTGAAGACGAGGGAGTCATGGTCGCGGAGCTGATTGCGGGCCAGAAGCCCCACATTGATTACAACTGCATTCCCTGGGTGATCTACACCTCGCCTGAGATCGCCTGGGTTGGGCAGACCGAGAAGCAATTGAAGGAGGCCGGTCGCGCGTACAAGTCCGGGCAGTTCCCGTTCGCCGCTAATGGACGTGCCTTGGGCATGGGGGCAGCGCAGGGCTTCGTGAAGGTGTTGGCCGATCAGACCACCGACGAAGTTCTGGGCGTGCACATTGTCGCTGCCAACGCCTCTGATCTCATTGCCGAGGCGGCGCTGGCGATGGAGTTCAAGGCCTCGGCCGAAGACATTGGTCGCGTCTGCCACCCGCATCCGTCGCTTTCGGAGGCAGTTCGTGAGGCGGCCTTGGCAGCGAGCGATCAGCGCGCGCTGAATGCCTGAGTGCGCTCAGGTCTGACTCGGCCAGCCGGAACGGATCGATCGGATCGCGAGAGGTCAGGCGCCGCCATGGTCTATCTCTCGAGCCGAAATGGAGCTCGAAGGTGATGGGAGCGATATCGGAATCGCCTGTCATTGCCGCCTATGAAGAGGCGCTCAGGGCTCGAGGCTTTACTGATGACCCTGCCCAACGGCGAGCCATCGACGAACTCCAGCACTTGAGTGACCAGTGCGTGGAGTACCAACGAGGGCTCCGCGGCTTGCTTGCCCGCTGGATCAGAAGACCGGTTGCGCCCCGCGGTTTATGGCTCTGGGGTGGCGTGGGGCGAGGCAAGAGCTTCCTCATGGATTGCTTCCATCAGGGCGTTCCGTTTGACAGCAAGACCAGAATTCACTTTCACGAATTCATGCGCGGGGTTCATCGGGAACTCAATGCCTTGAAAGGGCGATCCGATCCTCTGGACGAGGTCGCTCGGCGCGTGGCTGCGCGCCACAGGCTCATCCTGTTTGATGAGTTTCATGTGTCCGACATCGCCGATGCGATGATCCTCGAGCGTCTGATGCGGGCGCTCTTCGCGCAAGGGGTCTGCTTCGTGATGACCTCCAACTATCGACCCGATCAGCTCTATCCGGAGGGCCTCCATCGCGATCGGGTGTTGCCTGCGATTGCGCTTATCGAGGAACACTGCGAAGTGCTTCAGGTTGACGCGGGGACGGATTATCGCCGGATCGCCTTTGAGCGCATCGAGGCCTACCACCAGCCCCTTGACGATCGTGCCGGTCGCGCGCTCTCGGAGGCCTGGGAGCGCCTCGCCGAAGGCGGTGACGAGGCGCCCGAAATCGAGATCGAGAATCGCACCGTTCGAGCCTTGCGTCGAGCGGGTGGGGTGATCTGGTTTGATTTCGAAACGCTCTGCAACGGACCTCGCTCCCAGAACGACTATCTTGAGATCGCTCAGCGTTATCACACGGTTTTGCTCTCGGAGGTGCCGCAGATGACGGCGGCCATGGCTTCTGCGGCTCGACGTTTCGTGTGGCTGGTCGACGTCCTGTACGACCAGAAAGTGAAGTTGCTGATGTCTGCGGCCTGTCCGCCCGAGGCCCTGTATACCAGCGGGGTCCTGTCCGGGGAGTTTCACAGGACGGTGAGCCGGATCAGCGAGATGCAGACCCGCGAATACCTCCAGGCGCCGCGGCGCGGTCTAGCCGGAGCATTGGCAGCCTGAGCGGTTTCAGATGCCCGCGGCAAGCCAGGCGGCCGTCGCCACCAGCGACATTCCAAGGAGGCGGTTGAATCCGATCAGCCGTCTTCCTTGCCTCAACCAGCGGGACAGCCGCTCACCGCCTTGCGCCCAGAGCACCAGAGCGAGGGCACAGCTGCCCGCGAAACCGCCGACCAAGATCAGCATGTCCAGCCCGACCGGCTGTGCAATGCCCCTCCAGGTCACGGCCGCCCCGCTGATGACCATCCAGGCTTTGGGATTGGCCCACTGGAAGAGCGCGCTCTCCCACGCCTTGGGGGGGCGGACTCGTGCCTCGGCCGACAGGCCGTCTGTGCGCGCGAGTTGAATCCCGAGCCAAATCAACCAGCCTACTCCAAGCCACTGGAGCCACCGACCCACGATGGGCACGGCCTGGATCAAGGCTTGGGCGCCCGACAGCACGACGAGCATCATGAGGCTCACCCCCAGGACAACGCCGATCATATGGGCCCGAATACTGCGAGGACCGAAGTGGATTGCGCAGGCGAGCGCGACCATGGTGTTGGGGCCTGGCGTCACTGCGCCGACCCAGGCGAACCACAGATAGGCCAGCGCCATGGAGAGGTCAATCGAGAGATTCATCGAGGGTAAGGCATCATGGCCCCCGAATGTTAGTGGATAGCTCATTCGCCGATCAATTTGTCCGAGGGACTTGAAATTGGTGTGCGGCGTCGCCAGATCGCGACGTGCCGGGTTCATCCGGCGAGTGCTTTGTTTGGTAACGGAGGTGTTTCAATGGGTGCCATGAAGGAAACCCTCGGGTTCCAGACCGAGGTAACCCAGCTCTTGCAGCTGATGATCCATTCCCTGTACAGCAACCGCGAGATCTTTCTGCGGGAATTGGTCTCCAATGCGTCCGATGCGTGCGACAAGCTGCGTTTTGAAGCGCTCGCTGCGCCGGAACTGATGGAAGGCAGTGGCGAGCTCGAGATTCGGGTCGACTTCGATTCGGCTGCGCGGACCATCACCATTTCCGATAATGGCATTGGCCTTTCCCGCCAGGAGGCTGTGGAGCATTTGGGAACGATCGCGCGTTCCGGGACCAAGGAGTTTTTTGGAAAGCTGACCGGCGACCAGGCGCGCGATGCCCAGCTCATTGGTCAGTTCGGGGTCGGTTTTTACTCTGCTTTCATTGTTGCGGATCGCGTGACCGTGCTGTCCCGGCGCGCCGGCCTGTCTGCGGCCGAGGGGGTTCGTTGGGAATCCGACGGCAGCGGCAGCTTCAGTGTCGAGACGGTCGAGCGGTCCTCCCGCGGAACAGACGTGATCCTGCACCTGCGCTCCGCGAGCGATGAGGAGGGTGCTGACTCGCCTGATGACTTGCTGTCCACCTGGAAACTGCGCTCCATCATCCGCAAGTACTCCGACCATGTGTCCTTGCCCATCCTCATGCCGGCGGAAAAATGGGACGATGAAGCCAAGGCCCAAAAAAGAACGGGTGAGTGGGAAACGGTCAATCAGGCCAATGCGCTCTGGGCGCGATCCAAGAGCGAAGTCACCGACGATCAGTACAAGGCCTTCTTTGAGCACCTGGCACCGGGCGGCGGTGAGCCGCTGGCCTGGAGCCACAATCGTGTGGAGGGTCGCACGGAGTACACCCAACTGCTCTACTTGCCCTCCAAGGCTCCCTATGACCTGTGGGACCGTCAGCACCGACGGGGTGTGAAGCTCTACGTCCGGCGCGTGTTCATCATGGACGATGCCGAGCAGCTCCTGCCGGCATATCTGCGCTTCGTCAAGGGCGTGATCGACTCGAGTGATCTTCCGCTGAATGTGTCTCGCGAGATCCTGCAGGAGAGCCGAGACGTCAAGGCAATCCGTGAGGGCAATACGCGTCGCGTTCTGGGCCTTCTTGAGGACCTGTTGAACAATCAGCCTGATCGTTATGCGAGCTTCTGGAGTTCGTTCGGCCAGGTCTTGAAGGAGGGCCTGGGCGAGGATTTCGGAAATCAGGAACGGCTCGCGAAGCTGCTCCGATTCACCAGCACAGCCGGCGATGACTCGGCGCAGTCGGTATCCCTCGCGGACTATGTGGGCCGAATGAAGCCAGGCCAGAAGTCGATTTACTACCTCACCGCAGATAACCTGACGGCCGCCCGCAACAGCCCCCATCTCGAAGTCTTCCGCAAGAAGGGCGTCGAGGTGCTGCTGATGACCGATCGTGTCGACGAGTGGATGCTGTCGTTCTTGTCAGAGTTCGACGGCAAGCCGCTCGCGTCGATCGCGCGGGGGGGGCTCGATCTTGACGAGCTGGCCGATGAGCAGGAAAAGAAGGAGGTCGAGGCCCGGCGGGGCGAGTGGCAAGAGGCGCTCGATGTACTGAAGGAGTCGCTGTCAGACCGTGTGAAGGAGGTTCGCCTGTCCAATCGGCTGACGGACTCCGCATCGTGTCTCGTGTCCGACGAAGGCGATATCAGCGGGCATCTCGAACGATTGCTCAAGCAGGCCGGTCAGGCGGCCCCAGCGCGCAAGCCCATCCTCGAGATCAACCCGACTCATCCCTTGATCGCGCCCCTTAAAACCGATGCGGCGCGCGCACGTCAGTGGGGTGTGCTGCTCTTCGAACAGGCGGTGATCTCAGAGGGCGGTCAGCTTGAGGACCCGGCCGGTTTCGTCCGCCGGGTCAACGACCTGCTGCTCGGGCTGTCGCTGCGCTGACCGTCCTGACATCGGCGAATGTCGAACCCTGTCGATCCGGACATCACACTCTCAGAGTCCAACGGAGTTCGTTATCTCCATTTTGGTTCGCCCTGGATTCAGGGGGCGATGTGCTTGCGCGATCCCGTGTCCATCGAGATCGAGTACGTGCGGCAGATGATGGCTTGGCTGCTTTTCCTGGATCAGAGCCAGGCCATCCTGCAACTGGGCCTGGGGGCCGGTGCGCTCTCGCGCTTTTGCCATGCCCGACTCGCCGGGGCTCGCACGACCGTCGTTGAGCGCAGCCCAGCGGTATTGAGCGCGGCTCGCCAGTATTTCAAATTGCCCCCAGACGATCAGCGACTAACGACGGTGCTTGCTGACGCGGGTCGATTCGTTGAATCGGCCGCCGTGTCCACCTATGGCGTGTTGCAGGTCGACCTCTACGATCAGGACGCCAGGGGCCCTGTGCTCGACTCCGACGCGTTCTACCGCGAGTGCGCCCGATGCCTGAATGGGCCAGGGGTTTTCGTGGTTAATCTGTTCGGTGACGGACACCGCTTCGGGCGCAGCTTTGACCGGATCAGTCGCGCCTTTGCGGGTCGGGCCATCAGCCTGCCCAAGAATGCTGCAGGCAACGTGGTCGCTTTGGCGTTCAAGGGACCTGCGATTCGGGTGCCGTGGTCCGACCTGGAGCGTCGGGCCCATCGACTCGAGGCGCAGCTGGGTCTTGAGGCCCCCCAGTGGGTCGCGTCTTTGAAGAGGATAAGACCTGAATCAGCGGAATGCTTTGCGGTCTGATTATTTCGAAAGCTCGCGCATGGCGCGCTCGAGCCCTTGCAGCGTGATGGGGTACATCTTCTGCTGCATGAGTTGGCGGATCACGCCGATCGATTGCCGGTACTCCCAGACGCCCTGTGGCTCTGGATTGAGCCAGGCGAATTTCGGGAAACGGTCAGCCAATCGTTGCAACCAAACGGCACCTGCCTCTTCGTTGTTGTACTCCACCGATCCTCCGGGCTGCAGGATTTCGTAGGGACTCATTGTTGCGTCGCCAACGATAATCAGCCTGTAGTCGGAGTTGTACTTGCGAATGACATCCCAGGTGGCAAAGCGCTCCGCATGACGCCTGCGGTTGTTGCGCCAGACGTAGTCGTACACGCAGTTGTGGAAGTAATAAAACTCGAGGTGCTTGAATTCGCTGCGGGCCGCCGAAAAGAGCTCCTCGGTTTGCTTGATGTGATCATCCATGGTGCCGCCGACATCGAGCAGCATGAGCACTTTGATCGTGTTGTGCCGTTCTGGCACCATCTTGATATCCAGATAGCCGGCATTGCGCGCAGTTGACGCAATGGTGTCCTCGAGGTCGAGCTCTTCGGCCGCCCCCTCCCGGGCGAATTTCCGCAACCGCCGCAGTGCAATCTTGATGTTGCGCGTGCCAATTTCGATGTCGTCGTCGTAGTCCCGATAGGCGCGCTGCTCCCAAACCTTGACTGCAGTCCGGTTGCCGCCGGAGGGGCCACCGATGCGGATGCCGGCAGGGTTGAAGCCGCCGTTGCCAAAAGGTGAGGTGCCATTGGTCCCGATCCAGCGGTTGCCGCCCTCGTGACGATCCTTCTGCTGCTCGAGCAGCTCACGGAGTCGCTCGAGCAACTTGTCCAGACCGCCCAGGGCCTCGATCGCCGCTTTTTCCTCCGGGGTGAATTCCCTCTGAAGCTGCCGCTTGAGCCACTCGAGGGGCAGATCGACATCGATGCCGGGCAAGGCCTTGACGCCTTTGAAGTAAGCGCCGAAGGCCTTGTCGAACTTGTCGAAGTTACGTTCGTCCTTGACCAGGCAGGCCCGTGACAGCGCGTAAAAATCATCGATCGATTGACCGATTACGCCTTTGGACAAGGCCTCGATCAGCATCAGGTATTCCTTGATCGAGACCGGAAGCTTGGCGCTGCGCAGGTGGAGGAAGAAGTCGACCAGCATTGAGGGGTCCGGGAATTCAGCGGTTGTTTCGGGCCATGAAGATCAAGCGCTCGAAAAGATGGACATCCTGCTCGTTTTTCAGCAGTGCGCCATGAAGCGGGGGAATGATCAGCTTGTTGTCTCCCGAACGAAGCGACTCGGCAGGAATGTCATCGGCCAGCAGCAGCTTGAGCCAGTCGAGAAGCTCCGAGGTCGAGGGCTTTTTCTTGAGCCCGGGCAAGTCTCGGATCTGGAAGAAGGAATCAAGTGCGGCGCCCAGAAGCTGCTTCTTGATCTGCGGGAAATGTACATCCACGATGCGCTGCATCGTCTCGCGATCGGGAAAGCGAATGTAGTGGAAAAAGCAGCGTCGCAAAAACGCGTCCGGCAGCTCTTTTTCGTTATTGGACGTAATCACGACGATGGGCCGATGGCGGGCCCGGATCATCTGACGCGTCTCGTAGACGAAGAACTCCATGCGGTCGATTTCGCGCAACAGGTCGTTGGGAAACTCGATATCTGCCTTATCGATCTCGTCGATCAACAACACGACCGGACGATCCGATTCGAAGGCCTGCCAAAGCACGCCCTTGACAATGTAGTTGTGGATGTCCTTGACCCGCTCGTCGCCCAGCTGCGAATCACGCAACCTGGAGACTGCGTCGTATTCGTACAGGCCTTGCTGCGCCTTGGTGGTCGATTTGACATGCCATTGCAGCAAGGGCATGTCCAAACCGCCGGCCACTTCCTCAGCCAACATGGTTTTGCCGGTTCCCGGCTCGCCCTTGATCAACAGGGGACGCTGCAGGGTGATGGCGGCGTTGACTGCGAGTTTAAGATCGTCGGTGGCAACGTAGCCTGAGGTACCTTCGAAGCGCATGGGGAGAGCCTTGGGAGCTGAGACTTTTTTGAGTATACGGGGATCAGTCCCAGCCCGCTCGCTTGGCGCGTGGGTGCGGGCTCGGCTACAATGCCGCCACCCCAATAGGACACACCGGCAGGTCCGGTTTTTGTCGGACGTGCGCGGTTCAAATAGTCGGTTCAGGGACCATGAACAAAAAACTGTTTTTTTCTGCAGCGCTCCTGTTATTGCCCCTCTCGGTCGGGGCCCAAGGCAGCGGCGTGAAGGGTGACGCGAAGGCGGGCGAGGCCAAGACCTCCATGTGCATCGGCTGTCATGCCATCCCCGGTTACAAGGCGTCGTTTCCGAGTGTTTACTCGGTCCCGATGATCTCGGGCCAGTCGCAGGCTTACATCGCTTCTGCTCTCGAGGCCTACCGGAAAGGCGACCGATCGCATCCGACCATGCGCGGGATTGCCTGGAGTCTCAGCGATCAGGACATCGCCGATCTTTCCGCGTATTACTCGAAGCGCTGAGATCGTCGAGCTGACTGCGCGCCGATCACTGTTTTTGTGAGTTGCACATGATTCAGGGGACATGCATGAAGGGCATGCGTTTGGCTGGGATCGTTCTGAGTGTGCTGGGCATGGCGACCGGTTCGGTACTGGCGGCCGATATCGCCAAGGGCCAGGAAAAGGCGGCTCAGGTCTGTGCGGCCTGCCACGGCAAGGACGGCAACACGCCGCTGGATCCCTCGTACCCCAAGTTGGGCGGGCAGTACCGCGATTATCTCGAGCGTGCATTGCTCGACTACCGGAGCGGCCAGCGCAAGAACGCAATCATGGGCGCCCAGGCTCAGGCGCTGACTCGAGCCGAGATCAGCAATCTCGCTGCCTATTACGCGAGCCTCCCGGGACCGCTCAGTCATCGCCGTTGATCTGCGGCACAGTGCGCCCCGGCGCATTGGCCCTGAGGGCGTGGGGAGCGCAGCCGCGGCGAGATCGTGTTTGACCGGTCTTCGCAGCTAGCGCTGCTGACGCAGCCACCGCGCGAGCGCTGCGTCGTCGAGTCTTCGCTGCGCCCTCATGTTGGCGGGCTCCCAGCTGCGAACGCCGAACAGAACGCTCATCGGGTAGCGTTTCGAGAGGGGCAGTCGTGTATCCGAAACATGTTGCTCGGAGAATTCGGCAATGACGCTCAGCAGCCGAGCCTTGAGCGCCAGGCGTGCCTCGTTGGAAATCCTGACGTTCAGCACGCCGACGGCCTCTCCGGGGCCGTCGAAGCCATGACTGAGAAAATCAACCGCCTGGCTTCGGAAATACCGCACGATCGGACCGTCAGGCAGCCACCGAAAGGTACGCGACACCCTGAGCCGGTAACGGTTGTTCGGATGCATTTCGAGAAAGCCCAGTTTTTCCAGTCGCAGCAGGTGCTGGATGCATTCGGCGGGGCTCAGCCGGTAGACTGAAATGATCTGCTCGAACGTCAGGAGCGACAGGGCACAGACGGCGACGGTGAACAGCCGCGCGTCGTTCACGATTTCTGCCTCCTGGGTCCAGTTCATCTGCTCCAGAAGGTGTTCGGGCTCGCCGATGGCTCCGATCAGCGTGTGGGGCTCTGCGCCAATCGCATCAAGGATGGCGTCCAGCCTTCGAAGGTCGATACTCTTTTGGGAAAACATGCGCTTGACCGATGCTTCGGACAGACCGATTCGGACGGCGAGCGCCCGGTAGGTGATCCCGCGAGACCGAAGTTCGCGTTTAAGCGCATTGATCAAGGTGTCGCTGAGATTCATTGACGCACTGGGCTCTGTCCCGCCATCAACACATTCGAGAACATGATCATGCATCCAAGCCCGTCGCCGCTCAAGTATCTCGGACCTCAGTGGTTTGCGGTCGTCATGGGGTGGGGCGGGCTCGGGCTGGCGTGGTGGCGAAGCAGTGTCGTTTTCCCGGAAGAACTTTCGCGAGTACTGAGCGCCGTGGCGGGTGCGGTCGCGTTTGCGGTGTATCTGCTCCTGATTGCGCTCAATACCGTTCGCCTCGTGCGTCATCGCGATGCACTGCGTGAAGACCTCGCGCACCCGGTGCGGCACGCCTTTGCGGGCGCGTTCCCGGTGTCCACAATCCTGCTTTGCGCGCTACTGGCCCTGATGCCGGGCGCCTCAGGCTGGGCGAAGGGACTGTTCGTGATCGCGTTGGTGATTCAGGCCTGGGTCACGGTTTGGGTGGTGTCAGGCTGGATCAGGCGCGGTCTCAGCTGGCCGCGCGTTACCCCAGTCGTCATGATTCCCATAGTGGGCAATGTGCTCGTTCCCCTGGCAGGGGTACCTCTCGGATTTGAGACCGTTTCCCTGGGCTACCTCGCAGTGGGTCTTCTGATGTGGCCGGTCGTCCTCGCGCTCTTGCTCGTGCGAAGCGCGTCTGTGCCTCTCCCCGAACCCCTGTTGCCGAGTTGGTTCATTTTGATTGCGCCGCCCGCGATTACCGGGCCTGCGCTGCTTGCCTTTGGGGCGCCAGGCTGGATGATCCCGGTTTCCTTTGGCGTGGCCCTGTTTTTCTTTTTGTGTTCGCTCACGCTCGTTCCGCGACTGGGGCGATTGAAGTTCGGTATGCCCTTCTGGGCCTTGTCGTTTCCGTGCGCTGCGCTGAGTGCTCTGACGAGCTTTGCCGCAACGAGGTCACCGGCACTGATCCCCGTTGCGCAGATCCTGATGCTGTTGGTGACTGGATTGATACTTTGGCTGAGTGTCCAGACGATCCGAGGCCTGGCGGCAGGGCGTTTGCTCGTCGCCGAGCCCACCCCCTCCGCGCCTGCGTCAGGGATTGAGCAGCGCTGAAAGGGGAAGACAGTCCAGCCGCTCGCCCACGGCGCAGTGCCCCTGGTCGGGCGCCATCACGATGATGCAGTCGGCCTCGCTCATCGAGCTCAAGATTCCCGAGCCCTGGTTGCCCGAAAGCTGAACGCCGATTTCGCCGTCGTTTTTTCGCACCAAGCGGCCCCGCTGATATTCGGTGCGGCCCGGGCGCTTGCGGATCGGGGTCATGGCCCCGGCACGGATCACGGGCATCTCCCTCGATTGAGCGCCTGCCCGCTTGAGGAGCGCTTCGCGAACCAAGAAGATGAAGGTCACCATCACCGCCACCGGATTACCAGGGAGTCCGAAATAGAGAGCGGGGCCAACGCGCCCAAACGCGAGCGGTTTTCCGGGGCGCATCGCGATCGTCCAGAAGGCTATATCCCCCAGACGCCCGAGTACCTCGCGGGTGTAATCGGCCTCACCCACCGAAACGCCCGCAGAGGAAATGATCAGATCGGCCCGGCGACTGGCCTCCCGTATCGTGTGTTCGAGCGACTCTGGGCGATCAGGAACAATGCCCAAATCGAGCAGCTCTGCATCGAGGCGGCTCAATAGGCCCCGCAAGGTGTAACGATTGCTGTCATAGATCTGGCCCTCTGAGAGAGCTTCTCCGACCGGACGTAATTCGTCACCCGTCGAGAAATACGCAACGCGTACCCGGCGCCGCACTTCGACCGATGAGAGACCCAATGAGGCGATCAGACCCAGCTCGGCGGGACCGATTCGGGTTCCCCGCGTCAGCGCCGGCCTGCCTTGGCGCAGATCTTCAGCACGAAGGCGGCGGTTCTGCCCCGGGGCCTGACCGAAGGGGATCCGCACCCAGTCGCCCTCAACGCGACAAACTTCCTGGGCAACGACCGTGTCGTGTCCCTGCGGCATAACGGCTCCCGTCATGATGCGCACCGCTTCACCAGTCTGGGGAATTGTCGGACAGGGCCGTCCCGCAAACGCCGTTGCCACAACACGCAGGATGCTGTCACCCTCAGGCTTCAGATCCGAGGCGGCCAACGAATAGCCGTCCATCGCCGAATTGTCATGGGAGGGCACGTCCAGGGGGGACATCAGATCGTGGGCGAGAATGCGCTCCAGGGCGTCCTCAATCGGACAGACCTCGGTCTCGATGACCGATTCGCACCTGCGCAAGATCAGTTGGCGGGCCTGCGATACATCCACTGCTTCTGCATCGAACCCCTCGACCGCGGCGGCCAGACTCTGGAGCTTCGATCCGTCGAGTGATCCCGTCATACACCCTCCAGGGATCGCAGCTCTTCGGTTGTATTCAGATTGACGAAGGCTTTCTGATCGGGGAAATCGCAGCTCACTCCACCCACACTCTCGAACCAGGATTCGACCTTTCGGGCCCCCGAGGCCAGATACCGCTCGAGCTCCGCGGCGAGGCCAACGTTGACCAATGCGAACACCGGGTGCGCCCGATCCCCGACGACGACGCTGACGCACGTCGCGCCGGTCTGGGCTTGACGATTGGACAGACGTTCCGCCAAGTCCGGCGGCAACAGGGGAGCATCGCAGGGCACGCAGAGCACCCATTTCGTGGTCGCCGCACCCAGCCCGGCCTGGATACCGGCCAGGGGTCCCAGGAAGCCCCCGAACTGATCGGGCGCGAGCGGATACTCCAGGGCCTGCCAATGTGCAAGAGGCGGCGCGTTCAAGATCAGTCGGTCCACCTGAGGCTCAAGACGCTCGATGACATGGCGTACCATCGGTCGGCCGCGAAAGCTGACCCATCCCTTGTCAATGCCTGCACCATCGGGGCTCATGCGACGGCCCCGCCCACCGCACAGCACAAGCCCGGTCAGGCTCTCCCGGGTGATGGTCGTTGGCGCGGGCGACACGTCATCCCCCGATGTAGGACATCTCGATTTTTCGCAGACCGACGGTGTCGGCCGAGCGCTGCTCGGAATAGCGGTCCGAGCGCTGCTTCCAGAGGTGTCCGATGGCGGCCTCGATCTGCTCGTTCGTGAAACCGCCCCTCAACAGGGCTCTGAGGTCGTGGCCCTGGGTCGCGAAAAGGCAAGTGAAGAGCTTGCCCTCGGTCGACAAACGCGCCCGGGTGCAGTCCCGGCAGAAGGCCTGGGTGACCGAGGCGATCACACCGATCTCGCCCTGGCCGTCGCAATAGCGCCAGCGCTCAGCGACTTCGCCGACATAATTGGCCTCGATCGGTTCGATGGGAAAAACGCGCCCAATGCGATCGAGCACTTCGCGTGCGGAGACCACGTCATCGAGACGCCATCCGTTCGATGCGCCGACATCCATGAATTCGATAAAGCGCAGGATATGTCCCGAGCCTTTGAAATGCCTCGCCATCGGAACGATCTGCCCGTCATTGACGCCGCGCTGGACGACCATGTTGACCTTGATCGGCGCAAAGCCCGCCCTCTCTGCCGCTTCGATACCGTTCAGCACGCTTGACACCGGGAAGTCGGCGTCGTTCATTCGCCGGAAAACCGCTTCATCAATCGCATCAAGGCTCACCGTGATGCGCGACAGGCCCGCCGCCCGGAGTCCGTTCGCCATCTTCGGCAGGAGGGTCGCGTTTGTGGTGAGCGTCAGGTCGACCGGGCGACCCTCCCTTGTCCGCAGGCGCGCGAGCATCTCGATCAGCAGCTCGATGCCCTTGCGCAGCAGAGGTTCGCCACCCGTGAGGCGGATCTTTTCGACCCCATGGTCGACGAACAATTGCGCGACCCGATGGATCTCCTCGAAGCTGAGCAAGGACGTCTGCGGCAGAAACGAGTAGTCCGCACCGAACACCGAGCGGGGCATGCAGTAGGTGCATCTGAAGTTGCAGCGGTCGGTGACCGAAATACGCAGGTCATGCAAGCGCCGACCCAGCCGGTCCGACAACAGCCCGTCCGCTCGAGACTCGGAGTTCGGGATGTGCGGAATGTCGGCCGGGTATCGTGCCTCAGCGATCGGGATAATGCGCTCGCTCATGCCACAACACAGGTGCTACTGGCGCGTTTCGATCTGGACCAGGGGCTCCTGCGCAGTTTCGGATTTCGGCTTGCGCCGCCTGACCGGACGGGGCGCGGGGACCTCGGCCGATGGCTGCGCCTCGGCTGATGGGTCGGCTCGAGTTTCGACCCACTGCAGCCCGGCGCCCGCGACGATGGCCTCGAGCGACTCGCGACTGGGCGCGGGGGCCCCATCGGAAGCGCTCGGGGCCGGAGCACGGGCCGGCTCGACGGTCGTATCGACCTGGGCGATTGCAACGGGAGCCCTCATGACCTCGGCCGGCGGGGCCGCCTGTGTGCTCGAGGCTGGCTGTGGCTCCGGTCCCTCCGAAGCGACCGGGGGGGCCGATGCTGCGAGCGCAAGCGATGCAGCACCTCCGATGGAAGGGGCAGGAGGTGTCGGGTCGGGTTGAACCACCTGCGCTGCCTCGGCGCGAGACGGGTCAACGCCCGGACCCGGCTGCAGGTCAGCCAGGGCGGTCTCCGGCGCTACGCCTTCGATCTCGGACCGATCTCGCCGCCCGGAACGGCGGCGACGGTTGCGGCGGCGGTTCTCGGAATCACCCCCTTCGCCCTGTCCGGTCGCGGCATCGCCGAGCGCCTCGCGTGGTCCCTGACCCTGTTGTTGGGCAGTACCTGTGCTGGCCTCGGCGACCGCAGCGGCCCAGCCCTCCCGGCCCTGGCCGTTCCTGGCTTCGCTGGGCGAAGTGGTCGCATCAGTCGCTGGGGACGCTGACGATACGGTGGTGGTTGAAGGGACTACAGCAGCAGCGCTTGAGGCCTGGTCTTCCTGCAGCGGCCGCTCCGGTCGATCACGCCGTCCTTGTCGCGGTTCACGTGGCGCATCGCTGCCTTCACGACCGGGGCGACCCTCGGCTGAACGATTCTCTCGGGGGTCGCGTCCGGCGCGGGCCTCGCGTTGGCCCCGACCGTCTGACCGTTCACTGCGATCTGGTCGCTCAGAGCGCTCTGAACGGTCGCCTCGGTCGCCTCGGTCGCCGCGCTCATTCCGATCGCCTCGGTCACCCCGTTCGCTACGCTCGCCACGTTCCCCGCGCTCTCCCCGTGCTCCCCGACCGCCTCGGCCAGAACGCTCGGGGCGGCCGGAGTCTGAACGGGCGGGACGCTCGGTTGTTTCGGGACGGGGCTTGGTGGTCTCGCCCACGGTCGCACCGCCGGACTGTCCGGTGGCGGAGGCATTCGCTTCGTTGGCCGGCTTGCGGCGGAACAGCCCCAGGATCTTGCCAATGAGGCCGTGGGACGGCTCAGCGTCCACCGTTCGGCCAGCGGTTGCGCCAGTCGTAGAAGTCGGGGCGGGCGGCGCTGCATTTTCGGCCGCTGGCTGGGCGGGTTGGGACGCAGGGGGCGGGGGACGATCGGGTGTGACCGATCGAACGGCGGCCTCGGGACGCGCGCTTCCCCGGTCGAACTTGGAATCGAAGTAGGTTGTATCTTCTGCCGGCGCGTCGGCAATCGTATAGCTCGCCCGATAGGATCCGAGGCGCTCATCGTCATGCCGAACGCGCTCAAGCCGGTAATGCGGTGTCTCAAGGTGCCGATTCGGCACCAGCACAATCTCAACCTTGTGCCTAGCCTCGAGCTTTGCGATTTCCGAACGCTTTTCATTCAGCAGATACGTGGCCACCTCGACCGGGACCTGAGCCCAGATCGCGGCACTGTTCTCCTTCATGGCCTCTTCCTGGACCATCCGGAGCACATGCAGGGCGGATGATTCAGTATCGCGAATCACGCCCGTACCGTTGCAGCGCGGGCAGGTGATGTGCGAGCCCTCGTTCAGGGCCGGCCGCAAGCGTTGACGCGACAGCTCCAGAAGGCCGAAGCGGGAGATCTTGCCGGTCTGCACGCGCGCCCGGTCGTAGTGCAGCGCCTCTTTGATCCGCTGCTCGACCTCGCGCTGGTTCTTGGCGCTCTCCATGTCAATGAAATCGATGACGATCAAACCACCGAGGTCGCGCAGGCGCATTTGCCGGGCTGCTTCGTCCGCAGCCTCAAGATTGGTGCGAAGTGCGGTCTCCTCGATGTCGGCCCCCTTGGTGGCACGCGCGGAGTTCACATCGATCGCAACCAACGCCTCGGTATGGTCGATGACTACGGCGCCGCCTGAAGGTAAAGGCACCACGCGAGAAAAAGCAGACTCGATCTGGTGCTCGATCTGAAAGCGCGAGAACAGCGGCACGTCATCCCGGTAGCGCTTGACCCGGCCGACAGTGTCCGGCATCACATGAGCCATGAACTGGCGGGCCTGCTCATAAATGTCGTCGGTATCGATCAGGATCTCGCCGATATCGGCGGTGAAATAGTCCCGAATCGCCCGGATCACCAGGCTGGATTCCTGATAAATCAAAAAAGGGCCGGCTGCTGAACCGGCCGCGGATTCGATCGCCGTCCAGAGCTTGAGGAGATAGTTGAGATCCCACTGCATTTCTTCGGCGCTGCGACCGATGCCGGCCGTACGCGCGATCAAGCTCATGCCTTGAGGGTGTTCGAGCTGTTCCATGGTCTCGCGCAGCTCTTGCCGGTCTTCTCCCTCGATCCGGCGCGAGACGCCCCCACCGCGTGGGTTGTTCGGCATCAAAACCAGATAACGGCCGGCCAGCGACACATAGGTGGTCAGCGCGGCGCCCTTGTTGCCCCGCTCCTCCTTGTCGACCTGAACGATGACCTCTGTGCCTTCGGCGATCGCATCCTGGATGCGTGCCTTGCCAACTTCGACGCCCTGTTTGAAATAGGCCTTGGAAATTTCCTTGAACGGCAGGAAGCCGTGACGCTCCTCGCCGTAATTTACAAAGCAGGCTTCGAGGCTGGGCTCGACCCGGGTTACGACGCCCTTGTAAATATTGCTCTTGCGCGACTCGCGTCCCGCGGTTTCGATGTCGATATCGATCAGCTTCTGGCCGTCGACAATGGCAACCCTCAGCTCTTCGGCATGGGTTGCGTTAAAAAGCATCCGCTTCATTCAAGCTCCAATGCGCGAGCTTGACGTGGACTCGCGTCGGGTCCAGCGGCGATACGGACGGAAGCAAGAAGAACGAGGAACAGAATGCGGGCTGCAGCCCCGTGAGGTCTCAGGTCAGCGTCGTGACCGAGAAAATGACCGAACCGAAGGCCGGCGATCGCGAGTCGTCACATGCCATGACCGCTGTCCGAAGCGGTTGGCAGGGGATTCGATGCGAAGCCCGATGGCTGGGTCGGTTCAACCTGATCTGCATTCTGTCGATCGGCACACCTGAGGAGTGCCGTCCTGTCTTCTCAGAAGATTCCGTATGCATCCGCGCCACGCGGACTGTGTTCCGCGCGTCGTCGTTAAAATTCTTCCCGTCAGGGGTAAGAGGGCGAGGGCGTTTGAGTCCGCTCCCGGTCGGCACATTATCCGTGGGATGGGTGAACCCAGGGAAGACCGCTCAGTCAAGGAAAGTCACCAGCGGCCCGTCTGACCATGACTGTCAGCGACGGGACCGGTTGGAGAGCGTAAACTACGTCGCTTCACCACGCCTGACCGAGAAAGTATAGCAACTTGAAGACCTTGCGTCCAAGTCCTGAAGTCGAGCTTGCAACCGGGCGGGACGACGCCGTTGTCAGAATGGTCGAGGTGGATGGTGAGTATCAGGGCCAGAGACTCGACAATTTTCTTTCTCGGGTCTGCCGCGGCGTGCCCCGATCGCATGTGTATCAGCTGATCCGCAGCGGCCAGGTCAGGGTCAACGGGGGCAGGGCCAGCGCGGACTTGCGGCTTGAGGCCGGCGACCGCGTCAGGGTTCCGCCGGTGAGCGGCATCCGTTCGCGCGAGCTGGGGCCGCAGTCCGTGTCGACCGGGGACGGGGAGGGGCCTTCTCTGTCGGTTCTGCACGAAGACGAACTGCTGCTGGTAATCGATAAGCCCTCCGGGCTGGCGGTGCACGGCGGCAGCGGGGTCAGCCTTGGAGCCATCGAGGCCCTGCGCCGGCAAAGGCCGCAGTGCCGTTTTCTCGAGCTTGCCCATCGGCTGGATCGCGACACCAGTGGGGTACTGGTCCTCGCCAAGCGTCGCAGCGCATTGGTGGCGATTCAGGAACAGTTCAGGACGCGCACCACGGGTAAGACCTATCTGGCGGTCGCCGCAGGCCGCTGGCCCCTCCGAACCCGATCCATTCAAGCGCCGCTTGAGCGCTTGCCTGCCCCCGACGGCGACCGGCGTGTCAGGGTGTCCGCATCCGGGCGTGACGCCCTGACCCGGGTCACGGGGCTTCGACACTTTGAGCTTCCCGCAGGTTTGGGCATAGCAACCCTGGTTCTGGTTCAGATTGAAACTGGCCGCACCCACCAGATTCGAGTGCACCTTGCGCACGCGGGTCATCCTGTGGTCGGCGACGACAAGTACGGCGACTTCGCGTTGAACAGAGGGCTTAGAGGCGGAGGGCTGCGTCGGATGTACCTTCACGCCTTTCGCCTCAAGTTGTTCCACCCGGTGTCGGGGCAGACGTTATCGCTCGAGGCGCCGCTGCCCACACCGTTCGGTCGTTTGATGGGATTGCCCGAAGGCATCGAAGAGATCCTGGCCCATCCGATGCTGCAACGTCGTCCGGAGCCAGCGTGAATCCGGGGGCCACTTCAGCGGTGCGCCTGATCGTATTCGACTGGGACGGAACTCTGGTGGATTCCACGGGCGCCATCAGTGGAGCCATGCAGCGTGCTGCGGCCGACCTCGGGCTCGAAGTCCCGAACGACCGACTCGCGTCCCACGTGATCGGCCTGGGGGTTGAAGATGCCCTTCGACTGGCAGTCCCTGACTTGCGGATGGATCAACGGCCTCGGTTTATGGAACGTTACCGCCAACATTTCATCGCAATCGGTTCAAGCGTGTGCGCTTTCCCCGGGGTCGAGTCCTTGTTGAGCGACCTGCGAGCCTCGGGGACTTTGCTCGCGGTGGCGACCGGAAAGTCCAGGCTTGGGTTGGAACGTGCGTTTGAACAAACGGGCTGGCGCCGACATTTCGATGCGAGCCGGTGTGCTGACGAGGGTGAGCCCAAGCCTCACCCGTGGATGCTCGCCGATTTATTGGATGAGCTGTCGGTGGCGCCCCACGAAGCGGTCATGGTCGGAGATACCTCCCACGACCTGCAGATGGCGCGCGCTGCGGGGTGTCCGGCCATTGCGGTGAGCTATGGTGCCCACCCGAGGGATCACCTGGATGCGCAGCGGCCACTCGCGCTGGTCGACGATGTGCCGGGGCTGCGCTGCGCACTCTTTGGGCTGTTGGGTCAGGGGGGCGCGTCGCGGCTGCGTGTGTGCCAGTCTTCAGCCCTGGTGGACGGAGGCGACGGTGTGCGTTTCGATCTTCCACCGGAGCCGGGCGGTTCCGAGGGACCCTTACCCGCATTCGCAATTCGCTTTCAGGGGAAGCCCTATGCCTACGTCAATCAGTGTGCTCATGTCGCAGTCGAACTCGATTGGCAGCCGGGTCGGTTTTTTGACGAGACTCGGCGATACTTGATTTGTGCAACCCACGGCGCCACCTACCGGGCCGAGGACGGTGTCTGTGTGGCCGGCCCCTGCCGCGGTCGATCGCTGCGAAGGCTCGAATGCGAGGAGAGGGACGGTTATGTTTGGGCGCGCCCGGTTTGACCGCCTTGGCGATCTGTCGGACTGCAGCGCCGGACCGGGTTCGGTCCTTCCCTTTGGGGCGGGCCCCGTGATCGGAGGATGTTCGGATGAGTGAACAGCAAGCTGCCGGGGTCGCCCAGTCGGGGGATCGAACCGGAATGATCGAGCGGGTGTTACTGGCCGGAATCGAGGAGCAGCGCCGCGCGCGCCGTTGGCGAATTTTTTTTCGTCTGAGCGGAATGCTCCTGGTGCTGCTGATTTTGATTTCGGTCAGTGTTTGGAACTCGCTGGGCTCCTCCACTGCCGGCTCTGGAAAGCATACCGCCCTGGTCGAGGTGAAGGGCGTGATCGGCGGCGAGGGCGACGCCTCGGCCGATGCGATTACCGA
>JBIKVK010000220.1:0-5869 GCA_044356835.1 Burkholderiaceae bacterium
GCACAGTGGGCACTCGATCAGGCGCCCGGCTCAGCGCGGTCCTTCGGCTTTGAACGCCTTAAGGTGTTCGATGCGGTGGCCTGGGCGGACTTGCGTCGCATCGCCGCGCAGCGAACACGCGCCCGTCTCGATCAGATGAAGCGGGGTGAGTTGCAGCTGCACATGGCCGGTTCAGACATCGATCCCAGGGCAGTGCGGCGCGCGGAACGCAACATGACGCAGGCGGGACTTCCGCCCGGTCTGATCCGCCTGGGGGTGACCGACCTGGCGGCCGAAAACTATCTGCCCCCCTGGAAGAGCCTGCCCGATGGGCCCGCTGCGAACGGCGTGCGACCCCGCGGCATGATCGTCTCCAACCCGCCTTATGGCGAGCGGGTCACGGCGACGGTCCGCCCGGCCCATCCGGGACGGGCCGACCGCGGTGAGCGCAACCGGCGTTTTGGTCGAAGCGATGTGGCCGAACAAGGGGCCGGATCCTCCCTGGTTTCAAGCGAAGACAAGCACACATCGAGCCGACACGCAGCCCACGCGGGCGTCATGGGACGCTGCGGCGATACCCTCAAACGTCATTTCTCGGGCTGGCAGCTGCATCTGATCAGTGCAGACCCCGAGTTGCCGCTGCAGCTGGGCCTGCAGGCCAACCGTCGTGCCCAGCTTTTCAACGGCGCGCTGGAGTGCCGGATGTACGGATTCGACCTCTTTGCCCGGGCGAGGCCATGACCGACCCGTTGCGGCAACAGCCCGACCCTCAGTCCAACGCCCAAGCCACCGCCCTCCGGCTGAGCGCGGTGCGCGAGAGGATCGAACGCGCCTGTGCGGCATCGGCGCGGCCGCCTGGTGCGGTGCAGCTGCTGGCCGTCAGCAAGACCTTCGGTCATGACCGGGTCCTTGGACTCGCCGCCGCGGGACAAAGGGCGTTCGGTGAGAACTACCTCCAGGAAGCGCTCGACAAGATCGAAGCGTGCCAGCGGGAGGCACCTCACCTCAGCCTGATCTGGCATTTCATCGGTCCGGTCCAGTCGAACAAGACGCGTTCGATCGCCGAATCTTTCGACTGGGTCCATTCCGTCGACCGGGACAAAATCGGCCGACGGCTGTCCGAGCAGCGACCGGCGGAATTGCCGCCCCTTAGCCTCTGCCTGCAGGTGAACCTGTCCGGCGAGGCGAGCAAGAGCGGCTGCGAGCCTCACGAGGCCATTGGCCTAGCCATGAAGCTCGCGGAACTCGAGCGGGTGAGGCTTCGGGGATTGATGACCTTGCCGGCACCCGGTCAGGAAGCCCTGGCCCGGGATCGGCCTTTCGAGCGGCTCAGGATGCTGTTCGATCAGATTCGGGAAAAGCTCGCGATCGAACTCCCCGGCCGCGTTCAGGACTTCGACACGCTTTCGATGGGGATGTCGGATGATCTCGAACAGGCAATCGCCGCGGGAGCGACGATCGTTCGGGTCGGCACCGCCCTGTTCGGACGGCGCGACACAGATCAGTCGATCAGGCCATCGCCTTAAGGGCGGCGGCGAGTCGGCTCTTGTAGCGGGAGGCAGCGTTCTTGTGAATGATCTTCTTGTCGGCAATGCGGTCGATCACCGACTGCGAGGCGTGCATCACTTGAGCAGCAGCCGCCTTGTCACCCTTGCTGATCGCCTTGCGCACCGCCTTGATCGCAGTGCGAAGCGCCGACCGCTGGCTGGAATTGTGCGCATTGCGAACGACCGCCTGACGGGCGCGCTTGCGGGCAGAGGCAATATTGGCCATGGGAATAATCCAAGCAAATTTCGGGGAAAGCCTTAGATTTTATTATGGTTTCCGATTTCGACGCAAGAAAGCCTGGGTGAACAGTCAGTGAACCTGTTGCGCGCTGCGGCTACTGTGAGCGGCCTCACCCTGCTTTCGCGAATCACCGGACTGGCGCGCGAGACCCTGACGGCCGCCCTATTCGGGGCCTCCGCCATGACCGATGCCTTTTTCGTCGCGTTCAGGCTCCCGAATATGCTGCGGCGGCTGTTCGCCGAGGGCGCCTTCGCCCAGGCTTTTGTCCCGATGCTCGCCCAGCGCCAAGCCGTCAGCACCGATGATCCAGCGCACGCCCGAAGGTTCGTCGACGCCGTCGCGACCGCCCTGTTCTGGGCCTTGCTCGCGGTCACTGCGACAGGCGTGCTGGGCGCACCCGTGCTCATCTGGCTCATGGCTTCGGGATTGGGCGAAGATCCCGCCGCGCTGTCGGCCGCAGTTTTGATGACCCGGTTGATGTTCCCCTACATTGTGCTGATCTCGATGGTCGCCCTGGCGGCGGGCATCCTGAACACTTGGCAACGCTTTGCGGTCCCCGCGTTTACGCCGGTCTTACTCAACCTGACCATCATTGCAGCCGCCTGGGGGCTCGCGCCAAGGGTGGATCCGCCCGTGCTCGCATTGGCGATCGGCGTGATGCTCGGAGGCATTGCTCAATTCGCATTCCAGTGGGGGGCGCTGGCCCGCATCGGCCTGCGCCCGACCATCGGACTGAACCCGATCCGAGCGTTCTTGAACCCTGAGGCCCGCGGCCTCGTCACGCGAATGGCCCCGGCGGTGCTGGCAGTATCCGTTGCGCAGTTGAGCCTCGTGATCAACACCCACATTGCATCGCGCCTCGAAGCGGGCAGTGTGTCCTGGATCAGCTTCGGCGATCGTCTGATGGAGTTTCCGACGGCGCTCTTGGGGGTCGCTCTGGGCACGGTGCTGCTGCCCGCGCTCGCGCGGGCGAACGAATCCGGCGACCTCGCGCGCTATGCAAGCCTGCTCGACTGGGGGCTGCGCCTCACCGCGGCTCTGGCTCTGCCCTGCACGGTCGGGCTCGCACTGATGGCCGAACCCCTCACGGCGATGCTCTACCACTATGGTCGGTTCGATGCGACCGACGTCGAGATGACCTCGAGGGCTGTTCAGGCCTACGCACTGGGCCTGACCGGCCTGATTGCGGTCAAGGTGTTGGCGCCCGGTTTCTACGCACAGCAGGACGTTCGGACGCCGGTCCGGATCGCCCTGGTGGTCCTGGTCGCCACCCAACTCCTGAATCTGCTCTTCGTGCCCACGCTGGCACACGCGGGGCTTGCTCTGTCGATTTCGGTCGCAGCCTGGGGCAATGCGGCCCTGCTCCTTGTGGGCTTATACCGGCGCGGCACCTGGCGCCCGTCGGCGGGCTGGCTCGCCTGGCTGCTCAAGGTCAGCATCGCCTCAACGGCAATGGCCGCGCTTCTTGCGGCGGTCATACCCCAATTTGACTGGGTCGCGCTGCGCGCAGATCCTCTGGCCCGGATCGCTTGGACGCTCGCCCTGGTGGGGATCGCCGGGGCGCTCTACGCAGGGCTTCTTGCGCTGATGGGCGTTCGACCGAGAGACTTCCGCCGCAGCGAATCCTGAACCCCGGTCAGGCATCCGTTCACACGCCCGTCCAACGCCCGCGCCGCCCGGGATGCCGCCGCTCAGCGCAGGGCTGCGGCGTTGGCGAGCGTCAGATCGGTCATGAACATGTGCCCGGTCGCGTGCGTGATCATTTCCGGAATACCCGAAGCCAAAGCGATGGACTGCGGAGTCACGCCGCAGCCCCAGAACACCGGGATCTCGCCCTCTGCCGGAGGGTTGAATCGACCGCTGTGAATGCGGGTCATATCCGTAACCCCAATGGCCGCGGGATCGCCGATATGAACGGGGGCGCCGTGGGCGATCGGATACCGGGCGGTCACCTCGATGGTTTTCATCAGGAGGTGCGCGGGGACCGGGCGCATGCTGACCACCATGTTGCCGTGCAAACGCCCTGCGGGCACGCAGGGGATTGACGACTCGTAGACGGTCACACGGCCATTCGGGTCGTCCAGGTGACGCAAGGGAATGCCGGCGTCGAGCATCGCCTGATCGAACGACAGGCTGCACCCCATCAGGAAACCGACATGGTCATCGCGCCAGAGGTCGAGCAGATGGTTGACTTCTCCGGCCAGCTTGCCCTCGCGGAAGATGCGGAATTTCGAGAGATCGGTTCGGATGTCGGCGCCGCTCGCCGCGATCCGGGGTACCGGGTCCCCGGGGTCCAGCACTTCGAGAATGGGGCACGGTTTGGGATTACGCAGACAGAAGGTCAGAAAATCGAAGGCGTAGGCCTGGGGAACGATGGCGAGGTTGGCTTGCAGGTTACCCCGCGAGATCCCGGTCGTCGCTTCCAACCAACGCCCCTCGCGGACCAGCTTGCGGATTTCACGAGGGCTTGCATGGAGCAAATCGGTGCGGGTGAGCGGGACCGGGCTGGCGATTTCTTCAACGGTATGGCTGGACATGGATTGCAGACTTTGTTGAGGGCATTCCGAATGTATCGCTGCCGTCAACCGTCGGCAAGACCAAAAGTTCGAAGCGATCGCATCCCCCGGCTGGCCGAGAACATCCAGAGTACGGACTGCGGGGCCTCGAACCTTGAAGCCGTGACGATGCGCGCTGCATCGCCCCGACGCGATGGCCGAAATTTTGTCTTTAGACCCAGGTCAACCCCGAGGGAGGGCGCCATGCCATCGCATCCAAGGCTCTTCAGGATTCAGTCGGACCGTCCAGTGCGCCCACGCGCCTGGCTGACCGTGGCGTTATGGCTGACTGCCGCGTCGTCGCTCCCCGGGCATGAACTCCTGGCTCGCGAGCATGATGCATCGCGCCGCCCCCGACCGGAAGAATCGCTCTCTGCGGGACATGGATCGCTCAAACTCGAGGTCGACGTCAATCGCGCAACCGCCGCAGAGCTCGAACAGGTGAAGGGCATTGGCCCGAAAACCGCGCAGCGAATCGTCGACGTACGGGAGCGGGGCGGGCGGTTTAGGAACGGAGAAGATCTGCGGCGACGCGTCCCGGGCATCGGCACCGCCCGACTGAGAAAGATGGTCAGTGCTGGCCTCATGCTGCCCGCTGATCGAGCCGCCGCGATCGGATCTGCACCGGGATCGCCTCGGGTCGAGCTGATCATGGGTCAGCCGCCCGGCAAGCGCGATCCCGGCCGAGGCGGAGTCATCCTCGGATCGCCGGCCCCAGGCGCTCACCGTTAAACTCCTGCATTGTCGACCAGACGTCGCCTCCGAGCCCCAATTTGACTCTAACCACGCAGATCATCGGCGAGCGCGCACGGCTCTACTTCAGGCTGGTGCGACTGCATCGGCCCATCGGCACCCTCTTGCTCCTGTGGCCTACGCTATGGGCTCTGCTCATGGCGAGCGAGGGGTGGCCCGAACCCTATACCGTCTTCGCCTTCGTACTCGGGACCTTCCTGATGCGCTCGGCGGGCTGCGCCATCAACGACTACGCCGATCGTGACTTTGATCGTCACGTCACGCGCACGGTCGACCGCCCCATCACCTCGGGGCGCATTCGTCCCTGGGAGGCCGTGGTGGTCTTCTGTGTGCTGTCACTGTGCGCTTTGCCGCTGATATGGCCCTTCAATCGACTGACCTGGGCCTTGGCGGTGGTTGCGGCCTTCCTCGCCGCAAGCTACCCGTTTACCAAGCGCTTTCTGGCGATTCCGCAGGCGTATCTCGGCGTGGCCTTCGGGTTCGGCATCCCGATGGCCTTTGCAGCGGTCCAGGCGACGGTGCCGTTCGTCGCGTGGGTATTGCTTGCAGCCAATATTTTCTGGGCTGTCGCCTATGACACCGAATATGCAATGGTCGATCGCAACGACGACCTGCGGATCGGTATCCGGACGTCGGCGATCACCTTTGGCCGCTTCGACGTGGCAGCGGTGATGATGTGCTATGGCGCCACAGTCGCCCTGCTCGCCTGGGCGGGTCGCATTGCCAATAGCGGGCCGGCGTTCTTTGCGGGGCTTCTGATTGCCGCGGCCATCGCGGGGTATCACTATCGACTG
>JBIKVK010000221.1:0-5867 GCA_044356835.1 Burkholderiaceae bacterium
ACGCGCCAGTTGACGATTTCAATCCGCTGGCCCTCCAAGTGCCGACCGAAGCGACTGGCATACGCGCGTTCAAACGCAGCCACGATTTCGGCCCGAGCCGCCTCGCCCAGGACGCGAGGCAATCGGGTCTCGACCTCGAACCCTTGCCCGAGGTAGCGCATGTCGGCGCTGCGCTGGAACACGATCGCCCCCGAGGCGATCCCCGCGCTCTTCAGTTGCCTCTCGAGACCGCCCTGCAGATCCGCACAGAGTGCCTCGATGGCAGCCCAGTCAATCCCGTCCAGACGGGTGAATCGGGTCCGCACCGCATCCATCTTGATCGGCGCGACGAGAAGACCGAAGGCGGAAAAGACGCCGGCGTTGGCCGGCACCAGGATGTTGCGGCAACCCGCACGGCGGGCGACCTCCCGCGCGTGGATGGGACCGGCCCCTCCAAAGGCCAGCAATGTGCACTGGCGGACATCGCGGCCATTCTCGACCGCATGAATCTTGGCGGCGGCGGCCATGTGCTCGCATACGATGCGATGAATGCCGTTGGCGGCCTCCATCACCGAAAGACCAAGCGGCTGGGCCAGGTGTTCGGCCATCGCCTGTTCGGCGAGGTCGGCCCTCAGTCGCACAGCACCGCTTAAGGATCCACCCGCATCGAGATAGCCCATCAGGAGCGCCGCGTCGGTCACGGTGGGCGCACGGCCGCCCAGGCCGTAGCAGGCAGGGCCCGGACTGGATCCGGCACTCTGCGGGCCCACTTTCATGAGCCCCGTCTCGTCGATATGTGCGATGCTGCCCCCGCCGGCACCGATCTCGATCAGATCGACCGTGGGCAGCCGGACCGGAAGGCCACTGCCCTTTTTGAATCGCTGCAGGCGGGCCGCTTCGAAGTCGGTGGTGATCGCCGGAGTGCCCGAGCGAATCAGGCAGGCCTTGGCGGTCGTGCCGCCCATGTCGAACGCAAGCACCTCGTCCATGGCTGCGGCGCGGGCGCAGAAGGCTGCGCCCAAGGCTCCGGCGGCCGGACCGGACTCGAGCATCCGGATCGGCATGCGTTCGCCAAGTTCGCGAGAGATCACGCCGCCGTTTGACTGCATGATGTTGAGCGTCGCCGCGATGCCGGCATCGCGCAGTCCCTGCTCGATCACTCCCAGGTAGTGACCCACCATCGGCATCACATACGCGTTCAGCACTGTGGCGATCGTGCGTTCGTACTCCCGCAATTCACCCAGCACTTCGGAGGACAGCGATACCGGCAAGCCGGGCGCAATCCGTCCGATCACCGATCGCACGAGCTCCTCGTGCGCGGGATGGGTGAAGCTGTGCAGCAGGCTCACCGCGATCGACTCCACCCCTTGTTCGATCAGCGCCTGAGCCACCCGCTCGATTTCGGCAGGATCGGCGGGAATCGCAATGGTGCCCGACGCTTCGGTGCGCTCGGCGATCTCGGCGCGCAGCGCGCGCGGAATCACCGGGTCGGGGCCGGGTGCGGTCAGGTCGTAAAGGTCGTAGCGCAGTTCACGCCCGATTTCGATGACATCCCGAAACCCTTGCGTTGTGATAAGGCCCGTAACGGCGCCTTTGCGCTCGATGACAAGATTGGTCACCGCTGTGGTGGCGCCCACCACCACCTCGTGGACCTGGTGCTTACTCAGGTGATGGGCCTCAAGCATTTGCTCGAGACCGGCGACGATCGGTCGCACCACTTGAACATGATCGCTGAGGACCTTGGTGGTGAACACCGAACCCCGGTCGCCGATCAGCACGCAGTCGGTGAAGGTGCCGCCAATGTCGAATGCGAAGCGCAACCGCTCGCGGTTGAGAGATTCGGACATTGCGCTTCAGTCCTTGACTTTCGCGAGCTTGATGCCGCGGTCAAAGCCCTTCTCGAATTTGCCGATCTCGTACACATCAGCCGGAATGCTGAAGTAGGTCTCGCGTGCCCGGTCCTCTTCGGTGGTGGTGTGCATGCTGGTGGAGTCGAACGGGCAGGTCTGGGTGCACATCTCGCAGCCGATGCAGTTGTCGCTGAGCGAGGCCACCTTGCCTGGGCCTTGCGCAAGGGCGTCGTAGAAGCAGGTCTGGATGCAGATCGTGCACTTGGGGTTCTTGCAGGTCTCTGCGTTGACCTCGCTGTGCATCCGCGGCTTCTTGAACTGCTCGCTATAGTCCTTGACTGCAGCGCGCGAGGCAATGCCGGTCATCGAGGCGATGTCCGGATAGCCATGGCTGTCCATGAACTCCTCCAGCCCGCTGATGATCTTGGGCAGGTACTTGATGCCCTTCAACATCAGCACCGACCCCACTTGAACGAGGGGCGCTCCGGTCATGATGAACTCGACCACGTCGCGGTGGTCATAGATGCCGTTCGAACCGGTGATCGGCATGCCGAGCTCGTTGTAGATGCGGTGCACCCAGCGCAAGGACAAGGGCTTGGCCCACACCCCGCCGATGCCCGCGGGCCCGCCCAGGCGGGGCTTGCCCGTTTCGATATCGACCGAGAAGCCCGTGTAGCGGTTCGTCGCGGTGACCGCAGCCGCGCCTGCGTCGCGGACTGCGCGGGCGACCTCGACCAGGCGCGACTGATCGGGCGTGAGCTTGATGACCACGGGAATCTTGACGGCTTCACAGACGCGAGCCGTGACTTCGGCCGCGACATCCGGGTCCTGTCCGATCATCGATCCGCCATGAACCCCGGGCATCATCGCCGGGTGCGGGCAGCCGAAGTTGAGTTCGACCATGGGCAGACCACAGTCCTCGATCGTCTTGCAGATGTCGATCCAGCTCTGCACCGTCTTGCCGCCGGCACTGCCGATCAGGTGCGAGCCCTGGTCGTTCGCATACTGGCGAAGTTCCTTCAGATAGGGCACCCACTCGCGAAAGCCGGTGCTCGAATACCCGGAGCGGCTGTAGAACACATAGTTCTTGTTCACCTTGCCTTTGATCAGTTCGTTGCGCTCGTTGAGGATTGCGTACTTGGAATTCTGCGTGAGCCGGGCCATGTCCTCGATATCGGTCAGCGTCTTGATGATCATGCCGCCCGCACCGGCGTCGACGCACTCCCGGATCACTTCCGGGCTGTTGGTCGTTTCGATGGACGCGATGACCAGAGGGTTCTTGAACTGCACGCCACAGAAGTTGAGAGATAGATCAGCCATGGGTTGCTCCGTTTAGATCTCGGGTGGATATCAGGATTGTTGGTGTACGAACGAATGATGGAAAAAAACTCAGGGTTTGCCAATCTGGTCGGGCAACCAAGACACCAGGGCCGGCCAGTGCCAGATCACAAACAACATCAGAATCATCAACAAGAAGTAGGGAAAGGCCGCGCGACTGACGTAAGCGAGATCACGACCCGTTGCGTTTTGCAGCACAAACAGATTGAAGCCGACCGGCGGCGTGATCTGCCCCATTTCAACGACGAAGACGATAAAGATGCCGAACCAGATCAGATCGATGCCCGCTGCCTTGACCATTGGCAGTACGATCGCCATGGTGAGCAGGACCATCGAAATTCCGTCGAGGATGCACCCTAGGAAAATGTAGAAAATCGCCAGTGCGATCAGAAGAAACCCGGGCGAGAGCTGCCAGCGTGAGACGGACTCGGCGATCAGGGCCGGGATGCCGGAAAAGCCCATTGCAAGCGACAGGAAAGCCGCGCCCGCCACGATCAGCAGGATCATGGTGGTGATGCGCATCGCGCCATAGACCGTATCGCGAAAGAACGACCATGAGAGGCTGCGCTGCCACGCTGCGAGCACGAGGGCGCCGACCACTCCGAGCGCAGCCGATTCGGTGGCGGTGGCGATGCCGCCGTAAATCGAGCCCAGCACACATCCGATCAGGAGCAAGACCGGCAACAGGTGGACGGAAGCCCTGATCCGCTCGAAGAGCCTCATCTGCTGGTCATCCGCCGGAATGCTGCCGGGGTGCAGTCCAGCCCAGATCGCGTTATAGGCCATCATCACCACGCCGAAGACGATGCCGGGGATGACCCCGGCCGCAAACAGCTTGTTGATCGATACGTCGGCCGCCACCGCGTAGACGATCATGATGATCGATGGAGGAATCAGCAGACCCAAGGTGCTCGCGCCCGCGAGTGAGCCGATCACCAGACGATCGGGGTAGTTCCGGCTGCGAAGCTCCGGCAGTGTGATCCGGCCGACGGTGGCGCAGGTGGCCGCCGACGAGCCCGAGATCGCCGCGAAAATCATCGATGCTCCGACATTGACCTGCACCAGTCTGCCAGGCATCAGCGCCATCAGAGGCGCGAGTCCGCGAAACATCGATTCTGCAACGCGGGACCGGTACAGGATCTCACCCATCCAGATGAAAAGCGGCAGTGAGGTGAGGGTCCAGGCCGAAAGCGAGCCGAAGACGGTCGTGGCCATGGCGTCGCCCGGCAGGCGTGCCGAAAAGAGCAACATCGCGACCAGCGCCGTGCCCATCAGGGCGAGCCCCACCCAGATGCCCAAAGCCAGCAGGCCCACCAGCGCCAGCACGGTGAGGGTGGCGTAAAAGGCCGAGATCTCAGTCACCGCGGCCCCCGTCGGCCGTGATCCCGGCATCCGGAAGGTCGCGCTTGTGAAACGCCGCGATGCCCAGGTCGATGAACGCGATGGTGAACACGATGGCCCCCCAGCTCATTGCGATTTGCGGAATCCACATCGGCATTGCAATCAGACCCGAACTGCGCTCGCCGAGCTCGATCGAGATCCAGGTCATCCGCGTGAAATACCAGGCGACCCAGGCGGCCAGCGCAGTGCTTGCAGCCCAGGCGATCCAGGCGATAACGCGTTTTGCGCCCTGGCCAAGCGCATCGACCAGGAGGCGCACCTGAATGTGGTTGCCGCTGCGCAAGGTATCGGCCAGGGCCAGGAAAGCCGAAGCGCCCATGCAGTAGCCGGCGAATTCGTCGGCTGCACGGGGCGTATAGGGTAGCGCCTGACCCCCCAGCTGATAGAGGATCAGGGCCAGCACGCCCACGAAGCAGGCCGCGCCCAGCGCGGCCGTGCCCCGATAGAGCGCGTCGATCAAAGAACGCATCACCTGCAGCCCAAAGTGCGGCCTACTGATCTCACTTGCGGAAGGCCTCGAGAATCGCCTTGGCCTGCGGGCTCGCCTCGGCCGCCCACTCGGTGACAATCTGTTGGCCGACCTTGTTCAGGTCTGCTGCGAGTTGGGCGCCGGGTGCGCTGACGGTGACGCCGTTGTCGCGCAGGGTCTGCTTAGTGGATTCGGCGGTCTTCTGACTCGAAGCCCAGCCCGCCTGCTCGGCCTTGGCCGCTTCGGCGAGCACGGCTTTTTGCACATCAGGCGCAAGCGCGGCGAAGGCTTTCTTGTTTGCGAAGATCATGTTCTTCGGCAGCCAGGCCTGCACGTCATAGAAGTGCTTGACCGATTCCCAGACCTTGTAGTCGACCCCGGACTGAGCGGACGAGACCAACGAGTTGATCCTGCCCGAGGACAGGGCCTGCGCCACCTCGGGCGCCTGGATGGTCACCGACCTCGCTTTGAACAGCTCGCCCATGCGTGCAGTCTGTTTGTCATAGGCGCGCCAGTTGAGGCCTGCCATGTCCGCGACCGAGTTGATCGGCTTGGGCACAAAGAGCCCCTGCGGAGGCCAGGGCACGGCGTAGAGCAGCATCAAGCCCTGCTCGTCCAGCATTTTTTCGATAACGGGTCGCTGTACTTTCCAAAGCTTGGCCGCATCGTCATAGTTGCTCGCAAAGAACGGCAGACCGTCCATCGAGTAGGCAGCGTTTTCGTTGACGAGGGTCACCATCAGCACCTCGCCGATCGGCACCTGACCCTGTTGCACGGCGCGCTTGATCTCGGGCATCTTGTAGAGCGAGCCGTTCGGATGCACCTTGATC
>JBIKVK010000222.1:0-5833 GCA_044356835.1 Burkholderiaceae bacterium
TTCGCCTGGGCGATCACATAGCGGCCCTCGTCGATGGCCGAGAGGTAGTGGATCTCGTCGGAGACCCGGCTGTCGACCACGCGCCGGTAGGGGGTCTCGAGAAAGCCGTATTCGTTCAGGCGCGCATAGAGCGCAAGAGAGTTGATCAGGCCGATGTTGGGACCTTCGGGCGTCTCGATGGGGCACACGCGGCCGTAGTGCGTCGGGTGCACGTCGCGCACTTCGAAGCCCGCCCGCTCCCGGGTCAAGCCTCCGGGACCCAGCGCCGAAACGCGGCGCTTGTGCGTGATCTCGGAGAGCGGGTTGGTCTGGTCCATGAACTGCGAGAGCTGGCTCGAGCCGAAGAACTCGCGGATGGCTGCGCTGATAGGCTTGCTGTTGATCAGGTCGTGCGGCATGAGATTTTCGGTCTCGGCCTGGCCCAGCCGCTCCTTGACCGCTCGCTCGACTCGCACCAGACCGGCACGGAACTGATTCTCGGCGAGCTCGCCCACGCAACGCACGCGGCGGTTGCCCAGGTGATCGATGTCGTCGATCTCTCCCTTGCCGTTGCGCAGATCGACCAAAATCTTGATCACGGCAAGAATGTCGTCATCGGCGAGCGTCATCGGGCCGGTCGACTCGTCGCGACCGACGCGGCGATTGAACTTCATGCGCCCCACCTTCGACAGGTCGTAGGCGTCCGCGCTGTAAAACAGGCGGTTAAAAAGGGCCTCGACCGCCTCTTCGGTGGGCGGCTCGCCCGGCCGCATCATGCGATAGATGGCAATACGGGCGGCTGCCTGGTCCGCGGTCTCGTCGACCCGCAGGGTTTGAGAGATATACGGACCCTGATCGAGGTCGTTGGTGTAGAGGGTGCGGATCTCGGCCACCTTGGCCTCGCGCAGCTTGCCCAGAAGCTCTTCAGTGAGCTCATCGTTGGCACGGGCAACGATTTCGCCCGTTTCGGCATCGACCACCGACTGCGCGAGCGCACGACCGAGGAGGTAGTCGTCCGAAACCGTGGCGTAACGAACGCCGGCCGCCTCGATATCGCGGATGTGCCGGGCGTTGATGCGCTTGTCGCGCGCGGCGATCACCTTGCCGTCGCGGTCGGTGATGTCGAAGCGGGCGATTTCGCCGCGCAGGCGATCGGCCACCAGCTCGAGCTGGGCGCCGTCGTTGTGCAGACGGAAATTGTCGAAGACGAAGAAGTGGGCAAGGATCTGCTCGGGATTGAGCCCGATCGCCTTCAGCAAAATGGTGACCGGCATCTTGCGGCGGCGGTCGACCCGGAAGTAGAGGATGTCCTTGGGATCGAATTCGAAGTCGAGCCAGGACCCGCGGTAGGGAATGATCCGCGCCGAAAACAGCAGCTTGCCCGAGCTGTGGGTCTTGCCGCGGTCATGCTCGAAGAACACCCCCGGTGAGCGGTGCAACTGGGAGACGATGACGCGCTCGGTGCCGTTGACGATGAAGGAGCCCGTCTCGGTCATCAAGGGCACTTCGCCCATGTAGACCTCCTGCTCTTTCACCTCTTTGACGGTGGGTTTGGCCGCTTCGCGATCCATGATCACCAGGCGCACCCGGGCGCGCAGCGGCGCGCAGAAGGTCAGGCCGCGCTGCTGGCACTCCTTCACGTCGAATGCGGGGTGGCCGAGCTGGTAGGAGACGAACTCGAGTCTCGCCATCTGGTTGTGCGAGACGATCGGAAAGATCGAAGTGAACGCCGACTGCAGGCCCTCGTCGACGCGCTGCGCGACCGCAACGCCGGACTGCAGGAACCTGTCGTAGGACTCGATCTGAGTGGTGAGCAGATACGGAACGTCAAGCACAACTCGGCGCTTGGCGAAGCTCTTGCGGATACGCTTTTTCTCGGTGAACGAGTAACGGGACGCGGTGGCCATGGACACTCCGGGTCGGTTCAGCAGACGGTACGGCGGGAACGACGAAGACACCCGACGAGCCCCTGTCTGACTGCACAGGCACCCGCCGGGCGAAACGACCGCATGCTCACGCGGTCAAGTGAAGCACGCAAGGCAGTCGACTTACTTGAGCTCGACCTTGGCACCCGCGTCTTCGAGCTGCTTTTTGAGAGCCTGGGCATCGGCCTTGCTGATGCCTTCCTTGACGGGCTTGGGTGCGCCGTCGACCAAGTCTTTCGCTTCCTTGAGGCCCAGGCCGGTGGCAGCACGAACCACCTTGATCACCTCGACCTTTTTCTCGCCGGCGGCGCCGAGAATCACGGTGAACTCGGTCTGCTCTTCAGCGGCCGGGGCGGCAGCAGCGCCGCCGGCGGCCGGGGCGGCCACAGCTACGGCGGCCGCAGCAGCGGAAACGCCGAACTTCTCTTCCATCATCTTGATCAGCTCGGCCAGGTCGAGCACGGTCATGCCGGCGACTGCGTCGAGGATCTCTTGTTTGCTCATTGCCATGATTGACTCCGATAGGTGTTCAGTTCAGATCGTTGAAAAAGTCTGGATGCCGGCAGTGCGAAGCGTGGTTCAGGCCGCAGCCTGTTCCTTTTGCTGACGCACCGCATCGAGCACGCGCACGAAGCGGCCAGGCACTTCATTGAGCGTGCGAACGAAGGTTGCGACGGGCGCCTGCATGGTTCCCAAAAGCTTGCTGAGGAGCTCTTCCCGGCTGGGCATCGTAGCCAGTGCCTTGACGCCGTTGGCATCGAGCACGGAGCTGCCCAGGGCGCCTGCCCTGATCACGAGCTTGTCATTGGCTTTGGCAAACTCGTTCAGCACCTTGGCCGCAGCGACGGGATCCTTGGACGCGCCGTAAATCAGCGGACCGGCCAGATGGTCGGACAAGCTGGCAAACGGAGTTCCTGCCATCGCTCGACGGGCAAGGGTGTTTTTGAGAACGCGCAGGCGAACGCCGGACTCACGCGCCTTGCGGCGCAGTTCGGTCATCGCACCTACTTCCAGACCACGGTACTCGGCCACCACCAGCACGGATGAGTCGGCCAGAACAGCACCGAAATCCGTAACGACAGAGGCCTTTTCGTCGCGGTTGAGACCCACGGTCTTCCCCCAGTTAATGGGCTCGCGGCCGATCCCAGGACCCGGCGTCGCGTACAGCCTGCGACGATGGCCCCGGGCACAAACGCTTGCCCGTTGCTACACGGCGACCGATCGAGAGTCTCGTGACCAGGACGGCTTCTGAACCGTGCCCATTCATTCGAACTCGCGCTTCGGGAGCGCCATCTGCGCAGGGACCTTGCGGAATTAAAGCTTTCGGCATGACGCCGAAATCCCCCTGCGGTCTTTGACAACCCGATCGGTCATCCGGTCCGCGGTGAATCACCGAGGGCCCGGGCCACCGACCGGCCCAAAGTTCTTCCACCCTGCGCGAACGACCACTGCGCAGGGACCTGTTTGTGACGCCCCTCAGGCGGCGCTCGCCGAGAACGACCCGGCGTCGACGCGCACACCTACGCCCATCGTGCTCGAAACGGCCACCTTCTTCAGGTAGATGCCCTTGGCATTGGCCGGCCGGGCCCGGTTCAGGGCATCGACCAGCGCACGGATGTTGGTCTCGAGCTGCTCGACCCCGAAGGAGGCGCGACCAATCGTCGCGTGGACGATGCCCGCCTTGTCGGTGCGGTACTGCACCTGACCCGCCTTGGCGTTACGCACCGCGGTGGTGACGTCCGGGGTGACGGTGCCGACCTTGGGGTTCGGCATCAAACCGCGCGGGCCCAGAATCTGACCCAGCGACCCGACCACCCTCATCGCGTCCGGGGTCGCGATCACGATGTCGAAGTTCATCTGACCGGCCTTGACCTGTTCGGCGAGATCTTCCATGCCCACGATGTCGGCGCCTGCCGCACGAGCCTCGTCCGCCTTGGCCCCCTGGGTAAAGACCGCCACCCGGACCGTCTTTCCAGTGCCTGCAGGCAACACGACCGAGCCGCGCACGACCTGATCGGATTTCTTGGCATCGATACCGAGGTTGACCGCCACATCGATCGACTCGTCAAATCGGGCGGTGGCGCATTGCTTGACAAGCGACAGCGCATCGCCCAGGGGATAGAGTTTTTGGCGATCGACCTGAGCGCGAATCGCCTTCTGGCGTTTGGTCATGCGGGCCATGTCACAGTCCCTCCACGGTGATGCCCATGCTGCGGGCCGAACCGGCAATCGTGCGCACAGCAGCCTCGAGATCGGCCGCGGTCAGGTCGGGCATCTTGAGCTTGGCGATGTCTTCGACCTGCTGGCGCGACACCGTACCCACCTTGTCGGTATGAGGCTTGGGGGAGCCCTTGTCGATCTTGGCCGCCTTCTTGATCAGGATGGACGCGGGCGGCGTCTTCATCACAAAGGTAAAGCTCTTGTCCGCGTAGGCGGTAATCACCACGGGGATCGGCAGGCCCGGCTCCATGCCCTGGGTCTTGGCATTGAAGGCCTTGCAGAACTCCATGATGTTGAGGCCGCGCTGACCAAGCGCCGGACCGATCGGAGGGGAGGGATTGGCCTTGCCTGCAGGCACCTGCAGTTTCACAAAGCCGACAATCTTCTTCGCCATCAGGATGCTCCTGGTTTGAGTTCAAACGCGCGTTCGCAGAGATTGCCCGCTACTTGCGCTCCTCGAGGCCGCGCCCTGGCCGACAGCCGGGAGCGGTGATGGGCCACAGGGCCCCACGAACCGATCGATTTCAGACCTTCTCGACCTGCCCGAATTCCAGCTCGACCGGCGTGGCACGACCGAAAATCGTGACCGACACGCGCAGCCGACTCTTGTCGTAGTTGACCTCTTCGACATTGCCGTTGAAATCGGTGAAGGGGCCTTCCTTGACCCGCACCATCTCGCCCACCTCGAACAAAGTCTTGGGGCGGGGCTTTTCGACACCTTCCTGCATCTGGGCGAGGATTTTCTCGACCTCGCGCTCTGAGATGGGCGAAGGCCGATTACCGGTACCTCCGACGAAACCGGTCACCTTGTTGGTGTGCTTGACCAGGTGCCAGGTGTCGTCATCCATCTCCATTTCGACCAGGACGTAGCCGGGAAAGAAGCGGCGTTCGGTGATCGTGCGCTGGCCGCCCTTCATCTCGACCACCTCTTCGGTGGGCACCAGAATGCGGCCGAACCGGTCTTGCATGCCGGCGCGGTCGACCCGCTCCTGGAGGGCGCGCGCGACACTTTTTTCCATGCCCGAGTAGGCATGCACGACGTACCAGCGCTTTGACATTATCTCTTCCAGCCCAAGAGCAGGTCGTAAAGCACCCACTCGAGCGTCTTGTCGACCAGCCACAGAAAAATCGCCATGACCACCACGAACACGAACACCGTCAAAGTCATCTGGACGGTTTCCTTGCGCGTGGGCCAGATTACCCGGGACGTTTCAGACCAGGCATCCTTGCCGAAAGCGAACAGCCGCTGACCAGGCACCGAAAACCACGCGATGACCGCGCCGAGCACCAGGCCCGAGAGCACGCTCAGCACCCGGACCACGGCCGGCTGCTGAGCAAGCAGGTAAAAACCCACCACCCCGGCCACTACGACAGCCACGGCCAGGACCACCTTGATGCGGTCGGCCGCGCTTGAGACGGTCTCTACGGTCTGATTTTGCGACATTCGGTACTCATGCGGAGAGAGTGGCAGGGGCAGAGGGGATCGAACCCCCAACCTTCGGTTTTGGAGACCGACGCTCTGCCAGTTGAGCTATGCCCCTTGATCCGTCCTCGCCGAAACCCGGTCTTAAGTGAGGTTGAGGCTCAGGCGATGATGCGTGAGACGACGCCGGCGCCGACGGTGCGTCCGCCCTCGCGGATCGCAAAGCGCAGGCCCTGCTCCATCGCGATCGGCGCAATCAGCGTCACCGTCATCTTCACGTTGTCCC
>JBIKVK010000223.1:0-5807 GCA_044356835.1 Burkholderiaceae bacterium
GACGGTTCGAAACAATGTCACGATCAACAATCTGCTGCCGGGCGTCTTTGACACCGACCGCATTCGCGCTACGGCTCAGGCCATGGCCCAGCGGCAAGGGCAGTCGCTTGAAGAGACTCTGGCCGGTCGGGCACGAGCCGTTCCTGCGGGACGGCTTGGTGACCCCTACGAATTCGGCCAGGCCTGCGCTTACCTGTGCAGCGCGCAGGCGTCCTACGTCACCGGACAAAACTTCCTGATCGACGGCGGCGCCTATCCCGGCACCTATTGATTCGAACGATCGGTCGGCCGGATCTTTGGCGGGACAGCGAATGCTCAGGCGTAATCGAGCGGCAGAGCGGTCGTGAATTTGATTTCTTCCATGGCGAAACTCGAGCTCACATCGGAGAGCTCGGTCCCGCGCGTCAGCCGTTTATAGACGGAGTCGTAGGCGGCGATGTTGGGTACGACCACTCTAAGCAGATAGTCCACATCGCCGCTCATGCGATAAAACTCGACGACTTCCGGGATCGATTCAGCGGTCGCGCGAAAACGCTCGAACCATTCCGGCGTGTGTCGGCTGGTCTTGATGGACACGAATACCGTCACGCCGAGATTGATGCGCTGAGGATCCACGATCGCCGCGCTCCGGAGGATGACCTTGCTCTCCCGCAGCCGTTGAATTCGGCGCCAGCAGGACGAGGTGGACAAGCCCAGTCGGCGAGCAAGTTCGGCCACCGGGGTGTCCGCGTCACGTTGTAACGCGTCGAGAATTTGGCAATCCATCGAATCAATTTTCATATCAATTGGCGAATTTGAATTTTTTTGTCGAGTGGCAAGTCTAAACGACTTGAAAATGCGACGATTCCTCAGGTTCAGCCCCATAGAATCTCTGCACTCTTCATCAATCCGTCTTCGTCGTCTATGGATGAAACCAGAACTAACGCCCGACTGACTGCGATCGCCGGACTGATTGGCGGAACGCCCCTTCTTGCGATCGACTTGAGGTGGAAAAAGCGCCTGCATCGGGTCTACGCGAAAGCCGAATTCCTGAATCTGACCGGCAGCATCAAGGACCGGATGGCATTCCGGATCCTGTCCTCGGCACTGCGGTCGGGTGCGCTTCATCCGGGCGACACGATCGTCGAGGCCACCAGCGGAAACACCGGCATTGCCCTCTCCGCGGTCGGCCGTGCGATGGGTTGCTCGGTCCGCATTTTCATGCCGGACTGGATGAGCCAGGAGCGGCAGGCACTGATCAGCTCGTTCGGGGCACAGTTATCCCTCGTCAGCCGGGCAGACGGAGGCTTTCTTGGCGCCATCGCCCAGACCGAAGCATGTGCGCGTGAATCCGAGCGGATTTTCCTGCCCCGGCAGTTCGACAATCCGATGAATGTCCTGGCCCACGAGGAGGGCACAGGCGTCGAGATCCTCAGGCAATTGGATCGAGCCGGAGTCAAACCCGCTGGCTTTATCGCGGGCGTGGGCACGGGTGGAACGGTCATGGGGGTCGGTCGTGCCCTGCGCAAGGCGCAATCGGACATCCGGATCCATCCCCTTGAGCCGGCGGAATCGCCCACGCTATCCACAGGCCACAAGATTGGCTCGCATCGAATCCAGGGGATTTCTGACGATTTCATTCCAGCCATCGTCAAGCTCGACGAACTCGATCACCCGGTCGCAGTTGCGGACGGCGACGGCATCCTGATGGCGCAGCGCCTGGCCCGCGAGCTGGGCTTGGGCGTGGGCATTTCCTCAGGCGCCAATCTCATCGGCGCGCTGCGCGTCCAAGAAGAGCTCGGCGCTGACGCGCCGGTCGCAACGATCTTTTGTGATGACAACAAGAAGTATCTTTCGACCGACCTGGCGCGTAATGAACCGGTCCGTGAAGGCTATTGCACGCCCGAGGTTGAATTGATCGGCTACTCGGTGCTGCCCGCGATCCGGGTCTGAGGATCGGGTCCTCCTGGCGGGCCCGGAGCCGACCATACCTCCCATGACGCGCCGGGCAAGGCGACGATGTCCAAGGCTTCATGGGTCCACGGATGGGAAAACGCGAGCCGACCGGCGTGCAGCCATAGCCGGTTTTCACCCAGAAACCCGGCTGCGGCTCGGTTGATCGGTCCCTTGCCATGGGTCGCATCGCCCATGATCGGGTGAGCAATGTGCTTCATGTGTCGCCGCAGCTGGTGACGGCGCCCGGTCAGTGGCTCAAGCTCGACCTCAGCCCAGCGAAGCCGGGGAAACCGGCCCTGCGGAACCGGAAGCTCCCCGCGGCGGATCGTCCTGAGCAGCGTAGCGGCCTCTTGAAGTTCGACGCGTCCCGGACGGTTGTCCTCTTCGAGCCTGCGCAACGGGTGATCGATCCGAAGCTCATCGGGCGGCCAGCCCCGGACGATCGCGCGGTAATGCTTGAGCAACCCCGATCCCTGATCGAATTGCACGCCCAGCAAGCCCGCAGTGTGTCGATCGAAGGCGAAGGCCAGCACTCCGCTGGTCCCCTTGTCGAGTCGATGCAGCGGCCACACCAGGCGCCCGACCTGGGCCCGAACCGCGCGCAGCACGACACGGCTCTCATGACGATCCAAGGGCGTCGGATGGACCAACCAGCCCGCGGGCTTGTTGACGACCAGAAGGTGGTCGTCTTGGTAGAGGGTCTCTATCATTGCAGCGACGCATTCTGAAGGACAAAGAGCATGAAACAACGAATGGCATTGATTGGCCTGGGCATCATGGGTCGACGGATGCTCGAAAACATCATCGTGCATCCCGGCTTTACCATTACAGGAGCCTGGGACCCCTCTGCGGACTCTGTCGGCAAAGCGCGTCGCCTCTGGGCGGACCTGCCCGCCCGGGATAGCGCCGAAGAGGCGATCGCAGAAGCCGATGTGGTGTACCTGGCCTGCCCGCCGGTCTCGCGCAAGGCACTCGCACTCGCGGCCATCGCAGCCGGCAAGCAGGTTTTCATGGAAAAACCACTCGGCGTTGCTGTCGCGGACAGCCAAGAACTATTGGATGCGCTCGCGCAGTCGGGTCGAACCGGCGTCGTCAACTTCACGCAGGCCTCCTCAAGGGGTTTCGACGAACTGCGGCGCGCCATCGCCTCGGGTGAGACCGGCCCTCTGCTGGGCGTCGACATCGTGGTCAACTATCCTGCCTGGCCGCGCTCCTGGCAAAAAGAGGCGGACTGGCTGCGGTTTCGGGCCGAGGGAGGTTACACGCGCGAAGTGATCTCGCATTTCCTGTTTCTCGCGCTGAGGTTCCTGGGCCCATTGCGGTTGGTCCATGCACATCCGAGGTACCCCGGGGATTCCAATCTGTGCGAACTCGACCTGTTGGCTCGACTCGAAACCGAGGATGGCCGTCCAGTGACCGTGATGGCGACCACTGGGGGGCAACGCCCAGACCGGCAGGAGGTCACCGTCCGAGGTGAGCGCGCGAGTTATCAGTTCCGGGAATTTCATCAACTCTGGCGCTCCGAGGGCGGCCCCTGGGTGGAGGTGCTTGACTGGACGGGGTCGGAGGATCCACGCAGGAGTGCACTTCAGCGACAACTCGATCAGGCGCTGCTGTGGTTGGCTGGGCGACCCCACACTCTGGCCACAGCGCAGGAGGCCTTCGCCGTACAGCAATGGGTCGAGGGCATGCTGAGGGGCCAATGAGCGGGGGCGGCTCAGGCCCGCAGCGTCGCGGTTGCGGCACAGGCGGCCCCCTATAATCCTCGATCAATCGACATCCGCTTAGGCAGTTCAAGGCGCTCCGCCCGCACAACCCTGGAGAACCCCATGATTACGACCACTCGCCGCACCTTTCTCGCAAACGCCTCGGCCTTGCTTGCTTCCGGCACTTGCCTGGCGCAGGCTCCCGCGAGCAGCTCGGCTCGACCGATCCGCGTGATCGTGCCCTACGCCGCGGGCGGGCCGATCGACGTGACTGCGCGTATTCTGGCCGATCGAGTAAAGGGCGTGCTGGGGCCGGTGATCGTCGAAAACCGGCCCGGTGCGGGTGGCAACCTGGGCGCAAGCCAAGTAGCGCGGGCTGCCCCGGATGGCCTCACGATCGGGATCGCAGCCACGGCCACCCACGCGGTCAATCCATGGCTTTACAAACGGATGCCTTACGACGCGATCAAGGACTTTACCCCCATCACCCAAATATTGCGGGTTCCGAACGTGCTGGTGATGAATGCCGATACGGCCAAGCGCCTCGGTATCGCCAACCTCGACGATTTCATGGGCTACGTTCGAGCCAACCCGGCAAAACTCAATTTCGGATCGGGCGGCATGGGCAGTGCAGGTCACCTGGCGGGTGAAATGTTCAAGAGCCAGGCCAGGTTCTTCGCGGTGCACATTCCGTACAACGGCGGCGCGCCCGCACAGCTCGGGCTTCTGTCGGGCCAGGTTGACTTCAACATCGACAATCTGGCCACAGCGGCGGCCAATATCAAGAGCGGGCGCCTCGTCGCGCTCGCCGTGACCACGCCTGGCCGCAGTGCGGCGCTCCCGGACGTACCGGCGATGGCCGAGCGCCTTCCCGGTTTTTCAGTCGATACCTGGTGGGGTCTGGTTGCGCCGGCCGGCACCCCTGCCGACCTGATCGGACGTCTCAACCAGGCCTTCACCGATGCGTTACGACACGAAGAGACCCGGTCGCGTTTTGCCGCCCTGATGGCTGAACCTGTGCCGACAACGCCCGAGGCATTCGGACAATTCATCCGCGGGGAGTTGTCCAAATACGAGTCGGTGGTCAAAGAGAGTGGAGCAACCGCCGAGTAGCGAGATTGGCGCACAGCAGCCCCCGCGGCGCAGCTTCGCGTCCTACCGCGATTGACCGATTCTTGGCAGGACCGAAGCACACCCATGGGCCGGACTGAAGGCTACGATACGGTCATTGTGGGCGCAGGCGGCACGGGCCTGATCGCCGCTGCAACACTCGCCACTTTGTCCCCGGCTCGATCGATCGCTCTGATCGAGGACGATTTTCAGGCGCCCTGCAATACGTCGATCGCGAGCAACTTCATTCCGGCTGCAGGCACCCGCTTCCAGCGCGCAGCCGGCATCGATGACTCGCCGGAGCAATTCGCTCGCGACATCATCGCAAAGAACGGCGGCGACGGCGACCTTCAGCTCACGCAACGCCTGTGCTCGGTTTCGGCCGAGACCCTTCATTGGATGGTCGACCGTCTGGGAATCCCCCTGGAACTGGCGCCCGAACTGACCTGGCTCGGCCATTCTGCGATACGCATGCATGCTCACCCGAGCCGGGGCGGCCCCGAGGTTGTCGCCGCACTGGGACGCAGCATTGATCGTTGTGAAAACATCAAAATGTTCGATCGAACCCGCGCGACGGGTCTATCGGGCACCGAGACCGATGGGATCACGGGTCTGCATCTTGTTCACGAGGGCAAGTCCCTGGAGATTGCAGCTCGGAACGTCGTCCTGGCATGCGGCGGATATGGCGCCAACGCAGATCTGGTCGCACGCCACATTCCCGAGATGAAAGGTGCGCCCTATATCGGTGCGCGAAGCGATCAGGGGGATGCGTTGAAATGGGCGAGCCATCTTGGCGCTCGCACGGCCCGTTTGGGCGCCTATCAGGGGCGGGATTGCATTTTCGCCGACGGCACCCGGGTCACGCCCCCCGTGCTCAATCAGGGGGGTATCGCCGTCAACGCAAGCGGTCGACGTTTCGTGAACGAACTTGACGATTACTCCGCGCTCGCGCGGGTCTACCGCACGCAGCCAGGCGGCGTCGCCTACTTCATCTGGGATCAGCAGATCCAGGATCAGGTGGCCGGGGTTTTTGTAATGCAGCAGGCCATGCAGCGG
>JBIKVK010000225.1:0-5790 GCA_044356835.1 Burkholderiaceae bacterium
GGCCCGAAGCCGCAGACCCGCTGAAGCTTCGGTCACTGCCAGGGACAGTGCCAGCAGCTCGTCCGATTCAAATTCCGGCGCTTCCTGGTCCTGGTGCACGGCACGGCAATGCCGCACCTGGTCCTCAAGACTGAACAGCCGCCCGCTGGGACGATGGATCCGCGGAAAATTGAGCGCGACGCCACGTTGAGCGGAGCTCTCGCCGTGGCAATCGCGGCAGGAGGGTGCGTTTCCCCCGCCACTGCGCCGGCGCGGCTGCGCCGACCACAGCCCGCGCCCTTGTGCAATCCACAATTGCGCCGGATTGGCGTCGATGTCGGCTTGCAGGGCCCGAATGTCGGAGCCCGCGAATTCCAGACCACTGCGCAGGTCCGTCGCGGCGATCGGTCGCTCGGGCGGCGCTGCGAGCGCCATCGCGCACAGCGCCCCAAGCCAGCAGCCCGCGAGCTTGCGCAGGAATGTGCGCGGGGAGATCGGACGATTCGCCATCGTGCACGGTCTTGCCAAGGTTCAGGCGACTTCCATCGTCTGCCGCCATTGCCCGCGGTCGCCCGCCTCGTCCTCCCACCGCAACAGCCACTCGCCCCCTTGAGTAACGCGCAGCGGAAACTCGAACAGCGGATTCGCAGACACGCCCGAAGAAGGCTCGGCGCGGAAAACCTCGCGGCCCGCGAATTCGCAGCTCAACCAGCGAATGACATTGCGCGGGATCGGGCGGCCGTCCTGGCTCATTCTGTAACCGGTCTCCATCGGGTGCTTGATGAGGACCCGCACCGTGATGATCTCTCCGAGCGCGGGGCTCGCTGGCAAGATGAGTCGGACGGTACTCATGGTGCTGTCTCCTTGCTCCGGTTGCGCGACGCGGGGCACTTCATCCCATATCCAGACAGGCCGACTCGGTGACGACCACCTCGATCGCGGCAAACCGCCATCCCCCCCGCGATAGTCGAGCCAACGCGACGACGGTCTGGGTACCCGCCAGGCGCACCCGCGTGGCCACCTCGGCCCGACCGGACCACGGGCCCAGTGTGAAACGGGCGATCTGGCTGACGGGGTTTCGCGTCGACAACAGCAGGATCTGCTGAACATGGTCCTCATCGGTCATCGGACTGTCCACGCTGAGCCTCGCGGGCACGACGAGTCCATTGTCGGCCAGCGCGGGCATGTGGAGGTGGATCCCGCGCTCAATCACCGGATCGCTGCCGACGTAGCGTCGGATCAACTCTTCGACCGTAAGAGACCGCTCCTGCCGGTCCTGAGCGCTGCCCCGTGTGGCGCTCGTCGCGAGCGGCGCGATTCCGAGTGCTAGCAGCGCGCGACGGTGAGGATTCGGGTGCTTCATCGGATAGCTCCCCGGTCAATGCCAAAAATGACATGCGCTCGAAGAGAATCTCGGCGCGTTTGGACCACTGATGATCTCACCGAGACGGCCGTGGACCGGGCGGATTGCCAGGATCGCTCAGCAGATGACTCACGATGTCCTCAAGTATCGCCTCGGTGAGAACCGGCCGCCCTCGATAGGCTGAAGCCACGTTGACCAAACCCTCGACACTCCGATAGGGCGGCATCACCGTATCGGGGTTAAAGCGTCGGGCGTCCGCAATGCGTTCGCGGAGGCTTTCGGCGTTGTAGCGATTCGCCAGACCCCTCAGCGAAGGCCCAATCTCTCCACCCCCCGGCAGGCCAGGTACGACGTGGCAAAGTACGCATCCCGTCTCGTGGCGCTGGCGCAGCCATTCCAGACCACGCTGCCCATCGCCGGCGGCAAACGCAGGGCCCGATACCGCAGCGACGGCGGTGAGCATGGCTGCGAGGCCAGCAAGCGTTGCGGACCGGATGCGCAACATTCCGAATCAGGTCTTGGCGTATTTGCCAGTCAGTTGCGGGGTCAGCCCCTTCAGGCCCTTTTCAGCACGATCGAAGCGAGTTTCTCGTGCCCAAGTGCGCTTAAGGTCGTCGCGGACCTTGATCGTGAGCCTGCCAAGGCCCTCGCATTCCAGGTCGACCGTATCGCCGTCCATGAGCGGGGAAAGCCCCCGATGGTTTGTACCCGTGGCGATGATGTCGCCAGGTTCGAGCGCGTGAATTCCGCTGACCCACTCGACGCAACGGGGAATCTTGTGCGCCATATCATCGGTGTTGAAATCCTGCTTCAATGCACCATTGACCCACAGTCGCACCGATAGTTTCTGCGGATCGGGAACCTCGTCTGCAGTCACGAGATAGGGCCCGATCGGAGCGAAGGTTGCGCGCGACTTCATCTGATAGAAGGTGTTGGTTTCGGGGATCAGGCCACGCGCAGAGCCGTCAATAAAATTCACATATCCGAAGATATATTCCATCGCACGCGAAGCAGGGACGTTGCTTGCCTGCTTGCCGATCACGAGCCCCAACTCCGCCTCTCCCTCGAACACCGTGGCAGGGATATCGGGCAATACCATGGTGTCACCGTGACCCACGATGCAGGACGGCGACTTGTGAAATGCGTTGATGGGAGCAGGCGCAGGCAGCGTTCCGTTCTCCATGTAGTTCACTGCCATGCACTCGATATTCACGGGCTTGGGCAAGGGGGGCAGGATCTTGACCTGGGCAAGCGGCACACCGGAACCCTCGACCAGAGTGCGCTCAATGCGCGGGCGCAGGTCAGAAAAATGCTCAATCATGCGATTGATCAGATCACCCGGGCCTCGATGGGGAATCGACTGAATGATCGACATGATGTCTATGACCCGATCTGCCTTGATCACGCCTACACGGTTGTCGTTGTAGCAGAGCAGTTTCATGATTTCCCCGTGGTCGTTTGGAATTGAGGCGGCAGCGCCTGCGATCCGCCCGGCACAGTTCCAGGATCCGATCGGCCCCTGGCCCTGGCCGCGTCGAATTGACTATAGGGCGACTGTCCTCGCAAAGCAAACGCCGAAGAAGCACCTCGGGCAGCGCATCAGCCAAAGCGACCAATCGCCATGCCGAGTATCGATCGAGGGCTTGCGCGATCGGGGACGAACCCTTGAAGGATCAGGCGAACGCTCAGGGGGCACTGGCGGTTTCGGGCAGCCAGGTCACGATCCCGGGCCAGACGATCAAGAGCGCCGTGAAGCCCAGCATGATGAACACGTACGGCAGGCTTCCCATCACCACATCGCGAAAACTGCCGCCGTCCTTGCGCAGACCTTGGACAACGAACAGGTTCATCCCGACCGGCGGAGTGATGAGCGCAATCTCGCACATCACCACAATGAAGATGCCAAACCAGACCGGATCAACTCCGACGGCGACCACCATGGGAACAGCGACAGGCACGGTCAGCACCAGCATGGACATCGCATCCATGAACATGCCCAGCACCACATAGAACAGCACCAGAATCAGCAACAGGGTGTAGCGATCCAGACCCAAAGTGCCCACCCACTGCGTCAACGCTTGCGTAGTGCCCAGCATCGCCAAGGTCACATTCAGGAGCAGCGCGCACACGATGATCAAGATCACCATGCCCGAGGTGCGAGCCGCCTGAACAAAGCAGTGCTCCAGAAGAGCCCACCTCAGGCGCCCGGCGCGCCACAGGAAATAAAGCGCCGCCATCAAACCCAGCGCCGCCGACTCGGTAGGGGTGGCCAAGCCGCCGTAGATGCTGCCCATCACAACCAAGAAAATCACGCCGGGCGGAACCAAATGCCGCAGTAAGGCCACGCGCTCGGCCAGCGGCAGGGGCTCTGCTTGATCATGCTTTCCAGCACCAGAATGAGCCACCGCGACATAGAGCAAGAACAAACCGGTGAGCAGCAGGCCAGGGATCACCCCTGCGATGAATAATTGGCCCACCGAAACATTGGCCAGCGAACCGTAGACGAGCAGGTTCACGCTGGGGGGAATCAAAATTCCAAGGGTGCCCCCGGCCGCGAGCGAGCCCAGGGAGGCTGCGACGGGATAGCTGCGCGTCGTCAAAGCAGGCAGGGCAACGGTTCCCACCGTTGCAGCGGTCGCCACGGACGATCCGGAGGTCGCCGCGAACAGGGCACACGTGCCGATATTGGTATGCAACAGCCCGCCGGGCAACCGGCCAAGCCACGCGGACAATGCATCGAACATCTTGTCAGCGATCCCGCCACGCAACAGCAATTCGCCCAGCAGCATGAACAGGGGAATGGCGGTCATGACTGAATTGTTCAGCGTACCCCAGACGACCCCTCCCATCATGTCCAGCAGCGGCAATCCATGGGCCCAAAGGCCACCGAGAACGCCGACAAAAAGAATGGCAAACGCAACGGGCAGGCTTAGAAACATCAAGGCCAGCATGACCACGAAACCGCCCGCCAGGTAGATCAGTGTCATGACGTCGCCCTCGACTCAGCGCCGCTTCAGGTCTTCAAGCTCGGCTTTGAGCTCCGCCTCGGGAGAATCGGGACCAAACTCCTCAATGACGACGGATTCACGGCCGCAGTACAGCAGGTAGATCGCGCGCGCAGCCAACAGCAACGCGGGCAACAAAAACACGGTCATGGCAATCAGCCAAACCGACTGAGGATAGATCAGCGGTGTGGCCCACGGCGTCTGAGCCACCGACTGATAGGCCTGGGTCTCCAGCACCGTCTTGACCGTAAAGGCAAACAGAAGCACCGCCAACACGGCGATGGAGAGTACGGACAAGGCATCCATCCAAGCCTTCATCCGCGGCCTGAAGAAAAGATAAAGGAGGTTGATGCGAACGTGTGAACGCTGCAACGAGGCCACCGCAAAGCTCAACGGCGCTCCCACCGCAATCGAGTAACCCGCCAGCTCGTCCACGCCTCCGATCGAAACGGAAAAGAGCTTTCGAAGCACTGTTTCGAGCGTCACGAGCGCGGCAAGAGCCAGCATCGTGACGCCAAAAACATTGGCCGCCAGGCGCTCGAAGCCGCCGGGGCGAGCCGGGACACTCACAGACCGGCTCCAATGGTGGCGTTCCAGTCGGCTTCACAGGTCGGATTGACCGCATTGCACATCCGACTCCAGGTGGGCAATGACCGCTCCTTTAGCGCGTTCTTCACCGTGGCCAGGTCCGCTGGACTGATCGGGACCGTGGTGAGCTTGTAGCTCTTGCCCGCCGAGCAGGGGCTCGCGCCGGTGTTGCAACGATGGGCGTCTTCGGACAACTCCTGCGAGTAGGCCCAGATCTCTTTGACCAACTGATCGACCGCCTGCTGAAGCTTCGACTGATCGGCCGGCGACATCTGCCGCCATGTATTGAGGTTGATGGCGTAGCCATTGATGGCCAGTTGCAAGGCCAAGGGCATGACGGTGGTCGCGGCCTCGGGCCAGCCACCGGAGTTGGCTGAAGCCGGACCGGTGATCGCGCAATCGACCACGCCTCTCGCAAGAGCCTGCTGCACCTCGCCGAACGGCATGGGTACCCCGGATGCGCCGAGACCGGCCACAAAGTTTGCGCTGCTTTGGTCGCCTACACGAATCTTGCGGGCCTTCAAGTCGGCCAGCCCCTTGATCTGGGGCTTGCAGAAGATGACCTGAGGACCCGCCGGCCAAACGCCGAGAAGCTTGGCATTGAACTGAGCCTGAAGCCGCTTGTCCACGGTGCTGAAGAAGGCCTCGGTGTTCTTCTTGCCGGCCTCATAACTCGGGTTCAGGCCCACCAGGTCAAAACCCAACACGGTGGGTTCGTCGCGGCTGACCTGCGGCAGGCGCAAGGACACCATGTTGAACAAGCCCGACTTGAGCACTCTCAAACCATCGGTGTCGGGTATGCCCGCCACGTCGACCGGGGAATACTGCACATTGAGATTCAGTCCAGTCGAACGG
>JBIKVK010000224.1:0-5790 GCA_044356835.1 Burkholderiaceae bacterium
GGCTGCCCACCGGCCGTCCTGCCACTTCCTGAAAAAGCAGGAGGCGCGACCGGTATGACAGGCGATTCCGCCGACCTGCTCCACCTGCAGGAGAACGACGTCGCCATCACAGTCCAGTGCGATCGAGTGGACCCTCTGGACATGGCCCGACTCTTCGCCCTTGCGCCACAACCTTGATCGCGAGCGCGACCAGTACACCGCCCGCCCGGTTTCGACTGTTTCCCGAAGCGCCTCAGGGTTCATCCAGGCCACCATCAGGACGCGGCCGCTTGCGGCGTCCTGAGCGATCGCAGGAACCAGGCCCTGCGGATCGAAGCGGACTTCATCGAGCCATTGCGGAGGCGCGGGCGGCGTGCCGTCGGGACCGGTCGAAGTCATGTCGGGCCTTTGCGTGTGCGCAAGGGCGCGCTTAAAGACGAACCGCGATACCACGGTCGGCCATCCGCTGCTTGGCCTGTCGCACCGTGAACTCGCCAAAATGAAAAATGCTCGCGGCCAGCACCGCATCGGCCCGACCGATCGTCACGCCGTCGACCAGATGCTCCAGCGCGCCCACCCCACCCGAGGCAATGACCGGGATCGAGACGGCATCGGAGACCGCGCGGGTGAGCTCAAGGTCAAAACCCTGCCCAGTGCCATCCCGGTCCATGCTGGTGAGCAGGATCTCTCCGGCGCCCAATTGCTCGATCTCGCGCGCCCACGCGACTGCATCACGGCCCGTGGCGCGGCGCCCGCCATGACTGTACACCTGCCAGCGACCCGGACCGTCAGTGCGCGCATCGATCGCCACAACGATGCACTGGGCGCCAAACCGTCCGGAGGCCTGAGCGACCAGAGCAGGGTCGGCCAGCGCCGCAGAATTGATCGACACCTTGTCGGCCCCGGCATTGAGCAGACGGCGCACATCGTTCACCGCCCGCACCCCGCCGCCCACCGTGAGCGGAATGAACACCTGGTCGGCCACCGCCTCGATAACGTGCAGGATGATGTCGCGCTCATCGCTCGAGGCGGTGATGTCGAGGAAGGTCAGCTCGTCAGCCCCCTGTTCGTCGTAGCGCCTAGCGATTTCGACGGGGTCGCCGGCATCGCGCAGCTCGACGAAACGCACGCCTTTGACCACCCGCCCGGCGGTTACGTCAAGGCAGGGGATGACCCTTTTGGCGAGCACGTCGGGCCCGGCTCAACCGTTGAGTTCGTCTGCGCGCTTCTGCGCAGTGACAAAGTCGAGCGTGCCCTCGTAGATCGCCCGGCCGAGGATCGCGCCCTCGATACCTTCGTCTTCGACGGCGCAAAGCCGCTCCACGTCTTCGATGCTGGCCATCCCCCCCGAGGCAATCACCGGCACCTTCAGGGCCTGCGCCAGGCGCACCGTGGCTTCCACGTTCACCCCGGTGAGCATGCCGTCTCGACCGATATCGGTGTAAATCACTGCTTCGACCCCGTAGTCTTCAAACTTGCGGGCGAGATCGACCACCTCGTGCTTGGTGAGGCGGCTCCAGCCGTCGGTGGCGACCTTGCCATCGCGAGCATCGAGCCCCACGATCACCTGCCCCGGGAAAGCGCTGCAGGCATCGTGCAGGAAGCCGGGGTTCTTGACCGCCGCAGTACCGATGATGACGTAGGACAGGCCGTTATCGAGATAGCGCTCGATCGTATCGAGGTCGCGAATACCCCCGCCGAGCTGGATCGGAATGCGGCCCGCCACCTCATCGACGATCGCGCGGATCGCCGATTCGTTGCGCGGGCGACCGGTGACCGCCCCGTTGAGATCGACCAGGTGAAGCCGGCGGGCGCCCAGGTCGAGCCAGCGGCGCGCCATATCCGCCGGGTCTTCCGAAAACACGGTGGCATCAGCCATGTCACCCTGACGCAGGCGCACACAGCGCCCGTCCTTGAGATCGATTGCGGGGATGAGGAGCATTGCAAAAGTCGAACGATTAACGAGGGATTGAGGTCTTTCCGAACCCGTCCGCCTGCCCTACAGCACTGCGCCCGACACCCAAGGCACTCATTGCGATCGGTGGGCCCGGCAGGGGTCAAGGGTCCCAGTGAACGAAGTTTCGATACAGGCGCAAGCCGTCGGCCGCACTCTTTTCTGGATGAAATTGTGTCGCGATGATGTTATCCCGCGCAACGGCACAGGTAAAGCGCACCCCGTGTTCCGACTGCGCAAGGACATCCGAAGGATCATCCGGCACAGCGAAATAGCTGTGCACAAAATAGAAACGTGCGCCAGGCGCGATCCCGGCCCACACGGGATGGTCACGCACCGGTTCGACCTGGTTCCAGCCCATGTGCGGCACCTTGAGACGCGACCCGTCGACCTGCTCGAGGTCGGAAGGGGAAAACCGGATGACCCGGCCCTTGAGAAGACCCAATCCGTGCGTTTCGCCCTCGGCACTCCAGTCGAACAACATCTGTTCGCCGATGCAGACCCCAAACAGAGGCCGGGTTCGCGCCACTTCGAGCACGGCCTCGGTGAGGCCCGACTCTCGCAGGTGTCTCATGCAATCGGGCATCGCCCCCTGACCGGGCAGCACGACACGGTCGGCCGTACGCAGGGTCTGCGGATCGCCCGAGATCGAGATGCGGGCCTCGGGGGCCACATGCTCGAGCGCCTTGGCCACCGACCGCAGATTGCCCATGCCATAGTCGACGACGATGATCCGCTGAGCCATCAACAAAGTCCGGCCGTGGGCACGCTCAGAGCGCTTCCTTGGTGGAGGGCAACCGGCCGGCCGCGCGCGGATCGGGTTCGACCGCGATCCTGAGAGCCCGGCCAAAGGCCTTGAAAATCGTCTCGCACTGGTGATGTGCGTTGTCACCACGCAGATTGTCCACATGCATCGTAATCAGGGCATGATTGACGAAACCCTGGAAAAACTCGTGGGCAAGATCGACGTCGAAACTGCCGATCATGGCGCGGCGGAATTCGACCTGCCAGGTGAGGCCCGGACGGCCGGAAATGTCGACCACCACGCGCGACAAGGCCTCATCGAGAGGGACATAGGCATGACCGTATCGGCGAATGCCGAGCTTGTCGCCGATGGCACGGGCGAAGGCCTGCCCCAGGGTAATACCGATGTCCTCGACGGTGTGGTGCCCGTCGATATGCAGGTCACCGCGGGCCTCGACCTCGAGATCAAAGAGCCCGTGTCGGGCGATCTGGTCGAGCATGTGATCGAGAAAGGGAACCCCGGAGGCAAGGCTCTGCCGTCCCGTACCGTCCAGGCCGATCTTCACCCGGATTTGGGTCTCGGCAGTGTTGCGGGCAATTTCGGCGATTCGCATGGTGAAGACCGATCCGTCACGAGGGGCTGAGCTCGGGGCTCACAGGGCCGAGCGGAGAGCCTCGACGAGGGCGTTGTTTTCCTCAGGAGCCCCGATGGTCAGGCGCAGACAATGGGCGAGCAATGGATGCATTGTACCGACGTCCTTCACCAGGATGCCGGCCTGCCTGAGGCGTTGATGGGTTTGAGCCGAATTCGCAACACGCGCGAGGATGAAGTTGGCCCGGGAGGCAAAGACGCCCACCCCGGTCAGCCCGGAGAGCAGCCCGCGCATCCGCTCGCGCTCCTCGCGGATGAGCCGGGCCTGCTGATCAAGGACCTCGAGGTGCTCCAGCGCAAACTCTCCGGCCACCTCGTTGAGGACACTGATGTTGTAGGGCGGGCGAACCTTGTCGAACTGCTCGAGCCAATGTTGGCCACCGGTCAGGTAACCGAGGCGCAAGCCCGCCAGACCCAGCTTGGAGAGGGTGCGCATCACCAACAGCCGGGGTTCAGAGGACACGCGGGGCAGCCAGCTGTCGAGCGCGAACGGCTGGTAGGCCTCATCGAGCACGACCAGCCCGGGCGCAGCCGCGAGGATCCTCTCGATCGCCCAACGGTCAAAACAGTTGCCGGTCGGATTGTTGGGGTAGGCGATAAAGACCACGGCCGGTTGGTGGCGACGGATCGCCGCAAGCATCGCCTCGATGTCCAGTTCGAAATTCGGTCTGAGCGGCACGCCGACAAAGCGCATGCCGGCCAACTCGGCGCTGACCCGATACATCACGAACGAAGGCACGGGCGCCAGCACGACGGCGCCCGGACGGGCGCAGGCGGTGCAGATCATCGAGATCAATTCGTCCGAGCCATTGCCCAGCAGAAGCCCCGAGCTGTCGGGCACCTCCATGCGTTCCCGTAGCCGCGCCTTGAGCGTGGCATAGGACGGGACAGGATAGCGGTTGATGAGCGCCTGGGCCAGCCGCTCACCGAGTGCCTGGCGCAAGGTTTCGGGCAGGCGGAAGGGATTCTCCATCGCATCGAGCTTGAGCAAGCCCTCCGGGGAGGGCACCTGGTAGGCCGACATCGCGATGACGTCGTCGCGCACCACGGCGCGCAGCGCAGCGCCCGAATCCCCCGGAACCGAGGGATCGCCCGCTGCACTCTCGGACTCGACCCTCAATTCGGCGCTCAATGCGTGCGCCTCCAGACCTTCGGCTCTGGCGAGCGTCGAGGCAATGCGGCCCAGGGTCTGCGCACCCTGCCGCGAGACCTCGATGATGGAGCTTCGTTTCTGGAAGTCGTAGACGCCCAGAGGCGAAGAGAATCGGGCAGTGCGCATCGTGGGCAGCACATGGTTGGGCCCGGCGCAGTAATCGCCCAAGGACTCGGACGCATAAGGCCCCAGGAACATCGCCCCGGCGTGGCGAATGCAGTCGGCCCATCGCGCCGGATCCTGCGCGATGATCTCCAGATGCTCGGGCGCAATGCGGTCGGCGATGCGGCAGGCGGCGAGCATGTCGGGCACCCGGATCAAGATGCCCCGATCCGCAAGCGAACGGGCGATCACGGCGCGACGCGACATGCCCGGGAGCAGGCGGGCGATCGATTCGCGAACACGGGCCAGAAACGGCCCGTCCGGGCTGATCAGGATGGACTGCGCCAGCTCATCATGTTCGGCCTGCGAAAAGAGGTCCATTGCGACCCAGTCGGGATTGGCCTGGCCATCACAGATCACGAGAATTTCGCTCGGACCGGCGATCATGTCGATGCCGACTGTTCCGAACACACTGCGCTTGGCCTGGGCGACATAGGCATTGCCCGGGCCCACAATCTTGTCGACCGCGGGAATGGTTTGAGTCCCAAAGGCGAGCGCTGCAACCGCCTGCGCCCCCCCTACAGTAAACACCCGGTCCACCCCGGCCACGGCAGCAGCGGCCAAGACCATCGCGTTGCGCAGCCCATCGGGCGTGGGCACCACCATAATGAGTTCGCCCACCCCGGCGACCCGCGCCGGCAGCGCATTCATCAGCACCGAGGACGGATAGGCCGCCTTGCCGCCCGGCACATAGAGTCCGACCCGGTCGAGGGGGGTGATCTTCTGACCCAGCCGCGTCCCGTCGGCTTCGGTGTAATCCCAGGAGCGCTGAAGCTGGCGCTCGTGGTAGGCCCGAATTCGACCCGCGGCCGCGAGCAGCGCCGCACGATCGCCCGCAGGCAAGCCCGCGAGCGCCTGATCAAGGTCCGCGCGAGGCACTTCGAGTTCGGCGGCGCTACCGACGGCCAGCCGATCGAAGCGCGTCGTGAATTCGACCAGAGCGGCATCGCCTTGCCGGCGAACTGCGGCAATGATGTCGGCCACTGCGGCATTCACCGAGTCATCCTGCTCGGGCTCCCATGCGAGAAGCGCGTCGAGGCGTTCGGCAAAATCGGGCGCGCTCGCGTCCAGTTGATGAATCAGAGTTGAGTCACTGCCCGGCAGCTCGGAGGGTCGCGTCTGGTTCATGGGGCCGACCCCTCCGCA
>JBIKVK010000253.1:0-5110 GCA_044356835.1 Burkholderiaceae bacterium
CACGGCCTGCTCAAAGCCCGCTCGGCTGCGGAAAAAGCCCTCGACCGTGCGCTCGCCGGTCAGAAAGGCTCGATCGGCCTCGTCTACGTCGGAAGTGACGAGGTCGGCCGCCTCGGCATCAGTGCGGGCCAACAGCAGCGTCGGCACCCCCAGCACGTCCGATGCAAGCCGGGCCGCAACAAGCTTGGATACCGCCTCGCGGGTGGGGACCAGGACCTTGCCACCCATGTGGCCGCATTTCTTGGCCGAAGCAAGCTGGTCTTCAAAATGTACGCCCGCTGCGCCGGCATCGATCATCGCCTTCATCAGCTCGAACGCGTTCAAGACACCGCCGAACCCCGCCTCCGCATCAGCGACGATCGGCGCGAAGAAATCGACGAAACCGGTATCGCCTGGGCCCTTGCCTTCCATCCACTGGATCTGATCAGCCCGGGTGAGTGTGTTGTTGATGCGACGCACAACGGCCGGCACGGAATTGGCAGGATACAGAGACTGGTCAGGGTACATTTCGCCGGCCAGATTCGCATCGCCTGCAACCTGCCAGCCGGAGAGGTAAATCGCCTTGAGACCGGCCTTGACCTGCTGCATGGCCTGGTTTCCGGTCAGCGCGCCCAGCGTGTTCACAAAGGGCTCATCGTTGAGCAAACGCCAGAGTTTGTCCGAGCCGCGCCGGGCAAGCGTGTGTTCGACCTGCTGGGATCCTCTCAAGCGGACGACATCCTCAGCGCTGTAACCGCGCTTGATCCCGCGCCACCGCGGGCTCTCCGACCACTCTTTTTGCAATTTTTGCGCTTCGATCTCTCGTGACAACATGCCAGGCTCCTGGTGATAGGTATGAGACTTCGGGAGGAGAAAACCAAAGTCAGATTAACGGCCCTGACGGTGCGTCGCAGCAATAGAGACAAGATGTATTTGTCTATTTTTATTGTTTTATCACAAGAACTTAGACCTAATTTTTACCATGTGATAAACAATTTTTCACAATGGAAAAAAAAGACGCCGCACCGCAGCATGGTTTTTCATAATGCGCAAATCACTTTTGCGTGCGAAAATCTCAATTGATGATGCCTAGGTCGGAAGCCTTGGCCAGCGATTGAAATTCCTCTCGACCAGTGGAACTGCGCTCATGTTTCGAACCATCGATTCCGAATACGCTGTTGCCGGCCAGCTGCGGCCCGAGGATATGAAGGCCTTGGCGGATGCGGGCTTCCGGTCGGTTGTGGATAACCGGCCCGATGGTGAGGAAGCCGCCCAGCCAGACCATCAAACCATGCGCGCGGCGGCTGAAGCGGCGGGTTTGACCTTCCGCTACATTCCGGTCGGCGCGGCATTCCCGGTCGACATCGCCGCCCGTGAGCTGAGCGCGGCGTTTCCAGAGCTACCCCGCCCTATTTTGGGCTATTGCAGATCGGGCGCCCGTAGTACCACCATCTACCAGATCGCACGGTCTCTCGGCCCAGTCTGAGCGCCTAGGCGCACCCCGGCTTAAACACGGCGCGGTTCTGTCGGCGGCGGACACTGCCAAGCCGCAGCGACACGCTTTCGATGAGTCAACCCGGCCGGTTGCGCATCCAGTCGGCTGTTCCGTGAAAGGCTTCAGCCAATCGGGCCACCAGAACGTCGGGCAGTGAACGGGCCGTCATCGCTCGACGCATGCAGTCCATCCACTGATCCCTCTCGGCGATACCGATCGAAAAAGGCAAGTGACGGGCACGCAAGCGGGGATGGCCGAAACGCTCGACGTACAGAGCGGGCCCACCCATCCATCCGCACAAGAACCAAAACAGTTTGTCTCGCGACGAGGCCAGATCGGGCGGGTGCAAAGCTCGGATGAGCGCGAACTGCTCATCCGAGTCCATCAAGTCGTAGAAAGCATCGACCAGCGCACGCACGCCGCGCTCGCCGCCAACGGCCTGAAACGCAGAGTCGCCGCTGTCATCCATTTCGGACTCCTGATGCGCTCAGCCGGCTCTTAGGCTGATGAGTACCGGCGAACGCAACACCTGCCTCAACCCGAACCAGCCCACAGCCAACGACAACAATGCGCCCGCAAACGCCGTCGCGGGTAGCAGCGACCAGCGCAGTACATAGTCGAACTCGAACACAGTGGCTGCGATCGCCCAACCCACGGCCATACTGCCCGCCGCGCCCAGCAAGCCCGCCAACGCCCCCGACAGGGCCAGCTCCACAATCTGGGCCCGCTGAAGAAACGAGCGCGAGGCCCCCAGCGCGCGCATCAGTGCGGCCTCACGCAGGCGCTCGTCCCGCGAGGACATGAGCGCGCCCCACAGCACCACCAACCCCGCGGCCAGCGTCAGAAGAAACAGCAGCTGCACGGCTGCAACGACCTGATCAAGCATGCTCTGGATCTGCCGGACCATGTTGCCCGTATCGAACACGGTCAGGTTGGGGAAGCGCCGGACCAGCCTCTGGTCGAGTAGATCCTTGCCAACGCCGGCCTGATGGTACGCAGTCAGGAAAGTCTGGGGGCGCTCGGCCAGCGCGGCGGGAGACAGGATCATGAAGAAATTGGCCTTCATTGAATCCCAGGACAGTTTCCGGACGCTGCTGATCACCACCTCAACCGGTTCGCCGGCAATGTCGAAGACCAGGCGATCGCCGAGTGACAAACCCAGTGTGGTCATGATGCCCTGCTCGGCCGAAACCTCCATGGCGTCAGGCCGGAACCACTGACCACGGACCAGCTCATTGTGGGAGGGCAGCGCATCGGTGTAGGAGAGGTTGAACTCCCGCTGAATCAGGCGCTGGGCTCGCTCGCCCTCGGGCGCATGCTGCTGGGCATCACGGCCATTGATCTCAGTCAGCCGACCCCGGATCATGGGATAGAGATCCGCCGTTACGCCTGCGCTCGCCATCTCCGCGGCCACCGCTTGCCGCTGATCGGGCTGGATGTTGATCAGAAACCGGTTGGGCGCATCCGGCGGACTCGCGCGCCGCCATCCTTCGATGAGGTCGGTCCGGGTGACGGTCAAGAGCAGGAGCGCCATGATGCCGGCCGACAATGAGGCCGTCTGAACGATCGCCAGCGCTCGACGACGCGACCATGAAGCAATGGCCAGTCGCACGAAGGGCCAGGAAGACAACACGCGCAGATGACGCAGCGGCCCCACCGCCTGGGCGCCGAGCGCTGCCACCGCAGTGAACACGATCGTCGCCGCCAGGAAACCACCCCCGGTGATGAGAGCAATCCGCGGCTCGCCCGCGAGCCACACCAACAAAAGTCCAAAAGCGGTCAAGGCCATCGCAGCACCGATCCAGGCCGGGGCTGGTACGGGTCCCTGTTCTCGGCGCAGCACGCGTAGCGGAGGTACTCCCGCCAGCCGCATGAACGGCCATGAGCCGAAGCCCATGAGCAGAAGGAGCGCCGCACAGCCCGACTGCAGAAGAGGCATGATCCCGGGAGCCGGAAGCGCCACCGGGATGAACGAGGCCAGCATCTCGATGAGCACAAGGTGCACGATCAGGCCCAGGGCAGCTCCGGCCAACGCGCCCGCCAGAGCCACCCATAGGAGCTCCAAAAGCAGCAGTCTGAGCAAGCGTCGCTGCCCGAGCCCGGTCGCCTTCATGACCGCGCAGGCGTCAAGATGGCGCTCCGCGAAACGACGCGCCCCGAGGGCAATGGCCACGGCCGCGATCAAAGCCGTCAGGAGGGCCACCAGCGATAGAAACTGATTGGCTCGGTCAAGGGTTGCCCCCAGCTCCGGGCGGCCGTTGTCAACGGTCTCGATGCGATCGCCTTGACCGCCCTCGCGATCACGCACCAGGGTCTCGAATCGCTGCAGCGGGCCTGGCTCGCCTGCGACCAGCAAACGCCAGTTCACGCGACTGCCAGCCTGCACGAGCCCGGTCGCGGCGACATCGTCCAGGGGGATCATCACGCGGGGTGCAAAGTTGATGAAGTTCGCGCCCCGATCCGGCTCGAGCGTAATGACCCGGGTAATTCGAAATGAACGCTCGCCCAAACCGATCGACTCACCGACCGCCACCCCCAGCGCGGGCAGTAATTGGGCATCGACCCAGGCCTCTCCGGGACCGGGGGTGCCCGAGGCGACCTCATCGGGTTCGCCCAGGGCACGCGAGACCCTCAGATGCCCCCGCAGGGGGTACTCCGAGGTCACTGCCTTCACCGAGGCCAGGACGGGCCGCATGCCGGAACTGGCCATGCTCGGAAACACCAGGGTGCGAGCCACCTTCAGGCCCTCGCTGGCCGCCCGGTCAATGAGAGCGCCGGGCGGCTCGCGCGTCATCGCAACCACGAGATCGGCGCCGAGGAGTTGCCGCGCCTGAACCGCCAAAGCCCGCTCCATGCGGTCGACGAGCAGGCCGACACTGGCCAGCGCCGCGACGGCGATCAGCAGCGCCGCCACAAGGAGCCTCAACTCGCCGGCCCGCCAGTCTCGGCGCGCCAGTTTGAATGACATGATGAGATCGTTCATCCGATCACTCTACAAGAAAGCACCAAAACCGCCCCGGCCAGCGGGGCTCATTCCAGCGATACGCTCTACGGTCCGGGACATCCTCCAGAGCCTGCTGCGCTCACGCGCCGCCTCAACTTGAACAATCGCAGACCCGCCCGCATTTCCGAACCCTCACTTTCTGGGTTGTTTCGTACCTCTGACCATGATCGATATCAATCAATCCCAATTCGAAGAATCTGTGATCCAGGGCTCGCATGTCCGTCCGGTACTGGTCGACTTCTGGGCTCCCTGGTGCGGACCGTGCCGCGTGCTCGGACCTGTACTCGAACAGGTCGAGCAGGACTGGTCGGGTCAATTCACTCTGGTCAAGGTCAACTCCGACGAGAACCCGGAGCTTTCAGCCCGGTTCAAGGTGCGGGGAATCCCTTTCGTATCGCTGTTTCGCGCTGGAGTGCCGGTGGACCAATTCGTAGGCGCGCGCACCGCCGCCCAAGTCAAGGCCTTCCTTGCGCCGCATCTGCCACGCGCCGAGGATCCCTACCTGACGCAGGCTCGCAGTGCGCAAGAGCGTCAGGACTGGTCCGCAGCCGCGCAGGCCCTCTCCGTCGCGGTCGCTCTGAACCCGGCCCACGAGCTGGCGCGGCGCGACTATGTGCGCTGCCTCATCGCCC
>JBIKVK010000226.1:0-5739 GCA_044356835.1 Burkholderiaceae bacterium
GGAGCGTTCGGGCGCTCGACGTCAGCTCCGAATGCTGTGTTCAGTGCTCCAGCGGATTGAGCTCAGCAAATCGGCGGGCGATTGCAAGCCGCGAGGTCACCCAGACCTCGCGCCTGCTCTTGACATGCTGCATGAACTGCTCGAGCGCTCCGATCCGTCCCGGGCGACCGATGATGCGCAAGTGCAAGCCCAATGACATGATCCCCGGCCGGGTACTGCCTTCTTCATACAGTTGATCGAAGGTGGCCACCGCGTAGTCCAGCCATTGCGCCGGGGTATAGCCCGGGGCGACCCAAAACTTCATGTCATTGGTGTCGATCGCGTAGGGCACGATCACGATGCCGCGTCGGCGTCCACCGGTCTCGACGAATTCCCAGCGCGGGACGTCGTCGGCATAGTCGTCCATGTGATATTGATAGCCTGCCTCAACGAGCAGCCGTCGGGTGTTGTCGGTCAGCAGATATCTCGACAGCCAACCATAGGGCCGCGTCCCGGTTGTCCTGGCCAGACTCTCGGTAGCGCGCTGGATGAATTCGCGTTCGCGGTCTTCCTTGTATGAAAACTGATGCACCCACCGCCACCCGTGGCTGCAGACTTCATGACCGGCTGCCGAGATCTGGCGGGCGAGGTCGGGCGCCTGCTCGAGCGCAGTGGCTGCAGCCGTGAAGGTGCATTGGAAACCGAATCGATCCAGCAGACGCATCACCCTCGGCGCGCCGGCGCGGATGCCGTACTGGTAGTTGCTTTCATTACCGTAATTGCGGATCGGGATCTTGAGCGCCACGCCCAATTCATCGACCGGCTCGGGGCCTTTGTCGCCGCGGGCAATGCTTTGCTCTGCGCCCTCTTCGACATTGACCACGAAGGACATGGCCAGTCGCTCGTCCCTGGGCAGGCTGAAGCGTTCGTTGTGACTCATCGTGGGATTCTCCATAAAGCTTTCGAGCTGCGCGAGGGGTTCAAACCGAGTCACCGGCCACACCGCCGGGATCGACCCGAAAACCCTCCGCAGGCGGATAGACGCTCTGGAGCCAGCGCGGGCCGTCATGGGCGAGCCAGAGGGCAGTGGCCAGCGGAGCTATTGCAACCAGTGCGCTCAGATCGCAGTCGCGCAAGGTGTGGCGGGCCTGCGCCGCCATCACGATCTGTCCAATGAACCGTCCTCGCCAGATCAGGGGAGCATAGATCGACGATCCCATCCGCGAGGACTTCAAATACTGCTTGAAATCACCGTGCTGATCCGTGTTGGCGAGCAGGAGGGCTTGCCCGGTCGCGCGAACCCGCCCCGGATGGCCGGCGTCAATGGGGATCATCAGACGGCGCTGCTCGTGCGGGAAACCGTGTTGCGCCACGAGCATGTGCCAGCGCTCGTCGGGCGTGACCATGAAGCAACCGCCCACGAAGTACTGTCGTTCGCCCTCGCGCAGCGCTCCGGGGCGAACGTGAGCCTGCCGGTCGCCCAGCGACGCGACCCAGGCATTGACCAGGTGCGCGAGCGCAGTCTCCGGGTCGGTGGCATGACAGGCCGATAATGCCGCCTCGCTCAGCAGTGTCTGCTGCAACCATTCGGAATGCTCGCTGGTACGGTCCATGGGGATGCCCGCCTTCAAGGCTGATCCGCGACCAGAGGGGGGGGGTCGTCCGCGGACACCCGTCTCGCGAAGGGCAGAGTGCGAGAGGGTTTCCCGATGCCGTCAATGGCCTGCGCCAGACTGAGCAGCAGGGCGTCGGCGCCGGGGGCGGCCATCAACTGAACCGAGCGGGCGCCCCCCTCAGCGTCGATCGGGATTGCGAGGGCGGGTGCTCCCAGAAAGTTGGCGAGCGCGGTCAGGTCAGCCTGATGGGCGGGGGCATTCTCCCCGTGCGGAAAACTCGGACCTGGCGAGGTGGCGAGCAAGATGAGGTCGGTCGACTCGAACAGTTCATTCGTCCCGGCGCGCAGGCGGTCGATGCTCTGATGGGCCTGCTCAAGGCGGCCCGGCGGTAGTGTCGAGGGATAGCGGAGCATCTTCGAGAGTGCGCTGGACAGCCCCGGCAGCCCGTCGCCGAGTTGCTTGCTCCACCAGTCGAATCCGGCCTGCTCGCAGAGCAACAGGCCGGCCCGACGGGCAGCGCCCGGCTGCCATTCGGGCCACGAGCGCCTCTCGATCCGTGCTCCGGCCTGCTCGAGCGCGCGCGCGAAATCATCGAGCGCGTGCGCGCCGGTGGGATCGAGGCCGATCGACTCGCTTTCCTCAATGCGCATCACCCGCAGGCCTCGCCAGCCGCGCTGAGGCAGCGGTGTCGTTCCGTCCCCGAGGTCGGATCGACCCAGCAGGGCCGGGGCAAATGAGGCCAGGTCGCGGGCCGAACGAGCGAGCGGTCCGGGAACATCGAAGTCAGGATGAAGCGGCACGATCCCGGCATTGAGTGCGGCTGAGCCCCCGGGCTTGAAGCCGAAGACGCCGCAGTAGGCCGCGGGAATACGGATCGATCCCATGGTGTCGGTGCCGACCGCCATTGATGCGAAACCCGCTGCTACAGCCGCACCGCTCCCGCCGCTCGACCCGCCGGGCGTATGCCCGATACGAAGCGGGTTCATGCAGCGGCCATACGCCGGGTTGTCGGTCGTAGCGCCGAGGGCCGCCTCGTGCATGTTGAGCTTGCCGAGCAGCACGGCCCCAGCCTCGGCGAGCCGCCGGGCCACTGCAGCATCACGCGCTGGGCGTCGATGACGGAATGCCTCGGTTCCCGCAGTGCAGGGGAGTCCCGCGACATCGATATTGTCTTTCAGCGCGATCGGAATCCCGTCGCACGGGCCGAGCGGTTGGCCCGACCGCCAGCGTTCGCGGCTCGCGCGAGCATCGGCCAGAGCGCGTTCCCCACTGACCGTGATGAAGGCGCGAATGTCCGGATCATGGGATCCAATTCGGGCCAAACAGTATTGCGCAACCTGGACCGGATCGGACGCACCGCTTCGATAGGCCCTGAGCAGCGCATCAACGCCGAGGTCGACTTGCGGTTCAGGCAGTTGCGGCATCGAAGGGGGGCCGTTCGTTCGGGGATCCGTCATCCGTTACCACGGCGGTCGATCAGTCGGATCGGCTTCTGACGCGTTTCCACACCGGTCCGATCAGAGAGGGCGCCGGGCGCAACGAGCCGCACCTGCATTTCGACGCCCAGGCGCGACCGCAATAGCGTCTGCCACGCTTCAGCCCGGGTCGTGTCGGCTTCAATTCCAGCACGAAGCTCTGCCCAGACCGTCATCTCGTCGCGCACTCCCTCGCGATGCAACTCGCACAGGAACTCGCCCGCGAAGTCGGTGCGTTCAGCGGCGAGCAGGGCGCCGATGGCTGACGGATAGACATTGATGCCACGCAACTTGACCATGTTGTCGCTTCGGCCACGAAACCCGCGAATCCGCTTGAAGGGCAAATCGAGCGCCGATCGACCCTCCACCGTTTCGGTCAGATCGTGGGTGTTGAATCGAATGATCGGAAAGATGTCGTCCTTGAAGAGGCAAGTGCAGACCATGTCACCCGGTTCACCCTCGCGGACGAGTTCGCCGGTCTCAGGGTGGACGAGTTCGAGGTACTGGGCATCCTCCATCACATACATGCCGTCCTGGTCGGGGCCTTCGCCGGCGATGAGCCCGGTATCTCCGACTCCATACCAATCGTAAACCGCACACCCGCCCCACATGTCGCTGATGGCGTCGCGCCCCTCGGGGCCGAGATGTCCGGACACCATACGCAGTCGAATATCCCGCCCCGGTTCGATCCCCTGCTCGCGGGCGACCTCGGCGAGCCTGCGGAGAAAGTCCCCAAAACCCACCAACACGGTCGCACCCAGGTCGCGCATGAGTGCGACCTGTTGCGCCGATCGGGTCTCGGCCCCGGTGCCTGCGCTCAGCAGGCGAGCGCCGACCCAGTGAACCACTGTTTCCCTGATGTAGTGGCCTCCATTGACCATCCCGAAACCGTAAACCGAATGCACCACATCGCGATCGGTCATGCCCTGCAGTCGATAGACTCGGGCGAGGAGGGCGTTTTGGACCTCGCGACTGAAGGGGCCATACAGCAGCGGCTGTGGACGCCCGGTGGTGCCGCTGGTGGTCTGAATGATGACCGGCGGACGTGCTCCTTCGGGGTGAACGGCTTGCCCGTCAAAATCGCCCAGCGGGGGGAATCGCTCGACGGACTCCATCAGATCCGATTTGGAGTAGACGGGCAGGCGGGCGATATCCTCAAGCCCGCGGATATCTCCGGGCTCTATGCCCTGTCCGCCCCAGAGGCGCTGATAGAAAGGCACCTTCCAGGCAAAGCGCATCACGGTGCGAAATCGATCCTCTTGCAACGCGTAGAGTGCGTCTCGGCTCATGCCGCGAAAACGTTTCAGAAATTCTTCCCCGGCCGGATAGTCGCGGCGTATACGCGGAAAGTCTGCGGCTTGGTCGTAAGGCATCAGGCTCATCGGGTGGTCCCTCTACGCATTCAACCCAGGGATTGGCATACGTCAATCCATCGATCGTTGTGTTGGGCAACCAGGCAGGATCGAATCATCCGGTCTGCCTGGGCTGAACTCCGCCCCGAGTGAATAAGCAGCATCGAGGCCTTGTCCTCGATCTCTGAGCGCGATAGCGGTCGCTCCGGATCACCCAGCGCGTCGGCGTGGAAGTGCTCGATTCGACGACCGTCGGACAGTTCGATCTTCATTCGGGCGCCAAACCGGTTCGGGTAGGCCGCGGTAAGATCGGGATCTTCCACCAGTCGGACGCGTGACCGGAGCTCAACCAGTTCGGGCGTGTCGGCAGACGGCAGGTCGAAGTCGGCGAGGGTTGGGCGACCCCGTGCAAGAACGACCGCGCTGGCGTGCTGCAGGCTGAACTTGGCCTGAACCGGCGTGAGCGGCGTGAGCCGGTCGCAGACCTGCACCGCGTCGCGGTACGTTGCCACTTCGATCGAGCGCACCGTCGACATGTCGACGATCTGGCCACGAAGCGCCAGGGCACAGTCGATCGTGGCATGTGCATGTCGACAGGCCGGCCAGGGCTTGAAGCTCGTCTCGTGAATCAGCCAGTCTGCTGGGTCCCGCTGCAGCAGGCGCGCGGGGTCACCATCGGGGCACATCGCGTTGAAGAAGCCCAAGGGCCCCTCCAGGATCTGGTGTGCCCCGGTGAATCCCAGCGTTGCGAGCTGGGCGGCCAGTAGCCCGGACTGAGCGGCCCGGCCATTGTGCAGCTGCTTGCTCATGGTGTCTTCGAGTCGGCACTGCCACAGTCCGCTGGCCTGCGTTCCGGCGTTGCCCAGGGCGTCGGCGAGCCCGTTCGCACTCAACTTGAGGAGGGATGCGGCCGCGGCTGCGGCTCCGAACACGCCGCAGGTCGCGGTGTTGTGGAAGAAACGGTAGTGGGCCGGCCCCACGCAGCGCCCGATGCGGATCATCGCCTCGAAGCCGCGAACGATGGCGTCCAGCACCTCGCCCGCGCTCGCGTCAAGATGCTGCCCGAGGGCCCAGGCAACCGGTACCACCACCGGCCCGGGGTGAACGATTGCAGCCCGATGAAAATCATCCATCTCCAGGACGTTGCCGACTGCGCCGTCGACCAGCACCGCATCGCGCACGGCCAGGGCCACACCGAATATGCTGCGGCATGGACCGGGCGACAGTTGCGGCAGAAACCGTCTCAAGACCTGTCCCGGCGGCGTGATCGAGCCCGCTGCGGCACACCCCAGCCAGTCGATCAGATGAAGAGCTGCG
>JBIKVK010000035.1:0-19213 GCA_044356835.1 Burkholderiaceae bacterium
GGAGTCATGAATGAACGATCTGAACATCGGTGCAGCTCAACGATTGAAGGCGGGTTTGAATCGGGCTGGGTTGCCGGATGCGCCCAGACCGGATTCGGCAGCCCATTTCAGCGAGTCCGAATGGCAATCGCGTGTCGAGCTCGCGGCCTGCTACCGTCTGTTTGCGCACTTCAAGATGACCGATCTCATCTACACGCATATTTCTTCGCGGGTGCCGGGAACTACGGACCAGTTTCTCATCAATGCGCACGGGATGTTGTTTGACGAAATTACCGCGTCCAGCCTGGTCAGGGTCGACTTGGAGGGCAAGGTGCTCGAAGATCAGACCGGTCTTGGTATCAATCCCGGCGGCTTTACGATTCACAGTGCGGTGCATGCCGTGCGTCACGATGTGGGGTGCGTGATGCACACTCACACGGTCGACGGTATCGCGGTCTCCTGCCAGGAGGACGGGCTCTTGCCGCTCAATCAGCATTCAATGCGTTTTACCGATCGGGTGGCCTATCACGACTACCAGGGCGTGCACTTCACCGATGAAGAGAGAGTTTCGCTGCAGCGCTCGCTGGGTGACCGACAGGTCATGCTGCTTCGCAACCACGGTCTGCTGGTCGCAGGCACCAGCGTTCCGCAGAGCTTTGATCTGATGTATTACCTCGAACGCGCTTGCCAGTTGCAGGTTCGGATTCAGTCGACCGGTCAAGCGGTGAGAACCCCACCCCGTGAGGTTGCGCTGCAGGTCGCCCGCTCGTTCGAGCGGCCCAGCCGGCGTTCGGTCGAAAAGGCCTGGAGTGCCCTCATTCGACTCCTCGAGCGCGAGGATCCTTCTTATCGGAGCTGAGGGTAGAGATTCAAAAAAGGCTCGTTGGGGGGTCCAGACCCGAAGCTTGTGCTCAGCATTTTTTTCCATTGACTTGCGGCAGCGTGTTGCAGGGTGAACCGACACTGCCGCACCGCGCTGCCAAACCCGTCACAAGGGATTAAACTCTCGCGCGGCTCGCGTTCGTTCCGATCTGTCCGGTCCGGATCTCCGATCGCTCGGGCCTGCGGCCCAGCATGCGCACAGACGCCCGATCAAGGTTTTCATACGAGACCTGATCGTTAAATGAATTTTTTTCGGGGAGCGAGATATGGCAACGAGTGGGAAGGCGGGGTCGGGACGAAAGCCCCCAAGCAAACGCAACACCAAAACCAAGAGCAGCGAAGCTCCCTCCGAGCAGGTGGGTCCGGAACTGATTGTCGAGCGTGATGGTCATGTGCTGGTGCTCACGATCAACCGTGAGCATCGGATGAATTCGCTCACCCCTCATCTGATGCATGAGCTGACGCATCACTTCAATGAAGCCAGTATCGATCCCGAGGTTCGGGCGGTCGTGCTGACGGCCAAGGGCGACCGTGCCTTCTGCGCGGGGCTTGACCTCAAGATGCGTCGCGAGGCTGATGCGTCAGGTCAGGCGAACCGTTACTTCATGAACGAGGTCAGCCGCTTCTTTCTCGAAGTGATCCAGGAGTGCTGCAAGCCCACGATTGTGGCCCTCAACGGCGCTGCGGTCGCGGGTGGGTTCGAGATCGCCGTAGCCTGCGATATCCGCATCGGTGCTGAGCACGTGATGATGGGCCTGCCCGAAGCCAAGCGCGCGATGGGCGCGCATTTCTCGACCATCATGTTGCCCCGGGTCATTCCTCGGGCTATTGCGATGGAACTGCTCTTTCGTGGCGATCTGTATCCGATCCAGGAGGCCTATCGCTGGGGCTTCGTCAACCGGATTGTGCCCAAGGGGCAGGCGCTCGCAAGTGCCCTGGAGATGGCCCAGGCGATTGCCCGCAATGCGCCCGTGACCGTTCGGCGCATGAAGGAAACTGCGATGAAGTCGTCTGGCATGCCGCTCGCGGCCGCCATGCGGCTCAACGAGGGCCAAAATCCCTATCTTGCCGAAGACCGGGTCGAAGGCATCCGCGCCTACGTCGAGAAAAGGGAGCCCAAGTGGAAAGGCCGCTAGACCTCAAGCCGCTCTTCAATCCTGCGTCGGTCGCAATTTTTGGGGTCTCGGGCGATCCCAAGAAGCTGAGCCGTATTACCGTCGCCAATCTGATCCGTAACGGCTACGGCGGGCGGATCTATCCTCTCAATCCGGCGCTACAGCAGATTGATGAGCTGCCCTGCTATCCCGATCTCAAGTCGCTGAACGCTCCGGTCGATGTCGCCTTCATGGCGATTCAGGCACCGGCCACGGTCGACGCTGTTCGCGAATGCGCCGCTGCAGGCGTGCGTTTTGCCGTGATCGGGTCGGCCGGCTTCGCAGAGAGCGGGCCTGAGGGAAAAGCGCTTCAGGATGAGTTGAGTGCGATTTCGCGTGAGACCGGTCTGCGAATTGTCGGGCCCAATTGCAACGGAATCTACAGCACTTCCCATCGCCTCGCGCTGGGCTTCAATACCGGCCACTCGCGCGCAATGACCCCCGGCAACGTCGCCCTCATTTCGCACAGTGGCGCCCTTTTTGACACGATGGCGAGCATCTTGTTCCGACACGGCGCGGGGCTGTCTTTCTTCGTGTCGGCCGGCAATGAGGCCGATCTGGATCTGCTCGATTACCTCGAGTTTGCGGTGGCCGACCCGGCCACCCAGGTGATCGCTTTGCTGCTCGATGCGCTGTCAGACGGGACACGGTTCCGGGCGCTCGCCCAGCGGGCTTCAGTCCAGGGGAAACGGATCGTGGTCTTTCGGATCGGATCCTCTGAGCAGGGTGCCGAAGCGGCCGAGGCACACTGCAGTCGTCTGGCGTCATCCGAGGCGGCGTACCAATCCCTCTTTCAGTCCGCCAGGGTGTCCGTGGTGCATTCGCTTGAGGCGCTGATGACGGCCTCGGCACTGCTCTCCCGGTTCGGTCGCCGGGTCGGTGGCGTTGGAGCCCTGACCGTATCGGGTGCCGGGGCGGCGATCCTGCTCGATAGCGCCGAACGATTCGGATGTCGCTTGACCCGATACTCTGCACAGACCCAGGAGGCACTTGAGGCCCGCAGGCTCTTCTCCAAGATCGGCAACCCTACGGATTACGGCGCGTTCGGAGCCATGCGTTCGGTCTTTGCAGAGGTACCGAGCTTGATTGCAGGCGACGGTGGCGTCGCCGTGATGCTCGCCCTCGTTCATTCCATGAATGACTACCAGCGTCTGCCCTACATCGAGGCCCTCGCCGGGGCGGTGCCCTTGGGCAAACCGATCATTATTCTGACTCCGGGAGGCTTGCAGCCGGGCGAGCGGGCCGAGTACGAAGCGCACGGATTTGTCTGCATCTCTGACACCGATTGTGCGATGCAGTCGATGGCTGCGATCCTGTCCGAGGGTGGATCTGACGCATCCTTGGATCAAGGCAGATCCGGGAATCGATCGGGGGTTGTGATCGATGCCGCCGAGGAGGATCTGTTGTCGCTTGAGCGACCGCTGACAGAACCTGAAAGCCTGGGACTTCTCGCTCGCTTTGGCGTCCCTGTGGTTCGCACGCATCGTTGTGTTGATCTCCAGGAAGCTTTGGCGGCGTTGGCGTCAATCGGAGGCCCCGTTGCGGTCAAAGGCGTCGTCCATGGCGTAACCCACAAGACCGAGCGGGGCTTGGTGCGCACCGGCATCGTCGACGCCGCCGCCCTGGAGGCGGCGTTTGCCTCGATGGGTGAATGCACTGAATTCATCGTGCAGCCGATGATCGAGGCCGATCTTGAGGTGATTGTCGGACTCAAGCGTACCGATGATCTCGGCAACATTCTCATCGCCGGGCTCGGTGGGGTTTTTGCCGAGGCGCTGAACCAGGTGAGTGTCTGGGTGCCACCGGTGAGCCGAGAGCAGATCCGTCTCGATCTTGAGCGATCTTCACTCGGACGCATACTCACCAGTCCACGCTGGCGATGGTCCAACTCATTTGAAACTCTGATCGACGCCATTGACAGCCTTCAGGCGTTTTCGCTCTGGGCGGGCAGCCGGATCGACGCGGTGGATATCAATCCATTGAGAGTCGGCCGTGCAGGCTGTATCGCGGTGGATGCGCTGGTTGTGCCCAGAGGATCGGGCTGAGTCGGCCCCACGGAAAAGAATCGTCATCATCAAGGGAGACCACCATGTTGAAATGGAGCGCAGTGCTGGCAAGTCTATGGATCGGGATGATTGCCGCGCCCGTATCTGCCCAGCAAACTGAGACCGGTAAAGTTGTTCGACTGATTGTGCCGTTCCCGCCAGGCAACGCCTCAGACCTTCAGGCTCGCGCCTTGAGCGAGCAGATGCGAAAGGCGGGTGCGCGGGTTGCGGTGGAGAACCGTCCGGGCGCATCGGGAGCGATTGCGCTTGAGCATGTCCTTCGTTCGCCGCCGGACGGATCCACCATTTTGGTGGCATCGCTTTCACCCATCGTGATCACTCCGGCCACCAGCAAGTCGCTCCCTTATGACGTGCTCAAGGATTTTTCTGGCGTGGCCCTGTTGGGTTTCAACGATGTCGTGATGCTTGCGAGCCCCAAATTCGGGCCCGCCACGGTGGCCGAGGTGGTGGCGGCTGCTCGAGCCAAGCCGGGGTCCGTCAGCTACGCTTCGATTGGCCAGGGCACGCTTGCGCACATGGTGATGGCCCATATGGCATCCAAGGTGGGTGTTGACATGCAGCACGTTCCCTACAAGGGAAGCGCGCAGGCCCTCCCAGATCTTGCGGCCGGTGATGTGTCGCTGATGCTGGATGGCATGCCGCAGTCCCTGCCGCACGTGGAAAGTGGCAGGTTGAAGGCAATCGCGACCTTGGGCCGATCCCGGTCCCAGTTCGTGGCCAACCTGCCGACCGTTGCCGAGTCCGGTGTGGCGCAACTGGCCGATGTGAACGTGGTGGGCTGGACTGGGGTCCTGGTCAGTTCAGCGACCCCCAAGGCCAAGGTGGCCGAACTCAATGCCGACATCATCCGCATGATGGCGAGCCCTGAAATTCAGACCTTCATGCGGGCACAGCGCTTGCAGATCTATCCGCCCCACACTGCGGAGGACTTCGATCGCCAGATCCGGGTCGAACTTGATTCATGGCGTGCGGTGGCCAAGGCCGCAGGGCTCGAACCCCAATAAGAGGCGGTGAGGGTATCAGGCCACTGCCGCTGCGCAGACCTGATCGATCGCGCGTCCGAGCAGATTGACGATTTCGGTCATTTCGTTGTCATTGACAAGGAATGACGGGGCAATCAGGATATGGTCGCCCTGAACGCCATCGATGGTTCCGCCTGAGGGATAGCAGATGAGCCCCAGGGACAGAGCACATTGGCGCAGCTGTGCGTGCATCCGGAGCTTGGGATTGAAGGGTTGATTGTCCGATCGCGATGCGACGAGTTCGAGACCGAGGAAGAGTCCCCGCCCGCGGATATCGCCGACATGGGGGTGGTTCTTGAAATGTTCCTCGAGCAGACCCTTGAGATGATGCCCCGCCTGTGCGCAACGCTCCACCAGACCCTCGTTCAGGACCGTCTGCTGGACCGCGAGCGCGGCTGCCGCCGCGACGGGATGCCCGATGTAGGTGAAGCCGTGCCGGAACCCTCCGGATCGATCTAGGGCTTCGCTGATGGTTCGGCTCGCCATGACCGCACCGATGGGCTGATAGCCGCCGCCCAGTCCTTTTGCCAAGGCGATCAGATCGGGCACGATCTGCTCAGCCTCAAACGCGTGCCAGCGGCCTGTGCGACCCATCCCGCACATGACCTCATCCAGCACGAGCAGTACGTCGTGCCGCGTACAGACCTCCCGTATCTTCTTGAAATAGCCCGGTACTGCGGTAACGGCGCCCGCGGTCGCGCCCACCACGGTTTCGGCGACAAACGCGGCGACCGTTTCGGGGCCTAGCTCGAGGATCGTCTTCTCGAGCTCGTTTGCAAGCCTCGTTCCGTATTGGTCATCACTCTCGCCGCTCTCTTTCCCTCTGAAGGCAAAGCAGGGCGATACATGCGACACCGGGGTCAGGAGCGGCTCATACAGTTCACGCCGCGCGAGATTGCCCCCCAGTGAGAGCGCGCCAAGCGTGTTGCCGTGATAACTCTGTCTTCGCGCGATGAACCGGTGCTTTCCGGGTCGTCCCGTCGCGTGGAAATAGCTTCGCGCGAGCTTGATTGCGGTTTCGATGGCCTCAGAGCCGCCGGAGACAAAGTAGACGCCCGAGAGTTCGGAGGGCGAGCGCTCAACGAGCAGTCGAGCTAAAGTTTCGGAGGCTTCAGTGGTGAAGAACGCCGTGTGCGCATACTCCAGCCGATCCAATTGGGTGCGCATGGCGGCGATCACCGCCGGGTGCCCATGGCCGATGCAAGACACTGCGGCGCCGCCTGAGGCGTCGAGGTAAGAGCGGCCCTGCGCATCGCGGATGTAGCAGCCCGAGGCCGATACGGCTACGGGGAGTCGCTCGCCCGGGTTTCTCGGGATAATCGGGCTCTCGGATTTCATCGACGGATCCTTGCTTGGATTCAAGCTGCTTTCTAACTGATCGACCGCTCGCATTTCAAGAGCGACTTCTTGGCGCCAGCCACGGTCCCTGCGAATTCGCCGCATGTGGGCACGGCTCTGTCTGACCTTTGCACCGCGCGAGTCTTCGGTTTTATACTCGATCGGGCAGCGATCTCGAACACAACTTAATTCACCGGGGTTGCTACCGGTCTTGCCGACGGAGCCCGCTCCTGTCGCATGATCGTCTAGGAATTCAAGGGAGATGCTCCAATGCCGTCTTTTTCAGTTCGTCCGCTTTCCTACAGCCTGGGCGCGGAGATCATGGGCGTCGATCTGTCCCAGCCCATGTCTGATGATCTGTTTGCCGCGGTTCACCGAGCCTTCCTCGATCACGGGATTCTGCTCTTTCGGGATCAGGAACTGACCCGCGAACATCACATCGCATTCAGTCGCCGCTTTGGAGACCTCGACACGCACGACGCTTTGCCCCGCGATCGTCACCCTCAGCATCCTGAACTCCTGATGGTGACCAATGAGCCCAAGCCCGACGGGCAGCCGGGTGATGGCAAGTACACAGGACACCTCTGGCATTCAGACATGTCGTTTACGCTCCAGCCTGCGCTGGGTTCCGTCCTGCGCGCGATCGATATTCCGCCGGTCGGTGGCGACACCCTGTTCTCGAACATGACCAAGGCCTACGATCAACTGTCGCCAGGAATGAAGCGTCTCGCAGAAAGTCTGCACGGCATCCATACCGGTACCCGCAAGATCGTCGCTTTGACGCGTGAGCGCGATGAGGAAACGAAGCGTCTGATCCCGCCCATCGCGCAGCCCGTGGTTCGTGTTCATCCCGAGACAGGGCGGAAAGCCCTCTACATCGGCGAAAAGGTATCCTGTTTCGTCGATATGACCGAAGCCGAGAGTCGCCCGATCATTGACTTCTTGTGCCGCCATGCCACCAAACCTCAGCTGTGCTATCGGCATAGTTGGAGACCCAAGGATGTGCTGATGTGGGACAACCGATGCACCATGCACGCGGCGCTCGGAGACTATGACGATGGCGAACGCAGGCACCTTGAACGGACGACGATCAAGGGCACGCCTTCTGGCTATCACCTGAATTGACCCAGGGGCGATTCGGTTGGACGCTCGGCGTTTGGGGCCTACCTGGGCATAACAATTCGACCGATGACCGGTCGACAGAGGAGGCGAGCATGTGGTTCTCTAGATCGATTCAATCATGGGCTGCTCTTTCAGTGGCTGCGGCCAGCGTGGTGCTGGTAACGCAATGGCCGAGCGCCGCTCGCGCTCAGGCGGGGGACTATCCGTCCAAGCCGATCAGGATGATCATCCCGTTTGCCGCGGGTGGCACGACCGATCTCCTGGCGCGCGGAATCGCCGCGCATCTTTCGAAGGCTTGGAACCAGCCGGTGGTCAATGAGAATCGTCCAGGTGCAAATGGTCTGATTGCCGCGGAGATGGTGGCCAAGTCTGCAGGCGACCCCTATGTGCTGCACACCGTTGCCATGGGCCATGCGATCAACCCGCTCATTTACAAAAAAATCCCCTTCGATGCCGAAAAAGATTTCACACCCATCAGTCTTATAGCCACTTTTCCCCAGCTGGTTCTGGTTCATCCGTCCGTTCCGGCTCAGTCCCTCAAGGAATTGATCGAGCTCGCCAAGCGGGGCAAGCCACCGCTCAACTACGCATCAGGGGGCAACGGTTCGTCGCAGCACCTGGCAGGCGCCCTGTTCATGAGCATGGCTGGAGCCTCCATCCCGCATGTGCCCTACAAGGGGGGCAATCCGGCCCTGCTTGATCTGATCGGTGGGCAGGTCAGCATGATGATCGTCCAGCCTAATTCCAGGGATCAGATCACGTCCGGAAAATTGCGAGCGCTCGCCGTGTCGTCGAGCAAGCGCAGCCGTCACTATCCTGATCTGCCCAGCGTTAGCGAAGCTGGACTGCCCGGTTACGAATCGGTCGCCTGGTATGGCATCGTCGCGCCCCGCGACTTGCCTGCAGCGGTTAGGGCCAAGCTCGAGGCCGAAGTTGCAAAGGCGATCGAGAGCGAGGCGGTGCGGTCGGTCGTTGACGCGCAGGGCGGCGATCTCGCGGGAGGGGGCTCGGCTGCATTTGCCCGCTTCATCCTGGCCGAGCGCAATCGATATCAGGAAATCGTTCGTACCGCCGGCATCACTGTGGACTGATCCACCCGAGCGCACCCGATTCGGTGCCCCTTCAGTCCCAGAGTCAGTCCCGATTCTTCCTTTTTGGGGCTTTTGTCATGAACCGTTCTGCTCCGGTCAAGGCGAGGGATGTCCTGGCTGACTTCGCCCATCGGCTGAAATTCAGTTCAATACCAGAGGAGGCCCGGCACTCGGCCAAGCGATTCCTACTGGATTCCCTGGCCTGCATCGTCGGGGGTTATGGCGAGCCGTCGTCGCGGATCGCTCGCGAGACTGCGATCGAGATGGGCGGGCCGGCTGAAGCCAGCATCCTGCTCTCTGGCCGAAAAGTGAGTGCCTACAACGCCGTGCTGGCCAACGGCGTACCCCTGCGCGCGCTCGATCTGATCGACATGTACTACGCCCTGGACCACGCGCACCCGTGCGAGCTCTCGGTCACGCCGGCGCTCGCGATAGGTGAGCGGGTCCGTGCGAGCGGGGCCGATGTGTTGACGGCGATCGTGCTTGGTTACGAGCTGTGCATGAAGCTGGCAGAAATCACGGGCAACTCGCGAAAAGGTTGGGCGGGCACCGCGACGCTGGGACAATTTGCCGCCCCCCTCGTGGCCGGCAAACTGCTCGGGCTCAGTCGGCGACAGCTCGCCGAGGCGGTCTCCATATCGGGTGCGCACAATGTTTCGCTTGCGGTCACTTATGCGCTTCCGGTCAGCATGATGAAGGACGCGCTCAACGCGTTTGCTGCACAGAGCGGCGTTCAGGCAGCACTGATGGCGGCGCGTGGCTTTACCGGACCCGCAGGGGTCTTCGAGGCACCGGGCGGTCTGTGGGCGCAGTTGGATTCGCCCGCTCATGTCGAGTTGCTGGGGAGCGATCTCGGTCAGCCGTTCCGGATTACACGGTGCGGCTTCAAGGACTATCGCTACTCAGCGGTCGCATGGTCGCACCCTGCGATCGAAGCACTGCTCTTTCTTCGTGAAGCGCATAGGCTCGATGCCTCAAACGTCAAATCCATTCACGTTCGCACCATTCGACGGGCGACGGTGCATATTGGTACGCAGCCGGTCGAGCCTGGTTTTGGTCGGCTCGACACGCAATTCAATGGACCCTACATCTTCGCTGCTGCACTCAAATTTGGGGATGTGAGTCCGTCCAGGCAGGGGCGGGCGAAGGATCCGGACATCCAGCGGCTGTCCCGGTGTGTCACCATCGAAGCGGACGAGGAACTCGGTCGTGATTTTCCGAAAACCTTTCCTGCGGTCGTGACGGTAACGACCCGAGAGGGGAGGCGACTCGAGCACCGGATCGATCAGCGAAGAGGTGATCCGGGCAACCCCCTGAGTGACGCCGACATCGAGGCGAAATTCCGGGCGCTGGCCGCCCGGAGACTGTCGAGCAGCCGGGTGCGGGCTGTCATCGAAGCCGTATGGTCGCTTGAGGGCTGCGAGGACATCAACCGGTTGACCGAACTCTTCAGTCCGGAGCAACGCTCTTGAACTTCCGGACCGGCCGCAGGCCGGAGCGCTCACACTCCAGCCCGGCGGACGGCACGACGGACTAGTCGAGCTTGATATTGGCCGATCGGACGACTTTTTCCCACTTGCGATTTTCGTCCTGGAAGAACTGGCTCATCCGCGCGGAGTTGCTGCCGATCGGCACAATCCCCCATTCAGTGAACTTGGCTTTCACCTCGTCCATCGCGGCCACCTTGGCCATGGCGTCCTCGAGCACCTTGACCACATGGGCAGGCAGGCCGGCTGGGCCCATCAGGCCGTACCAGGAATAGATCTCGTAGCCTGGAACGCCGGCCTCGATCATCGTGGGCAGGCTGGGGTGATAGGCAGCGCGCTCGTTGCCTGTCACCGCGAGCAGTTTCACCCGGCCCGATTTTTCAAGCGGGAGCAATATTTGGGGGTTGTCGAAGATCAGTTGGATGCGACCGCCGATCAAATCGGTCAGTGCGGCGGCACCGCCCTTGTACATGACCGGTTCGATCGAAATGCCGGCGATCGACTTGAACAGCTCACCGGCCAGGTGTGAGGAACTGCCTGGCGTGGCCCCGAAGTTGAGCTTGCCTGGCTGCGCTTTGGCCATCGCAATGAATTCGCCGACCGTTTTGACGGGGAAATCGGGCGGAACCGTCATGATGATCGAGCCCAGCGAAATCAGCGAGATGCCCAGAAGATCTTTGGTGGGATCGAATTTGAGACCCGGAAACAGCGATTTGTTGACGCCATTTGCAAACGAGCCGATCAGCAGCATGGTCCCGTCGGCGGGGGCTCGGGCGACCTGCTCGGTACCGATATTGGTGCCGGCGCCCGGTTTGTTCTCGACGAGCACCTGAGTCCCCAGCACGTCGGACAGTTTCTGCCCTACATAGCGCCCGACGATATCGGTCGAGCCGCCAGGCGGATAAGGAACGACCAGTCGGATCATCTTGCCGCCTGGGTAGGTCTGCGCGAGCGATGGCGAGCTCGAGCCAATCGAAAGGCCCGCTCCGGTCAAAAGTGCCGGAAGAATGGCAACCGTGAGCCTGCGCAAGGCACCATGGCGCTGTACGGATCGCTGTTGAGTCGTCATGAGTATCTCCCTGAAATATTGTTGTCAATAGCAATGATTAGATGCATGGCTCGGACAGCCGTTCAGCATCAGTAGGTGGCGCGCCCTCCGGAAAGATCGAAGACCGCACCGGTGGTGAACGAATTTTCTTCGCTGGCCAGCCAGGCGATCATGGCCGCAGCCTCGCGCAGTTCGAGAAAGCGCCCACGCGGAATTTTGCCCAGCATGTATTGAATATGCTCCGGGGATTGTTCCATGGCGCCGGGCGTGCGGGCGACGGCCGGAGTGACGCAATTGACCGCAATGTCGAAGCCTGCAAGCTCCTTGCCGAGAGACTTGGTCATGCCGATGACAGCCGCTTTCGCACTGCTGTAGGCCGATGCATTGGGATTGCCTTCCTTGCCGGCGATCGAAGCGATGTTCACGATGCGGCCGTAGTTCTGGCCTTGCATGACGGGAGCGACCGACCGACAGCAGTGAAATGTGCCGTTGATATCGACCTCCATCACCGAGCGCCATGCGTCCAAGGGATAGTCGGTCAGTTTGGCGTTGGGTCCGACGATTGCTGCATTGTTGATCAGGATATCGATGCGTTTACTATGGGTCAGAACCCGGCCAACGGCCGCATCGACCGCGCTCGCGTCGGCAATATCAACGGTGTCGATTCGGACGGCTTCCGGTCGGCCAGCGGTCGCGCTCAGTTCGTTTCCAGCCTGGGTCAGGGCCGATTGATGGATGTCCCAGAGGACGACCGTCGCTCCGGATTGGAGGAAACGCTGCGCGATCGCAAAACCGATGCCCTGGGCACCTCCGGTGATGATCGCGACACGTCCCTGAAGGTTGATGGTGTTGACTTGCAAGTCGGAACCTCCGGCGAATCGGGTGAATCCAGTATCCCACTTTTGTTCTGCAATTGCAGCCCCCGAATACCTCTGGCCTGCCCGCGCAACTCCGGGTGCTTGAGCCCTGCGCATGTCCCTTGCGCCCTGCTCGCGCTTGATGCTAGGGTCCGACAGTTCTTACAGACGGCATGATCCATGCACATAAAAAAGATTGAGACCTTTGCGCGTCCGCAGGTGGGGTTGCTGCGCGTCACTCTTGAGGATGGCACGACCGGCTGGGGGCAAATCGCAAGTTTTGAGGCGGCCGACATCGTGGCCGAGATCGTGCATCGACAGATCGCACCCCATGTTCTTGGGGTGAGCTTCGACCCGGTGGCTGGACTGCTCGAGCGGATCATCGATCGGACGCTCAAGTTTCACGGTTCGCATATCAGTCGGGCGACCGCTGCGCTTGAAACCGCGGTGGTGGATGCGCTCGCCTGTGTGCATGGGCAGTCGGTCAGTGAATGGCTGGGGGGGCACACCCGCCCTGTTCCGGTCTATGGTTCCAGCATGCTGCGCAGCATTACGCCCGAGCAGGAGGCGGCCCGGCTCAGGCGACTGCGCGATGAATCAGGGTTCAGGGCGTTCAAGGTGAGAGTAGGGCGCGAGGCCGGGCATGATGTCGACGAATGGCCGGGCCGAACGGAGGCCCTGATCCCTGCAGTCCGTACCGCCCTCGGCCATGACATTACGATCCATGCTGACGGCAATAGCGGTTTTTCCCCAGGCCGTGCCATCGAGGTGGGCCGGATGCTCGAAGCGAACGGTTACGGCCATTTCGAAGAGCCCTGTCCATACTGGAAGCTGCATTGGACCCGCGAGGTGGCCGAGGCGCTCGACATCCCGGTGGCCGGCGGAGAGCAGGATCATGCGATCGCGGTCTGGCACGAGATGATCCAAGGCGGCATTGTCGACATCGTTCAGCCCGATATCTGTTACTGCGGAGGTATCACCACCGCTCTTGATATCGCGCGCAGGGCCGCTGCGCAGGGGATGCCCTGCGTTCCCCACTGTGCGAATCATTCACTGATTCTGGTCTTCACGATGCATCTCTGGAACGCCCTCGAGCGACCGGGGCCCTTCATGGAGTATTCGATCGAAGAGCAGACGATGTACGCAGGGATGTACGAAAATCCGCCCCGCCTGATGGAGGGTCAGTTGCACTTCAACCTCGACGGCCCTGGCTGGGGTTTGAAGATCAGCGATGAGTGGCTGGCGGCCTCGCGCTATCAGTCCTCCGAGGCAGGGCATTGAGAGACCGATCTATGAAAATCACTGAACTGACGGTCACCCTGTTTGCCTGGGAAGGAATTCCGAGCGCGCGCTATGGTCGCGCCAATCCGGCGACCCGCGCGCGCGGCGAACTGGGGCTCGTGTGTGTCAGCACCGATCAGGGCCTCCAAGGTCACTCCTTTCTGGGGTCATCGTTTCGCAGCGCCCTGCTTGATGTGGAGTCCTTGGTCCGACATCTCGCGCCGGTGGTGATCGGACGCGACCCCCTCTCGCGAGAGCGTCTGCATCATGAATTGCTCGAGCGCACTCGCGCGACGACCTTGCGGGCGATTGGTGCGGTCGATGTCGCACTTTGGGATTTGTGCGGACAGATCGCCGGGTTGCCGCTACACAAAATGATGGGCAGCTACCGGACGCGAGTCCCGGCCTATGCGAGTTCCTCCACTCTGGCTGATCGCGGTGCCTATGTTGACAGCGTCGTTGCGATGCGCGAAGCCGGCTTCCGAGCCTACAAGATCCACCCTCCCAGTGCCGACCTGTTCGAATGCATCGCCGTCTGCCGCGATGTTCGCAAGGCTGCCGGAGACGATATGGTGCTGATGATCGACCCGGCCGGATTGTTTGACTACCCTCAGGCCTTGCGTCTGGGCCGCGAGATCGAGGCTCTTGGGTTTCACTGGTATGAGGATCCGCTCAGCGAATCGGACATCTACAACTACGTCAAGCTGCGGCAAAAGCTCGACATACCCATCATGGCCACCGAATACTCCCCTGGGGGATTCGAGGCTTACGCGCCCTGGCTGATGGCGCAGGCGACCGACTATTTGCGGGCGGATGTGGCCATCAAGGGTGGTCTGACCGCGGTGATGAAAACGGCGCATCTGGCCGAGGCGTTCCGCATGAACCTCGAGGTTCACCACGGCGGAAATTCGCTGAACAATGTTGCGAACCTCCATGCCATCATGGCGATGCGCAACTGCGAGTACTTCGAGGTCTTGCTGCCTGCAGCTGCCCAAAAATATGGATTGGTCGAGGACATCGAAGTCAGCCCCGATGGTTTTGTCGAGATCGCGCCGTTTGATCAGCCCGGTCTGGGCGCACGCATCGACTTCGATCTGATCAAGAGCCGCTCCTTTCAGGAGCTTCGAGCAGGAGCCTAGATCGTGAATTCAAAGGGTGCGGTGTCGTCCGTCGCTGAATCCCCGGAAGACCGGCTTGCGGCCTTGGGCATTACACTGCCCCCGCCCTGGCGCGATCGTGAGAACCGGTTGCGGGCCGTTCGCTCAGGCCATCATGTGTTCATGAGCGGCCATGGTCCGATCGATCCGGTGACCGAGGAGGTTCTGGTGCGGGGCAAGATTGGCGCCACGCTTGATCTCGAGCAGGGCATGCAGGCCGCCCGGACGTCTGCGATCTTTTGTCTGGGCACCCTCAAGGGTCATATCGGCGATCTGCGGCGCGTCACCCGGGTCGTTCGTGTGTTGGGCTTTATCAACTGCACTGCCGACTATGAGCATCCCACCCTGGTGATGAACGGCTTTTCCGATCTGATGGTTCAGACCTTCGGCGAGGCGGGGCGGCACACTCGATCCGTCATCGGGGTGGCGACCCTTTACTCGAACATGCCCGTCGAATTCGAGGCGCTCTTCGAAGTGCGCGATTGAGGACCCACATGAGCCGCGAGGCATCCGCGGCCCCTGCCGAAGCGTTCAGGCGCCCGGCGCCCAGCCCGAGAGCCGGCCAATCTCACCCTTGACCTGGTTGGTCAGGGCGACTCGGTCGGCCACCAGCATCACCATCTTGAACCCTTGGTCCAGGCAGCGCTGCGAGAAGGCTGAACCGCCGGTATGGATGCCGGCGATCACTCCGTGGCGATTGCAGGTCGCGAGAATGCGGGCGACCACCTCAACATGTTTCGGATCGGCATTGTCCATGACCGGCGGCACGCCGATCGCAAGGGCCAGATCGGTCGGGCCGATGTAGATGGCGTCGACGCCCGGGGTCGAGGCGATCTCGTCCATGTTGGCGATGCCCTCGGCCGTCTCGATCATCACGGCGCAGATGACTTCCCGGTTGGCATTGGGCTGGTAGTCCGCACCCGCATAGAGCAGCACCCGGTTTGGGCCCATGCTGCGGATGCCGTCCGGTGGGTAGCGGCAGGCGGCCACTGCGCGTTCGGCCTCGGCGCGGTTGTTCACCATGGGCACGATCACCCCATAGGCACCCGCGTCCAGTACCTTCATGATCATCGAGGGTTCGTTCCATGGCACTCGAACCATCGGGGTGGCCGAGGAGGTGGAAATTGCGGTGAGCATCCGGACCGTGTCGCTGTAGTCGATGCAGCCATGCTGCATATCCACGCAGACCCAGTCGAAGCCCGAATGCGCGACGATCTCGGCCGAGAACGTACTCGGAATCGACAGAAAACTGCCGACTGCGGCTTTGCCTTCGCTCCAGAGTCGCTTGACCCGATTCATGCGCATGATGCTCTCCCTGTTTTTTGTGAATCGGTTTTTTTCGAGGTCTCGTCGCCCGGCCGTACCTGTGCGGCGGTCAGGGGCGGACGGTGATGCCTGACGAGCCCAGTTCTTGCGCTTCAGCGTCCGGTCGCCGGCGCGGGCGGCAGGCTCTGAAGCCTCTCGCGGGCCGCTCCCGAGACGGCTGAATCGGGGAAGCGGGACAGCAACAACTCGAGCGTCCGCCGCGCCCCTCTGCGATCGCCCAGTTCGGTCTGTGCCGAGGCCAGGGTCAGGAGGGCCTCGGGCATTTTGGGGCTCTCGGGAAACCGGGTGAGGAGCGCCTGCAGATTTTCAGCGGAGGATTTGTATTCTTTCTGGAGATATTGGCCAACACCGATCTCGAATATTGCCTGGGCCAGGTAGGGGCTGTCCGGATAGTCCGTCACGAAGCCCGCAAGAGCGACTTGGGCGGCCCGGTAATCCTTGGACGCAAACAGGCCTGAGGCGGCCTCGAATCGCCGTTTTTCTGCGGGATCGACCTTGACGGGGCGGCCGTTGATTTCGACGGCGACGGGCTCAAGCCTCTGCAGCCGGCCGTCGAGCCCTGACTGGATCTCGAGAAGCTTGCGTTGGGTGTTTGAGAGTTCGTTGGCCTGTTCTTCGATGGTGCCGCGCAGGCGGGCGATTTCCTGAAGCAACTGGTCGACGCGCAGCTGCAATTCGAGTTGGCCACGGACCGTAGCCTCGATTCGCTCGAGGCGCGGCACCATGGTATCGAGCCGGGATTGGATTTCGCTGATCTGCGCCGCCTGCGCGCGCAGGGATCGCGATTCCTGAGACTCCCCAAACAGCTGGGCGTGTCCGGGCGCGGGGTTCAGGAGCAGCGCATTGCCGACCAGGATCGCAGAAACGAACAGGGCTGCACGCATGATCCGACCCCCGCGTCAGGGAAGAGTTTAGTAAACGATATCGGCGCGCCGGTTCTCGGCGAACGAGGCATCGTCGGTCCCGGTGCTCTTCGGACGCTCTTCGCCGAAGCTGACCGCCTCTGCCTGTGCTTCGGGTACACCCAGGGTGCTGAGCGCCCGCCGGACGGCTTCAGCCCGCTTTTGTCCCAACGCAAGGTTGTACTCGCGGCTGCCGCGCTCATCCGTGTTGCCCTGGATGATGATACGACGGGACGGATTGGCGAGCAGGTGAGCGGCATGAGCCTCGATCAAGGGACGGAACTCATCCTTGATCACGAAGCTGTCGAAGTCGAAATAGATGCTGCGCCGGGCGAGCGGGCTGGACGGATCATTGAGCGGATCACCCCGTCCGGCCTGGTTTTCCGAGGCCGAGGCTCCCCTCGAGCCGAGACCGGCGGACTCCGCACCCGAGGCGGAGCCTTCCCCGCGAGCCTGGACCTGCGAGCCCTTGTCTTCATCCAGAGGGGTGGTGGAGCAGGCTGCGATCAGGGCGACAAACGATAGGGTGATGGCGCTGCGGATCAGGGATTTCATTGAGCCTCCGAGGAAATTGGGCGGGACGTTGGAGATGAGAGTGGGCATCCGGTGATCGGTCGGTCAGTGATTGGACGGGGGACGATCAACGTTGGAAGGGGCCCCAGGTGGGTTCGCGGATATCGGCCGCCGACGAACTGAGGCGAAGCTTTTGGCGGCCATCGACCGTAGCCGCAATGAGCGAATCGCGCCCCCCGGAGCGGGTGGCATACATCACCCACCGGCTGTTGGGCGCAAAGCTCGGCGACTCTTCGGAACCGCCGTCCGACAGGATCCGATCGGTGCCCGAGGCCAGATCGCGCACCACCACCAGGTAACGCCCGTCCCGGCGGGAGATGTAGGCCAGCTGTCGACCATCTGGACTGATCCGCGGGCTGACATTGTAAGGAGACCCGAAGGTCACGCGAGAGACGTTGCCCCCCATGGCCTCAACGCGGTAGATCTGCGGTGACCCTCCTCGGTCGGAGGTGAAAAAGATGAATCGGCCGTCCGGCGAATAGACCGGTTCGGTATCGATGGCCGTCGAGGAGGTCAAACGCGAGGGCTGCCGACCACCCATGGAGGGAATGAGATAGATCTGGGACAGGCCGTCGCGGGTGAGCGCCACAGCCAGCGTGCTGCCGTCTGGCGACCAGGCGGGCGCGCTGTTGCTGCCGCGGAAGTTGGCCACCGCCACCCGCCGGCCATCGAGCAAGGTCTGCACATAGACGACCGGTTTCTTGCTCTCGAAAGAAACGTAGGCGAGTTGCGATCCGTCCGGGGACCACGAAGGCGAGATGATCGGCTCGAGCGAGGTGAGGATCACGGTGGGGTTGCCACCGTCCCAGTCAGACACAATCAGGCGGTAGCGGTCGGCCTGTTTGGTCACGAAGGCAATCCGGGTGGCAAAGATGCCCTTGTTTCCGGTGATGCGTTCGTAAATCAGGTCGGACACCCGGTGGGCACCCAGGCGGATATCGGCATCAGAATCGATCGTGACCTTGCCGTCGACGACCTCTTGGCGACGGACCGAATCGGCGAGCCGATAACGGATGTCGACCTGACCGTTGGCAAAGCGGATGGCCGAGCCGCCCACCGCCCAGTCGGCGCCAAGATTTCGCACCGTCAGCAAGTCAATCGGGCCCGTCTCACCAATGACGAGGGCGCCGGAATCGATGACACGGAAAAGGCCGCTGCCCGCCAGGTTGGACCGGATGATCTGGGCGACTTGCTGGCGGATGCGCGAGTCGGACTGCTGGAAGTCGGCAATCGTGACCGGAGTCAGCGCAGCGCCCACACCCGAAACGTCAATACGCATCTGCCCCGAGGCGATGCCGGTGACGAGGAGCAGGAGGGCAGTCAGCGAGCGGGAAAAGAAATTCATGGACGTCCGACGAAAAAGGGCCGGTCTCGTTCCGAACAACCTTCAATTATAGACCCACCCGCACCGAAACCCCGTTGATGTTGCGGATTGCCCACTCTGCAGCCGGTCATTGGCGGGAAATGCTCAACACGATTTCGCCGGTCGGACAGGTGCCGTCCGGTTTGCGCGGCCAGGGATTGCTCTTGAGCAAGCCCCGTTCGGCGGCGTTGTCCCAGGCCGTTTTGCCACTGGGCCGCCGCAGCCGCACCGAGCCTACGATGAAGCTGCAGTCGCGCAGGCGCGTCCCCGGCGCGGCGGCGGGGCTGGGGCCAAACCGGACCACGAATTCCGCCTGCGGATTGTCGGAATCGGCATAGCCGGTGATGTTCGCCCGCACCAGCTCGCGGACCTCCCCGGCCCAGGCCGCGTCCGCCGCCCCGCTGCCTGCAACGGCCGAACCTGTCGCTGCGCCGCCCGCCGAGTTGCCCGCCTGCTGGAGCAGGCGCTGAAGCTCGGCCTCGCGGTCTCGGCGCTTCTGCTCCTCCGCCTTGCGTTCAGCCGCTTGTTTGCGCGCTTCCTCTTCTTTCCTTTTCTTCTCGGCAGC
>JBIKVK010000227.1:0-5677 GCA_044356835.1 Burkholderiaceae bacterium
CATAGGATTTGTGGAACGCGCCTGCGTCGGATTGGCTGAACGACAGGGGTTCAGCCATCCGCCCGCAAGCGGCTTCATTCGGAGGGGATGGGTCAGGATGTCTTTTTCTGACGGGCGCGCGAGTCGCCAAACGCAGCAGCGATGAGCTCTTTCTGCTGGGCATAATGCTTGTCGTAGTAGCCCACTGCAGGAGATGCCGAGGCCGGGCGGCCCGCGTAGCTCAGACTCTGGCCATCGCGCAGGGCTTCAGTCAGGTGATGCTGAACGTAAAACCAGGCGCCCTGGTTCTGAGGCTCGTCCTGGCACCAGACAAGGTGAGTCGCGTTGGCATATTTCTTCAATTCCGCGTCGAAGGCCTTGTGCCCAAAAGGATAGAGCTGCTCGATCCGTACGATCGCCACATCGTCCCGAGCACGCTCCCGACGCCCGCCGATCAGGTCATAGTAGACCTTGCCCGTGCATGCGATGACACGCTTGACTTTGCGCGGGTCGAGCGATGAATCGGTATCGCCAATGACGGTCTTGAACTCGCCCTTGGCCAGGTCATCCAGAGAAGACACGGCTTCCTTGTTCCGAAGCAGGGACTTCGGGGTCAAGATCACCATGGGCTTGCGGAACATGCGCACCATCTGGCGCCTGAGCAAATGGAAGATCTGGGCCGGCGTCGTGGGCTGCACCACCTGCATGTTGTGCTCGGCACACAGCTGCAGGTATCGCTCGAGACGCGCTGAAGAATGCTCGGGTCCCTGACCCTCGTAGCCATGCGGCAGCATCATCGTAAGACCGCAGGCCCGCCCCCACTTGGTTTCGCCCGAGGAGATGAACTGATCGATCACGACCTGCGCGCCGTTGGCGAAGTCGCCAAACTGCGCCTCCCAGATCACCAGTGTGTTGGGATCCGCTGACGCATAGCCGTATTCGAATGCCAGCACGGCTTCCTCGGACAACACCGAATCGATGACGATGAACGGCCCCTGGTTTTCGGACACAAACTGGAGCGGTATGTACGCGCCTTGATCCCACTTCTCGCGGTTTTGATCATGGAGCACCGAGTGACGATGGCTAAACGTCCCACGCCCGGAATCCTGCCCCGATAGGCGCACCGGGAAGCCGGCCGCCACAAGCGATGCGAAGGCCAGGTGCTCGCCCATGCCCCAATCCAGGGGCTGCTCGCCGCGAGCCATGGCCCGGCGATCGGCGACCACACGCTCGACGAGTGGATGGAGCTTGAAGCCCTCCGGGATCGTGGTGATGCGCTCGCCGAGCCGCCTGAGTTCGGCGATGGGGAGCGCGGTGTCGGCGCTGTCGGTCCACTTGCGGTTCAGGTACGGCGCCCAGTCGACCGCGAACTTGCTCTTGAAATTGGTAATGACGGGGTCGGACGTGTGCTTGCCCTCGTCCATCGCCTTCCGGAAGTCGGCGACCATCTGATCACCGTCGCCCGCCTTGAGGACACCGGCAGTCGTGAGGCGATCTGCGTAGAGCTGACGCGTACCCGGATGCTGGCCGATTCGCTTGTACATCATCGGCTGAGTGACGGAGGGCGTATCCTGCTCGTTGTGCCCGAGCTTTCTGAAGCAAATGATGTCAACGACAACATCCTTGCGGAACTGCTGACGGAAGTCGAGCGCCAATTGGGTGGCAAATACCACCGCCTCTGGATCATCGCCGTTCACATGCAGCACCGGCGCCTCGATCATCTTCATGACGTCGGTGCAGTAGATGGTCGATCGCGTGTCGCGGGGGTCCGAGGTCGTGAAACCGATCTGGTTGTTGATGACCAGATGAACCGTGCCTCGGGTGCCATAGCCCCGCGTCTGAGCGAGGTTCAGGGTCTCCATCACAACCCCCTGGCCGATGAAGGCCGCATCGCCGTGGACCAGTACCGGCAGCACCTGTTCGCCGTTACGGTCACCGCGGCGCACCATTCGAGCCTTTGCGGACCCCTCGACCACAGGGTTGACGATCTCAAGATGCGATGGGTTGAACGCGAGCGACACGTGCACCGGCCCCCCCGGCGTCGACAGATCGCTCGAGAAACCATTGTGATATTTCACATCGCCTGAGGGCAGATCGTCAGCGTGATGCCCTTCAAACTCGGCAAACAGGTCTCGGGGCATTTTGCCCATCACGTTGACCAGCACATTGAGGCGACCGCGGTGGGCCATACCGATCACAATCTCTTGGACGCCAGACCGTCCGGCATGCTGGACGATTTCGTCCATCGCGGCGATGAAACTCTCCCCGCCCTCGAGCGAAAAACGCTTCTGTCCGACGTACTTGGTGTGAAGATAGCGCTCAAGTCCTTCTGCAGCGGTCAACCGGTCCAGAATGCGGCGCTGCTTCTCGGGGGAAAAACTTGGACGGGCGCGCGTGGATTCGAGTCGTTCCTGCATCCAGCGTTTTTGCGCCGGGTCGGTCATGTGCATGAATTCGGCACCGATCGACCCGCAGTAGGTATCCCTGAGGGCCTGAACAATGTCGCGCAGGGGCGCGTTGTCGAAGCCGAAATAGGTATTGGCCGCCGAATAAATATTGGCGTGATCGCCCTCGGTGAAATCGTAGAACGCCGGCTCCAACTCGGGAATGGACGGGCGCTCCTGCCGTTTCAGTGGATCGAGATCGGCCCAGCGAGTTCCTAGAAATCGATAGGCCGCGACCAGTTGTTGGACGAAGACCTGCTTGCGCGCGGTGGCACTGTCGCCTCCCATCATTCTGGGACGCAGCGTACCCTCCTTCGAACGCTCGGCAAACGACTGCACGATCGGGGCATGCGCCACGTCTCGGGACTGGGTATGACCATCGGCGGCCGGCACCATCTGCAGGGTGTCGAAATAGTCCCGCCAAACCTGGGGCACAGAGCCCGGGTTGTTCAGATAGCTCTCGTAGAGCTCTTCAAGATAGGGAGCGTTCGCCCCGAACAGATAGGCGGTGCCCTGGAAGGCTTTCATCATGGTGCGTCACCTTTGGAAACGAGTTTCTCGTCGAAGATGCGCGGCCTCGGACTGAGGCCGCCGATTCTGCCCGGCTTCCGGGTCAGGCAATCGTGACCGATCAAATGTTCACAAACGCGGGGAGTCTACACCGCCCGCCCGGTTTCGTACATGCCGGGAACCTGCAAGGAACGCGGTGGCGGCCTGGCCGCAGAAACAGCAGATCAGCGCCTGACCCAGTCCAGGGTGTCATCGAGCGCACGGCGGACAATGACCATGAGTGCATCAATCTCGCCAGGCTCCATGATCAGCGGGGGAGAAAACGCCACCACATCGCCGGACATCGTCCGAAGTATGGCGCCGTGGGCCTGAGCCCGCGACACCAGATAGGCGCCGACCCCCAGAGCCGGCTCGAACGGGCGCCGTTCGGATGGGACCGCAGCCAATTCAAGCGCTCCAATCATGCCAAGACCCCGAGCCTGTCCCACCAGCGGATGTCCCGCCAGATCGGCAATCCGGCGTTGCAGGTAGGCCCCGACCTCTGCCGCCCGCGCGATCAGCTTGCGCTCCTCGTAAATGTCGAGCGCCTCCAGGGCCACCGCGCAAGCGAGTGGGTGACCCGCATACGTGTAGCCATGCGAAAGCCCCCCAAGTCGTGCCCCCTGATCCGCGATCACCTGATACACCGGGTCGGCGATCATCAAGGCGGACATCGGTACATAGGCACTGGTCAGCGCCTTCGCCACCGTCATCAGATCCGGCTTCAGGTTGAAATGTTCGGAGCCGAACCATCGCCCCAGGCGCCCAAACCCGCAGATCACTTCGTCTGCAATGAGCAAGACGTCGTGGCGGCGCAGCACCGCCTGGATCGCTTCGAAGTAGCCCGGAGGCGGAATCAGCACACCCCCGGCACCTTGCACAGGTTCGGCAATGAAGGCCGCGACCGTATCGGGGCCCTCGCGCTGTATCGTCTCCTCAAGCTCGCGGGCCAGTCGGCCCACGAAGGCTTGCTCAGACTCGCCCGGCTGGGCGAACTGGTAGGCATGGGGGGCACTGACCCGGATCGTATCGGGCAAGGGCAGGTCAAACTGATGGTGCATTGCCGGGATGCCCGACAGCGATGCCGCCGCAAGAGTGACGCCGTGATAGCCCTTCACCCGCGCAATGATTTTCTTTTTCTCGGGACGCCCGCGCGCATTGTTGAAGTAGCGCACCAGTTTGTACGCGGTATCGTTAGACTCGGAGCCGCTCGCGGCAAACATCACATGGCCGGTGCCCTTGATCGGTTCGGGCGCAAGATCTACCAGGCGTTTGGCCAGGTCAGCCACCACCCCCGGCACCTTGCCGCTGAACGAATGATAGTAGGGCAGCGTGCGCATCTGCCGTTCAGCCGCCTTGACCAAACGCTCCTCTGAAAAACCCAGGGCCGTGCACCACAGCCCGGACATCGCTTCGATGTAGCGTCGACCGCTTTCGTCATACACATGAACGCCCTCGCCTCGCGTGATGACCAGCGGACCGTCACGCTCCAGCGACCGCGGGTTGGTGTACGGATGCAGGTGATGGGCAATGTCGCGCTTGACGCGCTCGCTCTGCAAATTCATCAGCCACCTCGGACGATCGGCGAAAAAAAACGGCGCCGAAGCGCCGTGCACGAAGCGGACGACTCAGCCGCGCTGCCGCGGATGGGTGCGTCGCGTCGCACCGGTGTAGAGCTGGCGGGGCCGTCCGATCTTCTGATCCGGCTCGGCAATCATCTCATTCCACTGGGCAATCCAACCCACGGTACGCGCCAGCGCAAAGATGCAGGTGAACATCTCGGTGGGAATACCAAGCGCACGCTGCACGATTCCGGAATAGAAATCCACGTTGGGATACAACTTGCGGCTGACGAAATAATCGTCCTCAAGCGCAATCTGTTCGAGCTTCATGGCCAGGGCGAACAGGGGATCGTTCTGCAGCCCAAGCTCACCCAGTACTTCGTAGCAGGTTTCGCGCATCAACTTGGCACGGGGATCATAATTCTTGTAGACACGGTGCCCGAAGCCCATGAGCTTCACCTTGGAGGTCTTGTCCTTCACCTGCTGGATGAAGTTGCCGATCTTTTCGACGCCCCCGGCGGCCTGGAGCTCATTCAACATGAACAGGCAGGCCTCGTTGGCCCCGCCGTGCGCAGGGCCCCACAGCGTTGCGATACCGGCCGCAATGCAGGCAAACGGGTTGGCCCCTGAGGAGCCCGCAAGACGAACGGTCGACGTGGAAGCGTTCTGCTCGTGGTCGGCATGCAAAATGAGAATTCGGTCCAGGGCCTTGACCAGCACCGGGTTGGGCACATACTCCTCGCACGGTGTACCGAACATCATCCGCATGAAGTTGGCGGTATAACTGAGATCGTTCTTGGGATACATGAACGGCTGGCCGATCGAGTACTTGTAGGCCATCGCCACCATTGTGGGCAGCTTGGCGACGAGCCGGATGGCCGAGATGAAACGGTGCTGAGGATCGGTAATGTCGAGTGAGTCGTGGTAGAAGGCCGACATGGCCCCCACGCATCCGACCAGCACCGCCATCGGGTGGGCATCGCGCCGGAAGCCCTGATAAAAACGGGTCATCTGTTCATGCACCATGGTGTGGTGCATGACTGACCAGGTGAACTCCTGCAACTGCTTGTCGTTGGGCAGCTCGCCATTCAGAAGCAGATAGCAGGTTTCAAGGTAATCGCAGTGCTCGGCAATTTGCTCGAT
>JBIKVK010000228.1:0-5661 GCA_044356835.1 Burkholderiaceae bacterium
CGATCTCGGAGCCGGACTCGCCCTGCGCCTCGGAGGACGCCTCCGGAACCGATTCAGCGGCAGGCGGATGACGCCGCAACAGTTCGGCCTCAAAGCGCTTGAAGAAATCGTCGGCGAGCGAACGGGCAACGCCATCAATCAACCGCTGGCCCAGCTGCGCGATCTTGCCCCCCACCGTCGCGCTGACCGTGTAGTGAAGCTCACAGCCGCCCTCGACGGACTCGAGGCGCACTGCAGAGGTACCCTTGCCAAAGCCGGCCACGCCGCCTTGGCCTTCGAAGCCCAAGGTGTAAGACTGGGGCGCCACGACATCTGACAAACGGACCTTGCCGGTGAAACGGGCGGACACCGGCCCGATCTTGAGGGCGGTGACCACCGCATAGGCTCCTTCGGCATCGACTTCAAAACGCTCGCAACCCGGCACGCAGGCCTTGAGCACTTCAGGATCGTTGAGCGCATCCCAGACCAAGCTCTGCGCGACCGGCAAGTGACGCTGCCCCTGCATTTCCATCGAATTTCTCCTTCTGCGGCCACATCACCGGGCGCCCGCCAATCGGGCCAGTGCGGTGGCCAATTCCTCGAGACGGCTGAGATTATGCACGGCCAGCATGGCATGGGCCCGGCGGTGCAACACACGAGCGCCGCCGGCCAGGGGCTGATAGCCGTCAAATCTGAGGAGGGGATTGAGCCAAAGGAGGCTGCGACAGCGCGCGAGCATCCAGCCCAGCTCGGCGTCAAGCCGCTCAGGCGCGCCCGTGTCCAGCCCGTCGCTGATCAGCAATACGACGGTGCGTCGGCCCACCAAAGCACGCGAGTGGTCCGTGCGCAGCGTGGCAAGCGACTCGCCGATCCGGGTGCCCCCGGCGTAGTCCCTCACGGCCGAGGCCACCGCCGCCAGCATCCGGTCGGGGTCCGATTCACGAAACGCCGAGTTGAGATCGGTGAGACGGGTGCCAAAGGCGAAGACCGCCCGCCGGCGCCCGCGGGTGGCCCGATGCAGAAATGCCAGCATCAGCCGCGCGTATCGCTCCATCGATCCCGAAACATCCACCAGAATCAGCACAGGCAAGGGCTCCACACGGCGCTCTCGCCGCAACACTCGAATCAGTTCCCCCTCGTGTCGAAGTGCCTCACGAAGCGTTCGCGGCCAATGGGGGCTCGGCCCCCGGGCGCCCGCCCATGTACGTCGCGAGACCACATCCGGCAGAGCGAGCGGAATCTCGCGGGCCAGACGTTCGACCAATTGGTACTCACTGGCGCTCATCGCCGCAAAATCCGCCTGCCGCACCCGCTCGAGGTCGCTCGCGCTCATCGCGGCATCGAGCCGCATCTCATCCTCGCGTGCTTCGGCAGGCTGAGCCAAGGCCCGAGGCGGCGACAAGGCTTCCTGCACACGGGCACGACGCTTGGGCTCATCCTGGCTGGGCGCCTTGGGGAGCATCTGAGCCAGCAGCTGCTGCGACAGCTCAGGATCGCGGAACCAGGCCTCGAACATTTCATCGAAGACCTGAAGGTCTTGCTGCCTGGAGACCATCACACTGCGCAGCGCACTGCGCAGGTCATCCCGGTGGGACACACCGACGATCTGCACTGCCTGCAAGGCGAGGCTCACCAAACTGCTGTCCACCGGCACACCGGCACGGCGCAACGCCCGCCCGAACCCGGTGATGTTATCGGGCAGCTTCCCCGACCGGGCGTCGCCCAGCAGCATCTGGAGCCTCAGCCCGCCGAATCAGCGGGCGCGAGCAGTTGCTCGATCATTGTGGTCAGCGCAGCAACATCGTCACGCTGTTTGAAGAGGACACCGGCGGTGTTTTGCACCACTTCGGGGTCGAGGCTCAGAGTGTCGAGTGCAACCAGGGCCTTGGCCCATTCCACCGCCTCGGCGATGGCGGGCGCACGTTGAAAGGCATCGGCAAAAGGCTGGGCACGAAGGCGTCCAACGAAATCGGCGACTTGTGCGCTCAAGGCAGCACTGGCCTGAGGCACCTGGCTACGGATAATCGACAGCTCCCGATCGCGATCAGGATAGTCGAGCCACTGGTAGAGGCAGCGACGCTTGACTGCGTCATTGAGATCGCGGGTCCGATTGCTGGTGAGCAGCGTAACGGGCTTGTGCTGCGCGGCGATCGTGCCCAATTCGGGGATGCTGACCTGATATTCCCCGAGATACTCGAGGAGAAAGGCCTCAAAGGGCTCATCGGCCCGATCGACCTCGTCGATCAAGAGCACCGCACCCGGGGCTGGGGCCTCGAGCGCCTGGAGGAGCGGACGGCGGATCAGGAACCGCGGCTGGTAGATCTCCCGCTCGAGGGTGACTCCGCTCGCCTGCTCGCCCGCCGCACGCATGTGCAACAGCTGCGCCGCATGGTTCCATTCGTAGAGCGCCTCGCGCTGCTCCATGCCGTCATAGCACTGAAGCCGCACCAGCGGCCGGGACAGGACCTTGCCCAGGGCTTTGGCCAACTCGGTTTTGCCGACGCCAGGCTCGCCCTCAAGCAGGAGCGGACGCTCCAGGCGCAAGGCGAGGAGCACCGCCGTGGCGAGTGAGCGGGGGGCGAAGTAACCGACGCCCTGCAGGGCGTCGGTCAGCGCATCGACAGAATCAAAAACCGCGCCGGAATCAGCCATGCGCCTGCCGCACAGCGCGCTGGGTCTGAACTCGTATCAATTGGGCGCGATACTGCGCGCTGGCATGCAGATCGGAACTCAGAGTGCCCGAATCAATCGGGATGTCCTTCACTGCATCGGGACTGAAGCTGCGACTCAGCGCGGCCTCCAGACCCGCATGGCGAAACACGCCCTGCCCGCCTCCGGTCACGGCGACCCGCACCCCTTCGCCCGTCTGAGCGACAAATACACCGATCAGCGGGAAGCGCGAGGCGCGTTGGCGAAACTTGGCATACGCCGCACGCTTGGGTATCGGAAAGGCAATTGCCGTGATCAGCTCGCCCGGTTCCAGCGCAGTGGTGTAGACGCCCTTGAAAAACGCATCGGCCGGGATCTGGCGACGATTGGTTCGAATCGTGGCGCCCAGTCCCAGGACCGCGCTCGGGTAGCAGGCCGCCGGATCGTTGTTGGCCACCGACCCGCCCAGTGTGCCCATGGCCCTCACCTGGCGATCCCCGATCCCGCCCGCGAGCCGCGCCAGCGCGGGAAGGGCCGCTTGAACATCCGCATTCGAGGCCACCTCGGCATGACGGGTCATGGCGCCAATCACCAGGGCATTGCCGTCACGGCACACCCCCCGCAACTCGGCAACGCCACCCAGATCGACCAACGATCCCGGCTGCGAAAGCCTCAGCTTCATCGATGCAATCAGGGTCTGTCCACCGGCCAGCGCCTGTCCGCCGGTTGCGAGAGCGCGGGTGATGCCGGCGACATCAGTCGGCTTCTGATAATCAAAGGAATACATGTTGATGCTCCTTGGATAGGGCGATCAGGCCTTGCGGGCCGACTGGATGGCTTGCCAGACACGGTTGGGCGTTGCCGGCATATCGAGATCACGCACTCCGAGCGGCGCCAAGGCATCCAGCACGGCATTGATCACCGCCGGGGGTGAACCGATCGCCCCCGCCTCGCCACAGCCCTTGGTGCCCAAGGGGTTGACAGTGGAGGGCGTGCACACATGCCCGATGCGGAACTCGGGAAAATCGTCGGCGCGCGGCATCGCGTAATCCTGGAACGAACCGGTCAACAGCTGTCCGGTCTGGCGGTCGTACACGCAGTGCTCGAGCAGGGCCTGACCAATGCCCTGTGCAAGACCGCCGTGCACCTGCCCCTCGACGATCAGCGGGTTGATGATCGTCCCGAAATCATCAACGGCCGTGAAACGATCCACCCGGACTTCGCCAGTCTCGGGGTCCACTTCAACTTCGCAGATGTAGGTGCCGGCCGGAAAAGTGAAGTTAGTCGGATCGTAGAAGGCGGTTTCGTTCAGGCCCGGTTCCAGTTTGTCGAGCGGATAATTGTGCGGCACGTACGCGGTGAGCGAGACCTGCGCGAAGGGCACTTTCTTGTCGGTGCCGCGAACGGTGAACTCGCCGTTTGCGAAGTCGATGTCGGCATCGCTCGCCTCGAGCAGATGTGCAGCGATCTTCTTCGCCTTGGCCTCGATCTTGTCGAGCGCGCGCATGATCGCCGCGCCGCCCACCGAGATCGAGCGTGAACCGTAGGTCCCCATACCGAAGGGCACACGACCGGTATCGCCGTGCACAATGTCGACCTGGTCGGGACTGATCCCGAGCCGAGCCGCAACGACCTGCGCGAACGTGGTTTCATGCCCTTGCCCATGGCTGTGCGAACCGGTGAATACCGTCACACTGCCCGTAGGATGAACCCGCACTTCACCTACTTCGAACAAACCGGCGCGTGCGCCCAGGGCGCCTGCGATATTGGAAGGCGCGATGCCGCAGGCCTCGATATAGCTTGAGTAGCCGATCCCCCGGCGCAGGCCCTTGGCCTCGGAGGCCTTGCGACGCGCCTCAAAACCCGCCACGTCGGCCAGATCGTTGGCTTCCTTCATGCAAGCGTGATAGTCGCCGACATCGTATTGCAGCGCGACCGGGGTCTGGTAAGGGAAACTCGTGATGAAATTTCGGCGCCGGATTTCGTCCTGCGACAAGCCCATTTCCCAGGCAGCTCGGGTGACGATCCGCTCGACCAAGTACGTGGCCTCGGGCCGACCCGCCCCCCGGTAGGCATCGACCGGCGCGGTATTGGTGAACCAGGCATGAACCTCGGCGTAAATTTGCGGCGTCGTGTATTGGCCCGCCAGCAAGGTGGCATAGAGGATGGTGGGCACACAGCTCGCGAAGGTGGAGAGGTAGGCTCCCATGTTGGCGTCGGTGTGCACGCGCAAAGCCAGAAAGCGACCGTCCTTGTCCATCGCGAGTTCGGCATGACTGACGTGATCACGGCCGTGGGCGTCGCAGAGAAACGCCTCTGAACGTTCGCAGGTCCACTTCACCGGACGGTTGATCTTGCGCGAGGCCCAGGTGAGGCAGACGTCCTCGGCATACAGATAGATCTTTGATCCGAATCCACCGCCCACGTCTGGCGCAATCACGCGCACCTTGTGTTCCGGGAGCCCCATCACAAATGCCGTCATGAGCAGACGCTCAACGTGGGGGTTCTGGTTTGAGACCCAGAGCGTGAAATCATCGCCCGAGCGGTTGTACTGGGCGACTGCCGCCCGCGGCTCCATGGCATTGGGCACCAGCCGATTGTTGACCAGATCGAGCCGGGTAACGTGAGCGGCTGACGCAAATGCGGCATCAACCTGGGCCTTGTCGCCGATCGCCCAGCGATAGCAATTATTGTCGGAGAGTTCGTCATGCACGCGAGGCGCGCCCGCAGCCTTGGCGCTCCCGGTGTCGACGACCGAGTGCAGTGGCTCATAATCGACCACCACCTGCTCGGCCGCGTTACGCGCCTGTTCGAGGGATTCGGCGATGACCATGGCCACATGGTCGCCCACGTAACGCGCTTTGCCGTTGGCGAGAATCGGATGAGGGGGCTCCTTCATCGCCGTTCCATCGGTACTTGTGATCAGCCATCCGCAAGGCAGACCTCCGATCTTGTCTGCGGCAACGTCCTGGCCATCAAAGACTGCAATGACCCCGGGGGCAGCCAAAGCAGCGGATTTGTCAACGGACCGAA
>JBIKVK010000229.1:0-5658 GCA_044356835.1 Burkholderiaceae bacterium
TCGACTTTCATCGTTCTAAAAAAAAGAATAAAAATTCAATAATTATGTATTTTACTGGATGAATTGTGCGGGGCATCATGCGGCCCCATCCCGTCCTCGAGTCCATTGATGTTTGACCTCCCGACCTTCGCCCTCTGGTTCGGCGGACTGTTGCCCGCGGTGGGGCTGTCCGCTCTGTCAATCTCCATGCTGGGCCTCGACCGCCATCGAGACCCGCCGTGGCTGCTCCTTAAACTCGCCTCGTTGTTGAGCCTTGTGTGCGCCTGCGTCGGGCTCCTATTTCTCCTGGCCGCAGCGGGGTTGGGTGTCGATGCAGCGACTGCTCAAATGCTGCCGGGGTTCAAATTTGATCTGCTGGCGGCTTGGGTCGCCTTAATGGTTCACCTCCTGGCCTGCGTGATCGGTGCGTTTTCAATCCGCTACCTGCGTGGCGAGGCGCTCCAAAATCGGCACGTGGCTGCCTACCTTGGGGTGATCGCGGGCGTCCAGTGGATGCTGATCGCCGATCACTGGCTGATTCTGATCGCCGCCTGGAGCCTGGTAGGGCGCTCCCTTGAGCCTTTGCTCTGTTTTTATCCGGACCGCCCCTTCGCGCGGCTGGCGGCGTACAAGAAACGGCTGGCCGATCGCCTGGCAGACGTCTTGCTCGTCGCGGGTGCTGGGATCGCTTGGTGGGCGGTGGGGAGCGGATCCCTCTCCGCGCTGAGTCTGCCCGACGCCGGGATGCGACATCCCGAGTGGCTCCCACTGAGTGCGCTTGCCGTGGCTCTCGCGGTGATCCTCCGGATGGCATGCCTTCCGGTGCATGGTTGGCTGATCCAGGTCATGGAGGCGCCCACCCCAGTGTCGGCGCTCTTGCATGCGGGGGTGGTCAACCTGGGTGGTTTTGTGCTAATCCGCCTGGCTCCGTTGTTTGAGCTGTCGCCTGTTGCGCGCTGGTTGTGTGTCGCGTTCGGGCTTTCGACTGCGGTCCTGGCGGCCATCGTCATGATGACCCGGATCAGCATCAAAGTGAGACTCGCATGGTCGACCGTCGCTCAGATGGGCTTTGTTCTACTCCAATGCGGGCTCGGACTCTATACCTTTGCAGTGCTTCACCTCTTGGGGCACTCCCTCTACAAGGCACATGCCTTCCTCGCGGCGTCAACCGTGGTTCGAGAAGTCCGCATCCGGCAAATGCACGGGACATCGTCCGTGGTCGGCTGGAGCGTGTTTCTCGCGCCCCTACTCACCGGCTTGGCGATCGCGTTGACGGTCGTTTCGGGGGGCGGATCGGACTGGCCGGCATGGTGGGGCGTCGTGTTGGCGTTTGCCTGGTCACCCCTGTTGTGGTTGTCCCCCCGGCAGCCCTCGATCCGTCACATGCTTTGGCAAGGCGCAGGGGGGCTCACGATGTTGATTGTGCTCCTGTTGGCTGCGGTGGTGACCCACGCGCTGCCGTTCGGGTTGATAGACCAGCCCTGGCACGGCGCAGGGGTTGTGGCCGCGATTGCGTTTGCGCTCCTTTATCTGTTGACCGCGAATCTGGAACGCGCCGGTCTTGAGCATGCGGGCGCGCGCCGGTGGGCCTATGCCGGCCTTTATCTTGATGAGTATTTCACCCGGCTTGCGCTTCGCATCGGTTCGCCGCGTTGGATGCCCGGCCCCTGATGGAGTGTCAGATGAATGTTGATACGAGTCCGGCGAGCCCGGTGCCCGAGAGTGCGGCTGTGCCCGCCGTTCCCGAAAAAATCTCTGAAATGAGTGGGGCGCCCTCGCGATCCTGGCTCCAGGCGCGCATCGATGCCGCTTGCGAACGGGCTTGTGCCGCGATCGCCCCGACCTGGCCGCTCGACCGATCCATCGCGGTGAATCCGCACTGGATGCGAATCGGTCGTCCGGTGCGTGAGGTGGCCGCGAGGATGGCGGTGCTCGCGGGCATCCGCGTATTTCCGTCGCGACCGGACGTTCAGCGGGCCTGGACCTCCGGATCCATCACGCCGGAGGATCTCTGGCAGGCGCAACGCCAGTTCGCGTCTGATTCGAGTGTCCCCGATATACCTGCGTGCATTCGGGCGCTCGATTCATCCGGGGAGCCGCCCAGGCTCCCGCTCCTGATTGATGTGCTTGACGATGCTCTGGACCGAAGCGAGCGCCTGTCCTGGCGCCAGGCCATCACCCATCAGGTCAGCCAGACCTGTGCGAGCTATTTCGATCGAGCGCAGGCGGATTGGCAGCCGGCCAGGTCGGGAGGCCTTTACTCATTTTGGCGCGATACCGTAACCCATGACCTTGGGATCGGCGTCTTGATGGGCGTGCCTCATTTACGCGACGGCTTGCGTGCACTTCCGGCCACCCGCGAAGATGCAGAGCGCTGGGTGCTCGGTCGCCTCGGGCTGCCGGAGGTCGTTTGGCCAGAGTACCTCGAGGCGGTGCTGTTGACCATCAACGGGTGGGCCTCCTGGTGTGCCTGGTTGGGCTGGGAAGCACGTCAGTCGGGGAAGGGTGATCCGCACCTTCGTGACTTGCTCGCTATCCGCCTGGCCTGGGGCGCAATTCTCCTGGAGTGCAAGGATGATGCGGCGGCTCGAAACGCGTTTGAATCCGTTCGCCGTCAATGGGGCGATGTCCACCACCGGATCGACCGGACGGCACGCGAATTTTTGGTGGATGAGATCTGGCAGCTCGCATGGGAATTTGCGTATCAGCGTGAGCTGGCGGCCCGTCTTCACGGGCTGGGTCCGGCGCCCTGTTCAGAGGGGTCCATCGAAGCCCAGGCGGTGTTTTGTATCGATGTCCGCAGCGAGCCAATGCGACGGGCCATCGAATCGACATGGCCATCGATCAAGACCTCCGGGTTTGCAGGATTCTTTGGGCTGCCGCTGAGCTACTCTCCGCTGGCAAGCTCGGTCCGCAGGCTTCAACTTCCGGGTTTGCTCACGCCCGCGCTTGAAGTCAGGGACCGGATCCCGAGTGCTCCTGAAACTGATTCGATCCGTTTGGGTCCGCCCCTCGGTGCCCAATCCTGTGCCGCCGATTTTTTTCAGTTAACGCCCGAAGAGCTCAGAGCAGCTGAACTGAGAGAACGTCGCTTCGGTTGGGACCGGACCTGGAATGCCTTGACCCGTTGGCCCTCGACCTCGTTCTCATTTGTGGAAGCGGCGGGCTTGAGTTACGTCGGCCAGCTGCTCCGCTGGGTGAAGCCCGGTCTCGATGAGCGCCCTCGTGACGACCTGTCGGGTCTTCCGGTGCGCTATCGAGCGGCGTGTCGTCCGCTGCTGGCCGGCCTGGATCCGGCTGCGCGAGTCGACCTGGCCGAGCGAGTGCTTTCTGCAATGGGTTGTATCCGGGATTTCGCTCCCCTGGTTCTGCTGGTCGGACATGGGAGTCAAAGCGCTAACAATGCGCAGTCAGCCGTGCTCGAGTGCGGCGCTTGTGGTGGGCAGACCGGAGAAGTGAACGCGCGGGTCCTGTCGAATCTATTGAATGAGCCCGCGGTTCGGTCCGGTCTGCGAGCCCGAAACATCGTGGTTCCCGAGGGCACTTGGTTCGTTGCGGCCCTACACAATACGACGACCGATGAGATCGAGATCTTCGATCGCGATCTCATTCCCGCTCATGGCCAGACAAGACTTGAGAGGGTCGTTCAAGTTCTGGCCCACGCGGCTGACCAGGTGCGTCGCGAGCGGGCGCCGTCGCTTCGCGAGAACCCCAGGCAGCCCAGTCAGGCGCTCCTCGTCGAGTTGCGTCGAAGGGCCAATGACGGGGCCGAGACCCGGCCTGAATGGGGTCTTGCCGGCAACGCCGCCTTCATCATTGCGCCCCGGTGGAGAAGCCTTGGAGCGGTCTTGGGCGGCCGAGTCTTTCTTCATGATTATGATGCGGAGCTTGATCGCGACGGCAGTGTGCTCGAACTGCTGATGACGGCTCCGATGCTGGTCACCCACTGGATCAATGGGCAGTACCACGCGTCGCGGTGCGACCCCTGTCATCTGGGGAGTGGCAACAAGGTGCTGCACAACGTGGTAGGGGGGCACCTGGGCATCTTTGAAGGTAACGGCGGCGATCTTCGCATCGGGTTGGCAATGCAGTCGATCCACGACGGGACACGTTGGATGCATGACCCCCTGCGTCTGACGGTCATCATCGACGCCCCCGAGGCGGCGATCGAGCACGTCATCACCCGGCATATCGTGGTTCGGGATCTGATCGGAAACGGATGGCTGCACCTGCTGCGCTGGGAGGGCGCTGCGCTCATGCGTCGCAGCCAGGGACGCTGGCTCGCGCTTGGCTCGGATACTGCCCAGGGTCACGCCGCATCAACCTGATCGAATGGGGTCGAAGATTCCGCATGATGTGGGTCTGCAGGTGGCGCTCCAGCGACTCCGCCCCGCTTCTTTCGTTGACAGGCGCGGTACCCGCCGATAGATTCCGGGTCAGAAGAAACGGTCTGACCGTGTTGGGGGTCAGCCGGCGACAAAAAATGCAGCTGAATCAGGGAGAGTGTGATGGAACGCAGAGACTTCTTGAAGGTCCCGGGCGCGGCGGGGCTGTTGTCCACTTCGGTCGCGTCGAGCTCGCTTTGGCCGGCGATGCTGTCGGCCCAGCAGATTCGGCCCATGATCTGGGGCGGCACCGTGCCATTGAAGCTCGATCCCCACGATGTGATCGACGTGCCGACCTTCTTTTTCAAGAACAACTGCTACGACGCGCTGTACGAATACGTCGCGGGCAAAGAGGCGCCGGAACTCAAGATGCGCTTGGTTCGATCGGCCAAGGCCTCGGCAGACGGAACCGTTTGGGATTTCGAACTGGTCGAGAACATCCGCTTCCAGGATGGGTCGGTCATGTCCGCCGAAGATGTGGTCTACAGCTTCAAGCGGATGCTTGCGGTGGGGACGGCCACTTCGGCAATGCTGCGTCCGATGCTGGGCGCCGATAGCGTCACCGCCAGCAGCGCTACGGGGTTCAGGATCAGGCTGACGTCGCCTTATGCGCCATTTTTGGCCATCCTGCCGCTGCTTCCGATCGTCAATTCGAAGTTGGTCATCGCAAATACGAAAGACAACGACTGGGGCAAGGCCTATCTCCTTTCAAATTCTGCCGGATCCGGCCCCTACAAAGTGGTTCCCGGAAGCTTCAAACCGATCGACCGCTTCGATCTGGAGTGGTTCCCGGACTACTTCAGAGGCTGGCCCCTGGGCGACCGATCCATGAAGCTGGTGCTGGACCGGTACATCAAGGACAACACGACTCATCTGCTCGCGGTCAAGAAGGGCGATATCGATGGGACCAACGGCTATGTGCCGCCTGATCAGTTTGCAGACCTGGAAAAGACCCCGGGTGTGAGGATGTCCATTGAGCCGGCTCTGCGTACTTTCATGATGCGCATGAATCACCGCAGGGCGCCGTTTGACAACATTCATTTCCGGCGGGCGGTCAGCTGTGCCTTCCCCTACGACACCTTCATCGAGAAGGTGATGATGGGCAACGTCGACCGAATCCAGGGGCCCATTCCTCATGGCATCTTCGGATCGCCCAAGGACCTGAAGGGCTACCGGTACGATCTCAAACAGGCTCGTGAGCATCTCGATCGCGCTGCCCGCGACGGGGTCAATCTGAAGCAGGAGATCGAGTTCGTTGCACTGACCTCTTACGACGAGACGGTTGCTGTGGCGC